>NZ_PKOZ01000001.1:0-300000 GCF_002946355.1 Pradoshia eiseniae
CCTCTTCAGTGAATTTAGCCAAAAGAAAAGCACCTCCAAATGTTAGATGATTTGTCTAACATTTGGGGTGCACTTCAGATCAGCTCTTTTTTTGTTATGCAGCTAAAAAGCGGTTCAGCATAAGAAGGATTTATACTAGTTTTAAAGAATTGTATAAAGAGTCATATCAAAAGGAGTGATGCTTGTGTTTAATTGGTTTCGAAAGAAGAAGGGAAAGACGAATGGAAAGCAGCTTAACAAAGACACGTCAGATAGTGGTGCGTTTAACCCTATCATATTTACAGCTGATTTAGCTGATGAAGATAAAAACCAATCTTCCAAATCAGAAGCAGCTGGCAATGATTATAATTACTCCGCTAGTTTTGACAGCAGCGATTCCGGTGGCGGCGGGATTGACTGATAATCTGATTGTTTGAAGCTTTGGGATTCTAGGTTTTTCATTATAGTTTTGCTTAAGCCTTTATAGCGGCCGCCAAATTAAAAAGAGTCATACCGATACGGATATGACTCAATTAAAAAGTTGAATGATCTGAAAATCCTCTATTTATCCTGGATATCAACCTTGGTTACGTCTTTCATCATATTATTAATGATAAAGGTATTGTTGATATTTTTGGTGTTATTGTACGTGTTTCCGTATCCGCCTGCATGATGAATGGGTGCCTGTGCATATCGGTAGTTATAGATGTCGACCATATTGCCGATGCGAAATAGGTCAATAAACCAGCCAATCATGAATCCTCCGCCTGTGAAAAGGTAGAAAATACCCATTCCGTAATCTCGCAAATAAAATCGGTGTGCCCCTAAATAGCCTAAAAAGAGCCATAAAATATAGGCAATCCCTGTTGATTTCCTTCTTGCTGGGTAATACCCGTAGTGCCTCATAATATATGAATCCCCCTATATGGATGAAAAAATAGTGTTTAATATGTACTTTATACAGTGATATCTTTCCTGTCCATATGTAGATTTAGGAAGAGATAAGGGTAGTCTGGCAGGTGATATTGCCTGTATCTGTTTATTAATATAATAATTTATTAAGTTAGAAGACAGAGGAATTAGTGACTATTCGTTTTTATATTGATAAAATATAAATTGATTAATTATTCTGAAAAAATATCTTATCAAAAAGAAATAATAAAGGAAAAGGAGAGATATTAGCATGTTTGAAATCCAAGGGAAAGTAGCGATCGTAACAGGTGGAGCAAACGGAATTGGTAAGGAAGCCGTTAAGGCGATTCTTGCCAAAGGAGGAGTGCCGGTCATTGCAGACTTCAATGAAGAGCTAGGGAATCAAACTGCAGGGGAATTAAACGTTGAATTTATTAAAGTAGACGTATCAGATGAGGGTCAAGTAAAAGAAATGGTGTCACATGTGGTTGAAAAATACGGCCATCTTGACATTATGGTTGCCAATGCGGGAATTGGCGGGGGCGGCAGCACGCTAGAACTTTCAACTGAGGAATACGAGAAATACATAGGTGTTAACCAAAATGGTGTATTCTATTGCAGCCGTGAAGCGATTCGCCAGATGGTTGCGCAAGGCACGGGCGGAGCGGTTATTAATGTCTCTTCTATTCTAGGCTTAGTAGGTTCAGCAGGTGCTTGTTTCTACAATACTAGCAAAGGTGCGGTAAGATTAATGACCAAATCCATGGCATTGGAATTTGCTCCATTTAACATCCGTGTGAATAGCGTTCATCCTGGTTATATTATTACGGGAATGGTTAATGAGGACGTTGCAGGAGCTGAAGGGATTGAAATGCTAAAATCACTTCATCCGCTATCTAAAGGGATTGATCGTCTTGGAAAGCCGGAGGAAATCGCGCATGCCATCATTTTCGCCATTGAAAATACCTTTATGACAGGGGCGGAGATTGTCGTAGACGGCGGATATACTGCTCAATAATAGAGTATAAAGTGAATAATGCAGGGCACCCACTGATGGCAGTAGGTGTTTTTGGCTTGTCATTTAGAAAGGAAGAGCTCTCTTTGTTTATAAGAGGCTCTTCCTTTTGTTTAATCTATATAAATCGATCGCACCAAAGTCCTTATCGATTCCTTGCCATTCGGATGCTTCGTCTTAATATCAACCGTCATATTATAAACCCCCGGCTTAGATACCTTCGGAAGCTTGGCGGTGTAAGTCGATCCGCTGACTGGCTTCGGCTGGGTGTTATGATTTAGCTGATTGCCATCGCTATCAATAAATTTAATCGAGAAGCTAGTTGTACCTGCCTGCTTTGGAGTGCGGATTGTGAAGTCGGTTTGAGCTGCTTTGCCTTTTCCGGCCATCTCCAGTCCGTACGTGTCTTCATCGTTGAAGGTGGAGGCCAGCATGTAGGCGTCATTTGTATCTGTTGCTTTCATTTGAACCGTCCAAGTGCCAGGGGCGAAAGCAGGAAGGTCAAATGTATAAAGGTTGGCGCCTGAGAAAATGGTTTGGTCGACATCTGGCTTCGATGCAGGGATGATGATCCCATCCGGCGAGACTAGCTCGACGACTGTAGATGGGCTAGCTGTGTAGACAGCGAGGGTTCCGGTTGTTTTTTCAGGCAGATACATTTCTTGTTTAATGAACTGACCCTGGCTTAAGCTGCCGCCATGGATGTAGCGGGAAGACGAGCTCTGGATAGCTGTTTCGGTTTGCTTGAGCGAATCGGCTGACGAGCTGGTTTGTGCGACGGAGGAAGTGCGCAAATATGGCTCGATTCTTGAGAATACCTTCGATCCTAATCGAATATTATCGTGGTCAAGCGTGCTATCTGTGAATAAGTGTGTGCTATACGGCAGCTTTGTGCTTGTTACATTGACTAGCCCATCGTTAGCACCGTAGGAACCTAAATATGCACCGCCTAAAGCAAGAGCGGAAAAGGCAGGCCCACGGTTAGTTCCGGCAATCGTGTAGTACTTATTTTTACTTCTGTTTGTATGGCTGTCAGTCGCAGAGCGGAATTTCGCCATTTCCCCAACCTGAAGGGAATACGTGCCTGCATCATTTTGACCGAGCAGTTCTCCCAGCCATCCGGCATACCAGCTGTACGCCAGGTCTGCCAGCTCTGAGCCGTGGTGCGGCGAGCCTAATGTGACGACCCTGCCGACATATTGATGCGCTCCGTAGTGGATGAGAGCAGCCTGTGTGTCAGGACCTCCCTTGCTGTGGGCGATAATATTAACCTTCTGGCCGTTGAAGTGACGCGATATTTCCCTGAGCATGGAGGCAAGCAGGCGCCCGTTCGTATATTGATTTTCTGATCCATTGCCCGCCGCATCATAAAGCTGGACAAAAACGGTTTGGTAACCAGCATCATACGCTTTTGTATACATATCGTTCACTCCATGGTAAGACGTCTCACCATACCAGCTGGTCGAGTTTCCATTCTTCCCTTGGACAAAGACAATCGGCGGTTTAGATGAATTATAATTTGGCGGGCGGTCTCCCAGGAACCAATCGCCTGGGGTAAAGGATTCTCTCGGCGGAATCAGCTTTCCGGCAGAAACCTCTGAGGAGATCCCGTATGGAATGAATACCAATAAGCACAGGAAAATAGCTGAAATTTTTCTCATCATTTTGTTCATTAAATGCCTCCATATCATTCGTTTTTTTGAATACATGGAAGTGTATGAAGAGAAGAGGTAGCTTATTCTGTAACAAATGACCCAAAAATGGCGGCAAGCGGGGAGGATAAAGTTTAGCATATTAGATAAGCAAATAATGATGAGTGAAGGGGGAATCCCATTAATCCTAGTTTGTTTAATAGGATTATATAAGAAGTGCGAACGAGCATTTGGGCATGCCCATGCCGTGGTATGCTTTTCACAGCTGTTTTGACAGGTTAAAAATATTTAAATATAATTTTTACTATTACATAACTGCAGTTGCACAATTTGTTGAGAATGAGACTAGAAAGATAACTGCGAGACCATTTATTTGAAAGCGAAGGCGGTTGTCGGAAGCGATGGCACACTGAAAGCGGCTAACAGTGAAGAAGATGCTGAAAGAGTGCAGGCGCTGATTCAAAATTGCCGGACTGTCAGGCTTGATTGCGGGCATGCTTTTCTTGAAGACCATAGTTTCTCTGGCTGAATACTGCAAAGAATGCTTTAGGGAGGTAAACCAGCGGATATTCGTCGGTACTATGAGGAACAAATAATTTATAATCTATTGAATAACGATTACACCAAGGAGATACCAACAACTATGAATAAACGAATAAGACAATATACAGCGCTTTTTGCAGCATTGATTGTGTACTACATTGTCCATGAAGGTGCCCATCTGATTGCCGCACTTTCTATGGGAGTGTTCAAAACAATCAATTTTATGGGTCTGGGCATTCAGATCGATGTGTACAACACGCAGATGACCGATCTGCAAATGGGGATTTTTTGCCTGGCAGGTGCGATCAGCACGCTGATTATCGGTTATGCAATGGTTTTTGCAAGCCCCATGATTTGCAGGTCGCATTCTAAGATTTTCCGGGCAATCATGTATTATGTGACAATCACCCTGCTTCTGCTTGACCCCGTATATCTGAGCGTTCTTTGCGGATTGTTTGGAGGCGGGGATATGAACGGAATCGCCCTGCTGGTTCCGGAATGGATTGCAAGAGGCTTCTTTGGTCTTTTGGTGATTGCGAATGGCCTGCTGTTTTGGAAGGTTATATTACCGCAATATACCCGGTCCTTTAAGGAGGAAGCGAAAGTTTCCTAAATCGGCCGTTGCGTCAGTAAAGATAATTATGCGCTATTAGTCTAGGGCAGACGCTCATGTATGAGAGGTTTCCTAGAGGCTTTTCGACAATGAAATAAAAAGGGATTGAGAATGTTTATTCTCAATCCCTTTTGTCGTTCATGGCCTGGTTTCTTAATGGTCATGCTTTAAATTGTTTTCAAGTACGCTCGCTACCTTTTGGAATTCTTCATCAGATTCTATTTCATGCAGCTCGCCCTCATCATCGACACGGAAGAAGAAGATTTCCATATCCTCATCTGTTTCGCGCTTGATTTCTTCTACAAGTCCTGCGACCGCATATTCTGCTCCGTCAACGTCAAGTGTACCTAGGATTTCAATTTCTTGATCCTGGCCGTCTTCACCTTCAAGTAAAAGGATTTCTCCGATTTCAATTTTGCTCATAGTACTAGTCTCCTTTATGTGCTTTGTCCGAATAGTATAACGGTTACGATGAGAAAAAACAAATCTGACAAGCATTACATTTCTCATACGGGAAAGATATTGATACTATTGAATGGAAATAACTAGCAGGAGGTTGTGCCTACATGTCAACTATACACATACCGGTCTCGGTGCTGAATCTCGCGCCAATTAGAAGCGGGGAGGGAACGAAGGAAGCGATTGATTCCTTAGTCGATTTGGCCCAGGCTGTTGAGAAGATGGGATATACCCGATATTGGGTAGCTGAGCATCATAATACACCTACACTGGTCAGCTCAGCCACTGCAATCTTGATAAAGCATGTGCTTGAACATACAGATAAAATTCAGGTAGGGTCAGGGGGAATCATGCTTCCGAATCATTCCCCGCTCGTTGTGGCGGAGCAATTTGGCACCATGGAGGCCATTTATCCGAACCGCTTGAATCTTGGGCTGGGACGCGCTCCAGGGACAGATATGCTCACTGCGGGGGCCCTGCGCAGATCGAATCATAATTCGGTGTATACTTTCCCGGCCGATGTGGAGGAGATCTTAACCTATTTCGGTCCGGAGGATGAACAAGGAGCGGTAAAAGCTTACCCGGGTGCAGACGCGAACATTCCCGTTTTCATTCTCGGATCCTCAACAGAATCGGCCGTCCTTGCCGCTAAGTTGGGCCTTCCATATGTCTTTGCGGCCCATTTTGCCCCTCGTTATATGGAGGAGGCGATTTCTATCTATCGAAATAGATTCCAGCCATCGAAGTATCTGGATAAGCCATATATGATGGTTTGTCTTAATGTCATCGCGGCTGAAACGGATGAGGAAGCCTTGTATGAGTCAACGACGCTGCAGCAGTTCTTCTTGAATGTCGTCCGCGGCTCGAAAAATCCATTAAGCCCGCCGGTAGATACAATGGATGGTTTATGGACACCTGGCGAAAAACAAATGGCTCAAGCAATGACAAGCGTTTCCTTGATTGGCTCCAAGGACTCTGTCAGAACCCAGCTTTCTGATTTCCAGGAGGCTCACAATGTGGATGAGATTATGGCTATTTCCTATATTTTTGATCCTGATAAGCAAAAGCGCTCCTATGAAATCTTGAAAGAGATTACGAGCGAATAAAAGAATGCGATGGAATCCTTCGAAGGGGGTTCCATCGCCTTTTTTATTGTTTTATAATGGATGGAAAAATAAACCGTTTGCTTTGGGATTGGGGGATTTCGGATGATTCGGAGATTGGATAAGCAGGACCATGAAGCATGCTTTCGTCTGATAAAAGGGGAAGCTGCCGAGAATTTGTTCATCATCGGTGATATTGAAGCATATGGGTATGAGCAGGAATTCCAGCAAGTATGGGGAGAATTTAATGATCAGAATGAACTGATGGCCGTTTTGCTGAAATATCGTGAAAACTATATTCCGTATGCTAAAACAGAGGAATTTGATGCACAGGGATTTGCCCGGATTATCGAAGCGGATGACCAGTTCTCCTTTTTATCCGGCTTGGAGCGCTGCACGGCAAAGATTGAACCATACCTGACAAATAAGCTGAAGCGAAAAAGAAAGTTTTATTATGCGAAATGTACAGAGTTGAAGGTTAACCTTGATGATGTGGATGTATCAGAGGTGCGATTGGCCGTACCGGATGACGCGAAGCGTCTAGTTGACTTGCTGCAGGCCATTCCCGAATTTGCCGATTCTATCATTTCCGAGAAGAATAAGCGGGAAGCCCTTGAGAGCGGAGTAGCCAGGACGTTTTATATTGAAAGGGAAGGCCGATTCGTTTCTACCGCTTCAACAACAGCCGAGAACTCTCTCTCCGCCATGGTCGTTGGAGTTGCGACCCATCCGGATTATAAGAGGAAAGGAATGGCTAGTGCATGTATGGTGGCGCTGTGTGAGGAGCTGCTGGGGGAGGGCAAGGAATTATGCCTATTCTATGATAATCCTGATGCCGGAACGATTTATAAAAAACTAGGTTTTCAGGATATTGGTTTTTGGGTCATGAATATTTATCATCATTGATTGTTCATCTAATTTGCTGAGTAATACTATTCTATAATAATATATTCCTCAATCTATCATACGAATTGAGAGGCTGCCTATGATTCTTCTCTTTTGAGTAAGGGTCAAGGCAGCTTTTGTCATATTTTCAGGTATCAAGTGAATTGAAAATAGAATATAGTTTTAAATGGCAATTTTCTGATAAGATAAAAATTTACCAAGTTATAGTTTTTAAGGATTTATATTAAATATCGTGATAAAATCTAGTGAGAAATAAATTATTTACAAATAATTTTGAGAGGGAAATAGGGTTCATGCAAAAACAACAAGAGAAAGAGATGTATGCAGCAGGTGCAGTGTTAAAGAAGGAAATTGGCATGAAGGAAGCCTTGACCATTGTGGTTGGCGTGGTTATTGGTTCCGGGATTTTCTTCAAGGCAACTCCAGTAATGGATAGTGC
The DNA here is from genome assembly GCF_002946355.1 of Pradoshia eiseniae. Taxonomy (NCBI): domain Bacteria; kingdom Bacillati; phylum Bacillota; class Bacilli; order Caryophanales; family Bacillaceae; genus Pradoshia; species Pradoshia eiseniae. The sequence continues at coordinate 7,622 of NZ_PKOZ01000001.1, forward strand.
AGGTTCGGCAATAGCAGCCGTGCTGGCATGGCTGCTTGGAGGTTTGCTGACGATGGCAGCCGCTCTGACGTTAGCGGAAATTGGATCAGCAATCCCTCACACGGGCGGCGTGTTTGCCTATTTGAAAGAATTATATGGTGAGAAGATTGCCTTTTTATTTGGCTGGGTGCAAGCATTGATTTATGGGCCGGCGATTGTGGCGGCGCTTTGCATTGTCTTTGCGACTCAGGCCACTTATTTCATCCCAATGTCAAGTGGCCAGCAAAAAGCGTTGGCGATTGGTATCTTACTCTTTGTGACGGTGCTGAATGTCATTTCGACAAAGCTCGGAAGCCGGATACAGTTCATTGCAACGATTGCTAAAATGATTCCCATTGCTTTTATCATCATCTTTGGTATTATCCACGGCGTTAATGAAGCTACCCCTGTTTTCTCTGGGGAACCAGTCCATGGGTTTTCCTTTGCAACGTTTGGTGTAGCTATGCTCGGGACGCTTTTTGCTTATGAAGGATGGATTAGTGTGGGCAATATGGCGGGTGAGATGAAAGACCCTAAACGTGACTTGCCGCGCTCCATTTTCTTTGGAATGATGATTATTATTGCGGCTTATGTTTTAATCAATGTTGCATTCTTATCCGTGTTAACTCCAGCGGAAATCGTTGGGGCGGAGAATGTGGCCTCTGATGCTGCCCAAATCTTATTCGGCAGCGCTGGTTCTATGCTCATTTCAATCGGAATTCTGATTTCGATCTTTGGAACGTTAAATGGGTACCTGATGACGACTGTGCGTGTACCGTTTGCTATGGCGGAGAATAAGATTTTCCCGTTCCACCATATCATTGGCCGCGTTGAGAAACGTACGAGCACACCAATTAACGTTTACATTTTCCAAGTGGCGATTGCTATTATTTATATATTCTCAGGGTCATTCAATACTTTATCAACTCTAGCATTATTTGCCGTTTGGATTTTCTTTGTGCTCGCTATTTATGGTGTATTCGTTATGCGTAAGAAACGCCCAGATCTAGTGCCGACCTATCGCGTGCCGCTGTATCCGATTGTGCCGCTTGTTGGCATAATAGGCGGCGTCTATATATTGGTTTGCACAATCGTTAGTGACACGCTCTATTCATTAATTGGGTTAGCTATTACAGCTATCGGATACCCAGTATATATGTATTTGAAAAAACAAAATAATTAACTAAGAAAGTCCGGGACAATTAGTTCCGGGCTTTTTTGCTTGTATGATGAATAGGAATTTAGCAAAATAAGGGTATGCATATGTGTCAGCAGGAAGAGGGTGAATGAATGAGGCATTATAAGAAGTATATAAAGAAGTATGGTTTTTTATTTTCGATAGCCATTGTTTTTTTAATGATAGAGGCGATTTGCGACTTGCTTCTTCCTACGATATTGGCCTCCATTATTGATAATGGTGTTGCCAACAATGATCTTCAATATGTTCTCGATATGGGCGGGATGATGCTTCTTGTAACAGGGATTGGTGCACTTGGAGCCATTATTCGGAATATCATTTCTAGCAATCTGTCACAAAGGCTCGGTGCTGAGCTTCGTTCAGACTTATACCGGAAAATCCATTCCTTGAGACTTGAAGAAATGAATCAATTTGAGGCATCCTCACTTGTGACCAGGCTGACGAATGATGTCAATCAGGTACAGATGTTCGTGAATGGATTAATGCGGATTATGGTGAAGGCGCCGCTTGTCTGTTTGGGAAGTATCTTTATGGCGGTAAGGCTTAATGCATCCATCTCCTGGGTGCTTCTTATTGTTATCCCGATAGTCGCGCTGATTATCATCCTAAACATGAGAATCAGTCTGCCGTTCTTTATGCGTGTCCAAAAAGCGACGGATCAGCTCAATGGTGTGGTGAGGGAATTTCTCTCAGGCATTCGGGTTATCCGGGCATTCAATCGCGGACCTTTCGAACAGTCAAGATTTGATGAGAAAAATGAGCAATTATTCGGTACATCCACGAAAGCCATGCGAATCATGTCTATCTTTAGTCCGGGGATATCCCTCACGGTCAATTTCGGCATTGTGCTAGTGTTGCTGGCTGGCGGCTGGAATATTAATGATGGACAAATGCAGGTGGGTGAAGTGGTCGCTTATGTGAACTATATGACCCAAATCCTAATAAGCTTGATGATGATTACGATGATTTTCAATATGTTTGTCCGCGCGCGTGTTTCCGCCGGCAGGATTAGTGAAGTCTTAGGGACGAATCACGTATCCGGGATGAAAGCGCAAGATGCCAGCATCCGGCAGGAAGGAGTTATGTTTGACCATGTCAGTTTTTCCTATCATGGCACAGAGGATTATGTCGTAAAGGATGTATCGTTACACGTTCGTCCGGGAGAAACGGTTGGAATTATTGGGTCCACAGGTGCGGGGAAGAGCAGTCTGGTGAATTTGCTTCTAAGGCTGTATGAACCATCCCGCGGGTCAATTTACATAAACGGCGAAAATATTCATTCGATGGATTTGAAACAATTGCGTGACCAAATTGCTTATGTTCCGCAGAAATCTACTCTCTTTACGGGTACCATCAAAGAAAATATTCTATGGGGGAAAGCGGATGCTGGTATGGAAGATATCCAGCATGCTTCAAGAATCGCGCAGGCTGATGCCTTTATCTCTCGTTTGCCGGATGGGTATGATACGCAGCTTGGCCAAGGCGGTGTGAACCTTTCAGGAGGGCAGAAACAGCGGGTGTCAATCACTCGTGCATTATTGAAGAATGCGCCCATTCTCATATTGGATGATTCGACAAGCGCCCTAGATGCCGTGACTGAACAACGGTTAAAGGAGGCGCTGCGTGAGGACAGAAAGAAGAAAATCGTCTTCCTAATTGCTCAGCGAATCACCTCAATCATGGATGCAGACCTTATCATCGTCATGGAAAATGGGAAAATTGCCGGCGCTGGCAAGCATGAGGAATTGGCCAAGGACAATCCTGTCTATAAGGAGATTATCCTATCCCAATTAGGAACGGAGATGGAAACTAGTGGCTGAGTCAACTAACCAGAATAAAGGAACGCTTCCAACTGGACCGCCAAGAGGGCATGGGGGAGCGAGATTTGCGGCTGTTGAAAAGCCAAAGGATTTTAGCGGGACATTGAAGCGCATATGGGGTTATTTCGGGAGCGAGAAAAGAAGCCTGTGGATTGTCCTTCTCTTTGTGGTCATAAGTGCTGCCGTCAGCTTATTTGTCCCCTATTGGATTGGGAGGACGGTGGACTCCCTTGAATGGAGGCAGGTTGACCTTTCTCTCCTGCATTGGTTTGTTATTATTCTCGCAGTCGTGTACGTGACAGATGGAGTCTCTACACTTTTGCAAGGCTGGATGATGGCGGGAATCTCCCAGCGTGTTGTCCGGTCTTTGAGGGAATCCTTGTTCCGTAAGCTGAATAAATTGCCGATATCCTATTACGATACACACACTCATGGCGACATGATGAGCCGTGTGACGAATGATATCGACAATGTCAGCACAAGTATCTCCCAGTCGACGACCCAGCTGATGAGCGGGGTCATTACCATCACGGGCTCCTTTGTTATGATGCTCGTGCTCAGTCCGATATTGACATTGGCGGCATGCGTGACAATCCCCCTTATGTATTTACTGACAAAAACAATCGCTAAAAGGACAAGGATTCTCTTTAGGGAGCAGCAAAAGCATTTAGGCCGACTTAATGGGCATATTGAAGAGTCGATTTCCGGCAATTTGATTGTGAAGGCATTTAACCATGAAGATGAGGTCATTTTCACCTTTGATGCGATTAACGGCAAGTTGTTCGAATCAGGGCGCAAGGCTCAAATCTGGTCTGGCTTTCTCATGCCAATCATGAATGTCATCAATAACTTAGGGCTGACCTCTGTGGCGATTGTCGGAGGAGTTTTGGCTGTTAATGGCTCGATTACGGTTGGAGTCATTGCTGCCTTTATCAGTTATTCACGGCAATTTACACGGCCATTAAATGATTTGGCCAATATCTTTAATATTTTTCAATCAGCGGTTGCCGGTGCTGAGCGTGTGTTTCAGGTTATTGACGAGACAGAAGAGCTGGCGGATAAGCCTGGTGCGGACGAGCTATCCCGAGCGGAAGGAAGGGTAAGCTTTGAACGGGTCAGCTTTGGTTATCAAAAGGATTCTCCTATCCTGAACAACATAAGCTTCGAGGCTAAAGCGGGCAGCCATATTGCGCTCGTTGGTCCGACCGGAGCAGGCAAAACAACGATTATTAATTTATTGACACGCTTTTATGATGTCGGGGCAGGACGCATTACGATTGACGGAACGGATATCCGTGATTTCACGCGAGAGAGCCTGCGCAACACATTTGGCATCGTTCTTCAGGATACGTATTTGTTTACAGGGACAATCAAGGAGAATATCAAATATGGCCGGCTTGAGGCAACCGATGATGAAGTGGTGGAAGCAGCTAAAATGGCCAATGCTCATTATTTCATCACAAGGCTGCCTAAGGGGTATGAAACCATGCTTTCAGAAAGCGGGGGGAATCTTAGTCAAGGACAGCGTCAGCTGCTAGCGATTGCTAGAGCCATTCTCTCTGATCCGGCCATTCTGATTCTTGATGAAGCGACCAGCAGTGTTGATACGAGAACGGAGCTTGCCATCCAGAATGCAATGCGCAAAGTCATGGCTGGCAGAACAAGCTTTATGATTGCCCACCGGTTATCGACTATCCGTGAAGCTGACACTATTATGGTCATTGATGACGGTCGTATTAAGGAACAGGGGAGTCATCAGGAATTGATCAACCAAAATGGGCAATACCGCCATATGTATGAAAGCCAGTTCAAGAATGTGCAAACTTCATAGGAAGTTAAGGGAATGCATGCTCCTGTTTCGGGAGCGTGCATTTTTGAGGAGGCTGTCTTTTGACTAGCATTGGTAGAGGGGCAAAAAAATCACTAGAAAATTTTTATTTTAATCAAATGGCTTCATATCAAGAATGAAAACGATTACAAAGATTTTTGAATAAACTAAATTATCTAATAATTATGAAAAATCAGTTGACTCTTCCTCGGGAAGGTCGTATTATAAGTTTCAACAACAAAGTTCCTTATATTTAGTAAATTAAACAGATTTTTCTATGTATATATATATGTATTAAATCAATGAAAAGGATAAGTAGTAGATGGGGCGAACAGATACAGAGAGCCGGGGGAGCTGAGAGCCGGTGCTGTTTCCATCTATGAACTCACCTTGGAGTGCCTGTGTGAAACATGAGAGTAATACAGGCCGGGTTTTATAACCAAAACCCGTTACCAAAGAATTCGAGTGCATGGCGATTTAGATTTTGCCATGAATGAGGGTGGTACCATGGAGAGGAGATAAGCCTTTTCATCCCTTGCGTTTCATTGAAGAGACGTCAGGGATGAAAAGGCTTTTTTTATTCTCACAAGAAATTGAGCCTGGCGGTAAGAGATTACACAAATCGGGAGGGAGATTCCATGATGGAAAAAGCAGCTCTTGCTGAAAAGGAAGTGCAGTCTAACTCAAGGATCAGCGGAGCGGAGATGTTGATTAATGCATTGAAGAGGCAGGAAGTGGAAGTATTATTTGGTTATCCAGGAGGAGCCGTTTTACCCATTTACGATTCTCTCTATCATGCCGGAATGAAACATGTGTTATCCCGGCATGAGCAAGGAGCCATTCATGCGGCAGAAGGGTACGCAAGAATAAGCGGTAAGCCTGGGGTAGTGATTGCAACTTCAGGACCAGGTGCAACGAATCTTGTCACAGGCATAACGGATGCGATGATGGACTCTTTGCCGCTCGTTATTTTTACCGGCCAGGTAGGAACAGGGGTTATTGGAACTGATGCTTTCCAGGAGGCAGATATCGTTGGAATCACCACTCCGGTAACGAAACATAATTATCAGATTCGGGATACGAAAGATATCCCTCGAATAGTGAAAGAAGCATTCTATATTGCTTCTACAGGCAGACCAGGTCCAGTCCTGATTGATATACCGAAAGACATTGCCGCACTTGGGGATGTGGAAGTGGAGCCTGAGAGTATCTCGCTTCCGGGTTATCAGCCTACAACTGAGCCGAATTATTTGCAGATCAGGCGGCTTGTCGAGGCTGTTAGCTCAAGCAAGAAACCGCTAATCTTAGCAGGAGCTGGCGTCTTGCATGCAAAAGCTTCTAAGCAGCTGCTGGAGTTTGCAGAGCAGCAGCAAATTCCGGTCGTCAACACATTGCTTGGCCTTGGTACCTTCCCGCCGGACCATCCGCTCTATATTGGAATGGGCGGGATGCATGGCATCTATGCAGCCAATATGGCCATGTATGAATGTGATCTTCTCATCAATATCGGTGCCCGTTTTGATGACAGGCTGACAGGTAACTTATCGAGATTTGCTCCATATGCGACAGTGGCCCATATTGATATTGACCCGGCGGAAATCGGCAAGAATGTTCCAACCGCGATTCCGGTCGTGGGAGATGCGAAGCAGGCACTCCTTCAGCTCGTAAAGCAAAATGGCAAACGCTCGGATAGTGAGCCGTGGAGAAAGCAAATTCATGCATGGCTTGAGGAGTCACCGTATCACTATGAAAAAGAAGAATCAAAGGCATTAAAACCGCAGCGTGTCATGGAGCTGATTTATGAGCTTAGCAAGGGTGATGCAATCGTGACGACAGATGTCGGGCAGCACCAAATGTGGGCGGCGCAGTATTATCCGTTCAAAAGGCCGAATGCTTGGGTAACCTCAGGAGGCCTTGGCACGATGGGCTTTGGTTTACCTGCGGCTATTGGCGCCCAAATGGCTGAACCGGATGATTTGGTCATTTCCATCAATGGGGATGGGGGTGTGCAGATGTCCATTCAAGAGCTTGGAGTCATTGCGGAGCATAACCTCCCTATTAAAATCATTATCTTGAACAACGGTTCGTTGGGGATGGTTCGACAGTGGCAGGAAATCTTCTATGATTCCAGGTATTCACAGAGTGTCTTTGCTTCACAGCCTTCCTTCAGCAAGCTGGCAGAAGCATACGGAATCAAAGGGATTGACGCAAGGACGGAAGAGGAAGTGAAGCAAGCCTTTACAGAAGAATTTCCAGAGCATAAGCCGGTCTTGATTAATGTATTTGTAGAACCAGAAGAGAATGTGTACCCCATGATTGCCCCGGGCAAGGGAATCAACGAGATGGTGGGAGTGAAGAAGAGATGAGACGAATCATAACACTGACCGTTATGAACAGACCCGGTGTATTGAACCGGATCACGAACCTGTTCTCTAAGCGGAATTACAATATTGAGAGCATTACGGTAGGGCATTCGGAGATTGAGGACAGGTCGAGAATCACTTGTATCGTAAACGTAGAGAGTGTCCAGATTGCCGAGCAAATCACCAAGCAGTTAAATAAACAAATCGATGTTATCAAGGTTCAGGATATAACGGATCAATCGGTTGTCGCCAGAGAGCTTGCCTTGGTGAAGGTAGCCGTATTGCCAGCAACGAGAAGTGAAATTTATTCACTGATTGAGCCGTTTCGAGCTTCCATCATCGATATTGGCAAAGATAGCCTCGTCATTCAGCTTACAGGAGAGACGAATAAGATTGAAGCTTTCTTAGAACTAATCAAGCCATATGGGATTAAAGAGATTGCCAGAACAGGCACAACTGCTTTTGCGCGAGGCACACAGCCCGCAGATCAAGGAAATCGCAATTATTCAATCGTCTAATAATGAAAGGGAGAGATTAATTATGGCAAAAATGTACTATCAAAATGAAGCAAATGAAGCGGTATTGCAAGGGAAGAAAATCGCAATCGTGGGATATGGTTCACAAGGGCATGCTCATGCCCAAAACTTAAGGGACAGCGGAATGGATGTCATCATTGGTCTAAGGCCGGGAAAATCCTGGGATCAAGCGAGTGAGGATGGATTCGATGTGAAATCTGTCAGGGAGGCGAGTGAGGAAGCGGATGTCATCATGATTCTCCTTCCGGATGAGCACCAAACGAAAGTCTACAAAGCTGAAATCGAACCGGTCTTGCGTGAAGGGCATACCTTAATGTTCGCTCACGGGTTTAACGTGCACTACCATCAAATCGTCCCGCCATCCTATGTGGATGTATCCTTAGTTGCTCCAAAAGGACCGGGTCACCTGGTTAGAAGAACGTATGAACAAGGGGCAGGGGTACCGGCATTGTTTGCCATCCATCAGGATGTATCAGGTGAGGCGAGCGAATTGGCACTAGCCTATGCGAAGGGAATTGGTTCATTAAGAGCAGGTGCGCTAGAAACATCCTTTAAGGAAGAAACAGAAACGGATCTGTTCGGGGAGCAAGCTGTGTTATGCGGAGGATTAACCTCCCTTGTGAAAGCGGGCTTTGAAACTTTGACAGAAGCGGGTTATCAGCCGGAGCTTGCCTACTTCGAATGCTTGCATGAACTGAAATTAATCGTTGACCTTATGTATGAAGGCGGAATGGAAGGCATGCGCTATTCCATTTCTGACACAGCGCAATGGGGAGACTTCGTATCCGGTCCGCGCGTTGTGGGACCTCAAGTAAAGGAAGAAATGAAAGAAGTTCTGAAGGAAATCCAAAATGGTACTTTCGCAAAAGGCTGGCTGGTTGAAAACCAGGTGAACAGACCGGTCTTCAATGCGACTCAAGCACAGGAAAATGCACATCCGATTGAACAAGTAGGCAGGGAGCTGCGCCAAATGATGCCGTTCATCAATGAGCAGCAAAAGAAGCAGAAGGAAGTGGTGACGAGTGCGAAAAATTGAGATATTTGACACCACGTTAAGGGATGGGGAACAGTCTGCTGGCGTTACCTTGACCAGTATGGAAAAAATCGAGATTGCAAGACAGCTAGAGAGACTTGGCGTCGATATTATTGAGGCTGGCTTCCCGGCTGCTTCCCAAGGAGACTTTGAATCCGTCAAGCAGATAGCCGAGATGGTAAAGGGCTCTACGGTGACAGCGCTAGCCCGCTCTGCCCAATCGGATATTGATGCAGCTTGGCAAGCCTTGAAGAACACAGCAAGCCCTCGCATTCATGTATTCTTGGCGACTTCGCCTATACACCGGCAATATAAATTAAAGATGACAGAGGATGAGGTTGTGGAAGCGGCCGTCGCTTCTATTAAATATGCTAAACAGTTCTTCCCAGTAGTCCAGTGGTCAGCAGAGGATGCTTGCCGGACAGAGCTTCCGTTTCTCGCTAGAATCATTGAGGAGGCCATTCAGGCAGGAGCGGAAATTATCAATATTCCTGATACAGTCGGCTACATCACGCCGCGGGAATATGCAGAAGTGTTTACGTACCTGCAAAATCATGTGCCATCTATCGGGCGCGTTAAGCTATCAGCCCATTGTCATGATGACTTAGGATTGGCAACTGCCAATTCCATGGCTGCTATCCTTGCGGGCGTAACCCAGATTGAAGGAACAATTAATGGGATTGGAGAGCGTGCCGGCAATACGGCTTTAGAAGAGGTCGTGCTGGGCCTTTATACAAGAAAAGATTTCTATCAAGCAGAATCCAGGCTTGTGCTAAGTGAAATCAAGCGGACGAGTGAGCTTGTGAGCAAATTAACGGGCATGGTTATCCCTCCAAACAAGGCGGTTGTCGGTCAGAATGCCTTTGCGCATGAATCCGGTATTCATCAGGATGGTGTGCTGAAAGAGAAAACGACCTATGAAATCATTGAGCCAGAAACAGTGGGGCTAAGCTCCAATTCGATGGTAATCGGAAAGCATTCCGGCCGGCATGCTTTCCGCACGAAGATCAAAGAGCTGGGGTTCACCGTATCGGATGAAGAGATGAATCAATTATTCAAGGTGTTTAAGAATCTTGCAGACAGCAAGAAAGAGATGACAGATGATGATATCGTCGCACTCGTGCTCGAGGAGAAGGTGACGAAAGAGGGAGGCTATTATGAGTTGGTCTCCATCCAGGTCCAATATGGAACAAACCAAATCCCAACAGCAACGGTCACGCTCTCAGGCATGGATAATGAAACAATCCAGGAAGCCGGGACGGGTGCAGGAAGCATCGAGGCTTTGTATAACACACTTGAGCGCTGCATAAATAAACCGGTCACATTAAAGGATTACCGCATACAGTCAGTTGGAGCCGGGCGGGACGCGCTTGCCCAAGTATTCGTGAAGGTGTTGTATGAGGGTGTTGAGACAAGCGGCCGAGGATTGGCTCAGGATGTTTTAGAGGCGTCTGCGAAGGCTTACTTAAATGCCATTAACCGGGCAATCATGACGGAAGAAAGAACGTCAATTGCTTTGATGAACTAAACCTTAGAAGGAGGATTTCGAAATGAAAAAGAACATTGCTGTATTACCAGGCGACGGTATCGGGCCGGAAGTGGCAAAGGGAGCGGTCGAAATCCTCGGAGCTATCGGGGAACGGTATGGACATAAATTCACCTTTCGTTACGGGCAGATAGGAGGTTCCGCGATTGATCGTCACGGCAATCCTCTTCCGGATGAAACGCTTGCCCTTTGCAGGCAAAGTGATGCGATCTTGCTTGGAGCAGTCGGCGGTCCGAAATGGGATCAAAATCCCCCTGAATATAGGCCGGAACAAGGCTTGCTGAAAATACGCAAGGAATTGAACCTTTATGCCAATATGCGTCCAATCAACTATTATGCGAGTTTGTTAGAATCTTCCCCGCTAAAGAAAGAAATCATCGAAGAAACGGACTTTTTGATTGTCAGGGAATTGACAGGTGGTCTTTATTTTGGGAAACCGAGTGAGAGAACGTATCGGGATGGCATGGAGGCGGCAGTGGATACCCTCTATTATGAGCGCGAGGAAGTGAAGCGGATTATGAAGCTCGCCTTTGAATTGGCTTCCACCCGCAACCAAAAGGTCACATCGGTGGATAAAGCGAATGTCCTGGAGTCGAGCCGTATGTGGCGAGAGGTCGCCGAAGAAGTGGCAAAAGATTATCCCGAAGTGACCCTCGAGCATATGCTTGTCGATAATGCGGCGATGCAATTAATTAAGAATCCAAGACAATTTGACACGATTGTCACGGAGAATATGTTTGGTGATATTTTAAGCGATGAGGCAAGTGTCCTTACAGGGTCGCTTGGCATGCTGCCTTCCGCCAGTCTTTCTGAGAGCGGTCTTCATTTATATGAACCAATCCATGGTTCAGCCCCGGATATAGCCGGCAGGAATAAAGCAAATCCGATTGCGATGATTCTCTCAAGTGCATCCATGCTTCGCCATTCCTTTGGATTAGAAGAGGAAGCGGATACCGTGGAGCAGGCGGTCAGGAGTATTCTTGATTCAGGCAGGAGGACAGCCGATCTGGCGGGCAGTGGAATACCATATTCAACCTCTGAGATGGTAGAAGCCATTAAAGAGGAGATCCTGCAAAAGGATGCCATTGTTCATATCATGGATGCTTATGCATAAAAAGAATCAACCATAAATTTAATGAGGAGGGATTACGATGGGGAAATCGATTATTGATAAAATCTGGGATAAACATATTGTTCGCAAAGAGGAGGGCAAACCAGATTTATTATACATCGATCTGCATCTCGTGCACGAAGTGACCTCTCCTCAGGCATTTGAAGGTTTAAGACTGAAGGGAAGGAAGGTCCGTCGTCCGGATTTGACCTTCGCGACAATGGATCATAATGTCCCAACAATCAACCGCTTTGTTGTAACCGATGAAGTCGCGAAGAGGCAAATGAGTGCTCTGGAGCGAAATTGCAGTGAGTTTGGGGTGCCGCTTGCAGGACTTGATAGTGAAGACCAGGGGATCGTTCACGTAATCGGTCCGGATCTCGGTCTGACGTGGCCAGGGAAGACGATCGTGTGCGGGGATAGCCATACATCGACACATGGTGCCTTTGGTGCCTTGGCCTTTGGGATTGGCACGAGTGAAGTAGAGCATGTACTCGCTACTCAAACGATTTGGCAGAACAAGCCTAAAACGATGAAAGTTGAAATCAATGGTCAATTGAAGCCGGGAGTGACAGCTAAGGATGTCATTCTCTATATCATTTCGCAAAATGGCGTCCATTTTGGCACCGGGCATATCTTAGAATATGCGGGTGATGTGGTCCGCCAAATGTCTATGGAAGAGCGCATGACCATCTGCAATATGACGATTGAAGGAGGAGCGCGCGCTGGTCTCGTCAGCCCGGATGAGACAACCTTTTCTTATATGAAGGGGCGGAAATATGCACCAAAGCCAGATGAATTCGAACGTTATAGGAATGAATGGGCAGCGCTCGCCAGTGATGAGGATGCAGATTATGACAGAGTCATTGAGATTCGCGGTGAGGATATCTCGCCAATGGTCAGCTGGGGTACAAATCCTGGTATGTGCAGTCCGGTAGATGGGCATGTCCCAGTTGCTTCTGACCTTGATGAATCAGCCGCACGCTCCTTGAAACGGGCGCTCGAGTATATGGGGCTTCAGGAAGGACAGGAAATCAAAGAGATTCCTGTCCAGCATGTCTTCATTGGCTCGTGTACAAATTCGCGCATGGAGGATTTAAGGGAGGCTGCTGAGATGCTCCGGGGCAAACGAGTCGCAGAGGGTGTACGTGCGTTGGTCGTTCCAGGCTCCCAAAGAGTCAAAAAGAAAGCAGAAGAGGAAGGGATAGACATCATCTTCAAGGAGGCAGGCTTCGAATGGAGGGAAGCAGGCTGCAGCATGTGTCTGAGCATGAACCCGGATGTCGTCCCTCCTGGAGAGCATTGTGCCTCCACCTCTAACCGTAATTTTGAAGGCAGGCAAGGGTCGGGAGCAAGGACACATCTCGTCAGCCCGAAAATGGCTGCAGCGGCAGCGCTATATGGCCGATTTGTAGATGTGAGGGAACTTGAAGGTATCATCAGTGAAGGGAGTGTGAGTTAAGATGGAGCAAATGACGATTTATACAGGCAAGCCAGTCATTATGGACCGAGATCATGTGGACACTGACCAAATTATCCCGAAACAATTTCTGAAGAGAATTGAACGGACAGGATTCGGCCGCTTCCTATTCTACGATTGGCGTTACGAAGCGGAAAATGTTGAACGCCCGGACTTTGAGCTGAACCAGGAGGAGAACCGCGGGGCGACTATTTTGGTAGCTGGTGAAAACTTCGGCTGCGGTTCATCAAGGGAGCATGCTCCATGGGCGCTCGGTGATTATGGCTTTAAAGTCGTTATCGCTTCTTCGTTTGCGGATATTTTCCATCAGAACTGCCTGCAAAATGGCATTCTGCCCATCACGCTCCCAAAAGAAACGCTCGCTGCACTGAAGGAGCATATTCGCGCTGAAAAGAACGAGATAACCGTTGACTTGCCGGAACAGAAACTCACTGCCGGGGATAGATTCTCGGTGTCATTTGACATCCATCCATACTGGAAGAACATGCTCACAAATGGCTGGGATGAAATATCTTTGACGTTGCAATACGAGGATTCCATTAAGGAATATGAAGAAAGGCTGTTTGTCTAGGAGAGTCTGAAATAATGATTAACGGTGCAGGCGGAGAGTCATTTTCCGCCTGTTTTTATTTTCCTTTCAGATTTCTCTTTAGGTAGGAGCTAGAGAGTGCTTGGCAGATTACTTTTTTCTTCACCGAAGGAGAATAGATATTGCTCTGCTATTAGTTAGCTGAATCAAGTGGGTTTTAAGAAACGGTTATTTTTCACATATCCGCCGTGTTGTGTGAATTTTTTTGTAATGGTCAGCTTGCTGTCCATTATCTGGATAAATGATTTATTTAAAAAGGAATTATTGATGCTTAAATCAGTCTAAAGGAAGAAAGGAAATGCGCGGAGGGAAAAATACTTAAGTGCATAAATGTATTGACAAAAAATATTTTATATGTTATAATGAAAAATTTCTATGTTAAAATAAAATCGTTCTGTGAATATATCTACGGAGGGTTTTATTTATGAAATCAAATGAAGCAAGTATGACATCCTTAATTTCTGCTTTTGGCCGCGCATATCATCATCTCTTTGATACCCCTGTTATTTTTGATGATTTTATAGCCCCTAAACTACTGTCTAAACAGGAATTTGAAGCTATAAAAATGAATATGATAAAGGGTATAAGTTTTTTTAATCCAGAAATGGCTGGCAAGTTAAAAAATCAACCGGATGAAATCTTAAAATGGGTTACCCAAATACAGCTTTCTCCTACACCGTTAGCGCGTGCTGCATTCTGTGAAAAGGTGCTCCTGCACGAAGTTTCTTTGGGGGTTACTCAATATATTGTTTTAGGCGCGGGCATGGACACTTTTGCCTTACGCCACCCGCAACTTGAATATGATCTTTCCATTTATGAAGTTGATTTTCCTGCAACACAACAATTTAAACTAAATAAGTTAAAAGAATCTAATTTACACGTGCTATCTAATTTGCATTTTATTCCTTGTGATTTCACAAAGAAAATTTCAGCCGACTTTCTATTTGAAAACGGAGTGAAACGAGAGAAAACCTTCTTTAGCTTATTAGGTGTTTCATATTATTTGTCAAAGGATGACCTGAAGGGACTACTGATGAACCTTTTGAAAGAAATGCCTGAAGGTAGCTCAATTGTATTTGATTATGCTGATGAAAACCTCTTTACGGAAAAAGGGTTATCAAATCGCGTGGAAAATATGGTCAAATTGGCGGCAGCTAGTGGTGAGCCGATGAAATCTCATTTCACGTATAAAGAAATGGAATCATTGCTAGGAGAAGCTGGCTTGTTGATATATGAACATTTGTCTCCAGAAGATATTCAAATGAGTTTTTTTAATAATCGACATGATTATTTAAAAGCCTTTGAAACGGTTCACTTCATGCATGCTGTGAAGAAATAATGGGTAACTTTGTCTCTGCCGTCTATAGATGGCGGAGGCTTTTTACTTTTTATTTTTATCGAACCTGCTCATGTGGGTCTTCTGTTTCGACAATGTTTTGTTTTTCACAGAAAGGCATGCTACACTTACTTCAATTAATTTATTTTTCGAGGCGGTACAATATGGAGAAAAACGAACACAAAATAATTCCCTTTCCGCATCTGAGCGAGCTGTTGATGAAAAAGGGCATGGAGGCAATGGAGGGCAAAAATTACAAAGAAGCATTTCGGTATTTTGACCAAGGAATTCAGATGGAACCAGACCATGAGGATATTAATTTGGGTCTGGCATTATCATTGGTCGAGCTGGGCCGCTATCAAGAGGCGAAGGAAATTGTCAAGCGGATGATGGACCAGGGCATCGGCGACTATTTTCATGTGATTAATATTTATTTGATGATACTTCTCCAATTAAATGAACATGAGGAAATCGCAGCAGTGATTGAAGCGTTATTTGATGAGGATCAAGTTCCGCCAGAGAGGGTTGAATCGCTTGAGAATCTGCTCTTGATGAGCAAGAGGATTGTCGGGCAGCAAGAGGATTCCTCCCAGCCTTCACCGACAGAGGGACTGCCGATTGATGAAGCAGAGGTTGTGCGAATTCTTGAGGCTGGAACAATTGAAGAACAATTATACATATTATCTTCCTTATCTAACCAAAACATACGTCCGTGGGCTGATGCACTATGCCAATACTTAATAGAAGAAAAGCATCCATTTCTTAAGACGCTCGTGCTCTCGCTCTTGCGGGAACAAGAAGTAAATAGGACGGTTGAATTGAACAAATTTGGGCAAAGATGGACAGTGAACATAGAGGATCTTCCAAAGCCTGAAGAGACCAGGTTCCTGATGGAGCTGCAGAAGGAATTGAGTGAGAAGCTTGAACATAATGACCCTATTATGTATGAACAAGCGATGGAGATGGTCAAACGGCACAATATTCTCCTTTATCCATTAAATATCGATCATTTGTCGATTTGGGGAAAAGCTTATGAGAGACTGGTCGAAGAAGCCTATGGGCTTGTTTCGGATGAGCCGGAGGAAGAGATAAAAGGGATATTAGAAGAAATAAGAAATTTGGAAAGCATTACTTTCCCTGTTATTTGAAGGCCGAAGTGTTGAAACGTGGAAAACGTATGTTATAATATAATGGTTGCAATATGCATGTGTACAGGCAAAGGCCTGTGCGGCCTAAGGATCTATATATCTGGTTCCATATTTGCCAGTATTAAAAAAAGACGATTTATTAGGAAATATATATAGTTGGAGGGAAAACCATGTCTGCAAAATGGGAAAAGCTAGAAGGTAACCGCGGCGTCTTAACCGTTGAAGTTCCTGCTGAAAAAGTGAACGAAGGATTAGACTCTGCGTTCAAAAAAGTTGTTAAACAAGTACAAGTTCCAGGTTTCCGTAAAGGAAGAATGCCACGTTCTTTATTTGAAAAGAAATTCGGCGTAGAATCTCTTTACCAAGATGCGCTTGATTTCATCTTGCCTGAAGCATATGCTGCAGCGATTGATGAAACAGCTATCGTGCCGGTAGATCGCCCTGAAATCGACGTTGAACAAATGGAAAAAGGTCAAGCTCTTATCTTCAAAGCGACTGTTACAGTGAAGCCTGAAGTAAAACTTGGCGAATACAAAGGTCTTGAAGTGACTAAATTTGACACTGAAGTGACTGATGAAGAAGTAAACGAAGAAATCAAACAAATGCAAGAGCGCAATGCTGAGCTTGTTATTAAAGAAGAAGGCGCAGCAGAAAAAGGCGACACAGTTGTTCTTGATTTTGAAGGATTCGTTGACGGCGAAGCTTTCGAAGGCGGAAAAGCTGACAACTACACATTGGAACTTGGTTCTAACTCTTTCATCCCAGGTTTTGAAGATCAATTGGTTGGTCTTGAAACAGGCGGAGAAAAAGATGTGGAAGTTACTTTCCCAGAAGAATACCATGCTGCTGAACTAGCTGGTAAACCTGCTGTATTCAAAGTGAAAATTCACGAAATCAAAACAAAACAGCTTCCAGCACTTGATGATGAGTTTGCGAAAGATGTAGACGAAGAAGTTGAAACTTTAGACGCTCTTAAAGAAAAAATCAAAAACCGTTTAGTAGAAAAGAAAAACCATGATGCTGAGCACCATGTAAAAGATACAGTTATCGAGAAAGCAGCAGAAAATGCTGAAATGGACATTCCAGCAGCTATGATCGATACAGAAACAGATCGCATGGTTCAAGAGTTCGGTCAACGTCTTCAAATGCAAGGTATGACTCTTGATATGTACTTCCAATTCTCTGGACAAGACGAAGCAGCTCTTAAAGAGCAAATGAAAGAGGAAGCTGAAAAGCGCGTACGCATCAATCTTACTCTTGAAGCTATCGGAAAAGCAGAGAACATCGAAGTAAGCGAAGAAGAAATCAACGCTGAAGTTCAAACAATGTCTGAGCAATACGGCTTATCTGCTGAGCAAATCATCCAAGCGCTAGGCGGCACTGAAAGTGTTAAAGGCGACTTGATTGTTAGAAAAGCAATCGATGTATTGGTTGACAACAGCAAAACTGTAGAAGCTTAATCCATATATAATCATAGAAACAAGGTGCGATTTAACTTATCGTACCTTGTTTTATACATATCATATTTGCAAATCTCGCTAAAAATCGACTTTCGATATCGAAATGTTTTTGAGTATACATAATTGCTTTTTTTCTGAATAAAGTGTAGATTAATTCTAAATAATTGAAATACATATGATTCCATTTTTGAATTAGAGGATTGAAAGTCGGCCAGAATGGATATTATGTACCTATACATAATAAGCATGTGATTACGTATTTTCCGTCAACCATTTCTTTACCTCAAATGGAGCGATGTGTGTTACAATCCTTACATACCCTTCATTTGTTAATCTGATCATTTTGTACTGCAGATTTCATGATAGAGTCCATATTACCAAGGGGTGAAACTATGTTTAAATTTAATGATGAGAAAGGGCAGCTTAAGTGTTCTTTCTGCGGCAAGACTCAGGAACAAGTCCGAAAACTCGTAGCGGGTCCAGGTGTTTATATATGCGATGAATGTATTGAACTTTGTACAGAAATCGTTGAGGAAGAGTTAGGTACAGACGAAGAAGTGGAATTCAAGGATATTCCGAAACCAATGGAGATTCTTGATATCCTTGATGAATATGTCATTGGTCAAAAAGGGGCAAAGAAATCCTTGGCCGTGGCGGTATACAATCACTATAAACGCGTCAATTCCAACAGCAAGATTGAAGATGTTGAATTGTCCAAATCCAATATATGCTTAATCGGTCCTACAGGAAGCGGGAAAACTTTGCTTGCCCAAACATTGGCCAGATTGCTGAATGTTCCGTTCGCTATTGCGGATGCGACATCCTTAACAGAAGCTGGTTATGTCGGAGAGGATGTTGAAAATATCCTTCTTAAGCTGATTCAAGCGGCTGATTATGATGTGGAGAAAGCCGAAAAGGGAATTATCTACATCGATGAAATTGACAAGATTGCGCGTAAATCTGAGAACCCTTCTATCACTCGTGATGTATCGGGTGAAGGGGTTCAGCAAGCTTTGCTTAAAATCTTGGAAGGAACGGTTGCGAGTGTGCCGCCACAAGGCGGAAGAAAACATCCGCATCAAGAATTCATCCAAATCGATACAACGAATATCCTCTTTATTTGCGGAGGAGCATTCGATGGTATTGAACCGATCATTAAACGACGCTTAGGTCAAAAGGTAATCGGTTTCGGTTCTGCAACAGAGAAAGAAGATATCCAAGAAAAGGATCTTCTAACGAAAGTTTTGCCAGAGGACATGCTTCGCTTTGGCTTAATTCCAGAGTTCATTGGACGTCTTCCTGTCATTGCGACATTGGAACAGCTTGATGAGGATGCTTTGATTCAAATCCTTACTAAGCCGAAGAATGCTCTTGTGAAGCAATATCAGAAGATGATGTCACTTGATGACGTTGAATTGGAATTTGAGGATGAAGCCCTTCTTGAGATTGCGAAGAAAGCAATCGAGCGGAAGACAGGTGCGCGTGGCCTTCGTTCCATTATTGAAGGAATCATGCTAGAGGTGATGTTTGAATTGCCATCACGCGATGATATCGCAAAATGCGTCATCACAGCAGAATCCATCACAAAAGGAGAATCACCAAAGATTATTCTTTCTGATGGTACGACTGATACGGTTCAGAAGAAGACTTCTGCTTAATGCAGATTTAATAGGAAATGCTGGTTCCAATAGGGGCCAGCATTTTTTTTGAGGAATAAAAATAAACCTTCTTTCTTGCTCATATATGGAATGATTAGGGGTTTATTCCCTTTCTGATAAGGAGATACTAGCTTGTATCTTTATACGATGAATCTTCAGGAGGGTGCATAAATGAGTTGGACAGCCGCAGTAATCATCATCCAATTATTTTTTGGAGTTGTCATTGGATTATATTTCTTGAATCTGTTAAGAGGGCAGCGGGTTCAAAAGGTGACAATCGATCGGGAAGCAAAGAAGGAAATGGATCAATTACATAGAATGAAGGCGATCAAGCTGACGGAGCCTTTATCGGAAAAGGTGCGCCCGGCAAGCTTTCACGATATTATCGGGCAGAAAGATGGCATTAAGGCGTTAAAAGCTGCATTATGCGGACCGAACCCGCAGCATGTGCTTATCTATGGACCGCCAGGCATCGGAAAAACGGCTGCGGCAAGACTTGTGCTGGAGGAAGGGAAAAGGAATACGAAGTCACCCTTTCGCCAAACAGCTCCCTTCATTGAATTAGATGCGACAACAGCACGGTTTGATGAAAGAGGGATCGCTGACCCGTTGATTGGATCTGTTCATGACCCTATCTATCAGGGAGCGGGAGCAATGGGACAGGCGGGCATTCCACAGCCGAAACAAGGTGCTGTCTCTAATGCGCATGGAGGCATTCTCTTTATTGATGAGATTGGAGAGCTTCATAATATCCAGATGAATAAATTGCTAAAGGTGCTTGAGGACCGGAAAGTCTTTTTTGAAAGTGCCTACTATAGTGAAGAAAATCCAAATATCCCGAAGCATATTCATGAGATTTTCACGAATGGTCTCCCATCTGATTTTCGTCTAGTAGGTGCGACGACAAGGACGCCTTCTGAAATTCCGCCGGCTATCAGGTCAAGATGCATGGAAATCTTCTTCCGAGAATTGAATGAAGAGGAGCTCATGCAAGTCGCCTCCAATGCTGCAAAGCGGGTGGAGCTTAAGCTAGGTGAGAAGGGATTGCGATTGGTTGGCCAGTATGCAAGTAACGGGCGTGAAGCTGTAAATATGGTTCAAAGCGCAGCTGGTCTTGCCATCACAGATGAGCGAGATTACATCAAGGATGAGGATATTGAATGGATCATTCAATCAAGTCAGATGACACCGCGCTTTAGTCCAAGCGTTGGGACAGAATCTTCTATTGGGGTGGTTAATGGTCTGGCAGTAACTGGTCCGAATACTGGGGCTTTATTGGACATTGAAGTGACCGTTATCGAAGCGCAGGATAAGGGAACGGTCACCATCACCGGAATCGTGGAAGAGGAGAGCTTCAACAGTCCTGGCAAATCAATACGCCGCAAGAGCATGGCGAAAGGTTCAATCGAGAATGTTGTCACAGTCTTACGCACAATGGGAATCCCGGCAGATCGATATGATATCCACGTTAATTTCCCTGGCGGCATTCCTATTGACGGACCGTCAGCAGGCGTTGCAATGGCCGTGGGCATATATTCGGCAATTTATCGAATTCCAGTGAAAAACACGGTAGCCATGACTGGTGAAATAAGTATTCATGGGAAGGTGAAGCCAGTTGGCGGGGTCTTCACCAAAGCGAACGCAGCAAAGCTTGCCGGAGCAGAAATGGTCATTATTCCAAAGGAGAACGTCCAATCCATTCTTGATGAGCTTGAAGGCATTATCATTAAGCCGGTCAGTCAGCTGAAAGAAGTCTTCCAGGAAGCGTTTGATCGAACACAGATCATCGACCAAATCATGGAGGATATGGAGCGCACATCTGAGAGGGAGAGCGGATAAAAAGGAAAAGAGCTTGCTCGCTTCATCGGCAAGCTCTTTTCTTGTGTTTGCGCCTTCTGTCTTATAAATGAAATAAAAGTATGAAAAATGTTAAAAAACTCAGGGAAAAGGGAAAAGAGGAGCGTGAGGCAAGAGAACGCCCTAAATAGACACGAGTCTATAAATACGATAAAATTGGTAAAGGTCTTATTCTTATAACATATAACAGGTTTTAAATGGAGGTGCAACAAATGGCAATTACTGAGGAAAAACACGTTCCCCTCCTGCCGCTGCGCGGATTGCTGGTTTTCCCAACGATGGTTCTTCATCTAGATGTTGGAAGAGAAAAATCTGTACAGGCGCTAGAGAAAGCTATGGTAGATGACCATTTTATTTTTTTGACAACCCAAAAGGAAGTATCCACAGATGAACCGAGTGAGGAAGATGTCTATCAGTTAGGTACACTCACGAAGGTCAAACAGATGCTTAAGCTTCCCAACGGCACCATTCGGGTTTTGGTGGAAGGCATATCACGCGCTCAAATGATTGAGTACGTGGATGAGGGAGACTATCTTGCTGCAAGGCTTGAAGTCGTAGAAGACTCCACTGAGAAAGATCCTGAAACTGAAGCGTTAATGAGAACCTTGTTGGATTACTTTGAACAATACATAAAAATTTCAAAGAAAGTAACAACGGAGACGTATAACACGACAGTTGACATTGAAGAGCCAGGACGGCTTGCTGATATCATAACCTCCCATCTTCCGCTTAAGCTGAAGGATAAGCAGGATATATTGGAAACAATCGATATTAAAGAACGCCTGAATAAGGTCATAGATATCATTCACAATGAAAAAGAAGTCCTTAATCTGGAGAAAAAGATTGGCCAGCGTGTGAAGAAATCAATGGAGCGTACGCAGAAGGAATATTATTTGCGTGAGCAATTGAAGGCGATCCAGAAAGAGCTTGGCGACAAGGAAGGCAAGACAGCTGAAGTCGCGGAGCTGCTGGAAAAAATCAATCAAGCAGGTATGCCTGAACAAGTTCTTGAGACAGCTAAGAAGGAATTGGACCGGTATGAGAAGATTCCGGCGAGCTCGGCTGAGAGTGCGGTCATCCGTAATTATATCGAGTGGCTTATCGCGCTTCCATGGTCTAATGCAACAAAGGATGACTTGGATATTATGAAAGCGGAAAAGGTCTTAAATGATGACCATTACGGTCTTGAAAAGGTTAAGGAGCGAGTGCTTGAGTATTTGGCTGTCCAATCGCTCACTAACTCGCTTAAGGGGCCGATTCTTTGCTTGGCTGGACCTCCAGGTGTCGGTAAGACAAGTTTGGCGAAATCAATTGCAAAATCATTGAATCGTCATTTTGTCCGTGTTTCTCTTGGGGGAGTACGGGATGAATCGGAAATCCGCGGCCACAGACGCACGTATGTTGGCGCCATGCCAGGACGGATCATTCAGGGAATGAAGAAGGCAGGAACCATTAATCCAGTCTTCCTTCTCGATGAAATTGATAAAATGTCACATGATTTCCGCGGTGACCCGTCATCCGCGATGCTCGAAGTCCTTGACCCGGAACAAAACAACTCATTCAGCGACCATTATATTGAAGAAACATATGACTTATCTAAGGTTATGTTTATAGCGACAGCCAATGATTTATCTACCATCCCGGCGCCTTTGCGTGACCGAATGGAGATTATCAATTTATCTGGCTATACCGAATATGAGAAGCTCCATATTGCCAAGGAGCATCTTCTGTTAAAGCAATTGAAAGCACATGGTTTGTCCAAGAGCAATCTTCAAATGAAGGATGAGGCCATCACGCAAATCATTCGTTACTATACGAAGGAGGCTGGTGTGCGGACGCTTGAACGTCAATTAGCTGCCGTCTGCCGAAAGGTTGCGAAGATTATTGTATCTGGCGAGAAGAAAAGGGTCGTGGTGACACAGAAGAATGTCAGTGATTTTCTAGGTAAGCCTTACTTCCGATTTGGGGCAGCGGAGCTGGAGGATCAAATAGGTGTTGCTACAGGTCTAGCTTATACAAACTTTGGCGGAGATACCCTCCAAATTGAAGTATTATTGTCACCAGGAAAAGGAAAACTGATTCTAACAGGAAAACTTGGTGATGTAATGAAGGAATCTGCTCAGGCTGCGCTCAGCTATGTGCGCTCAAAGTCAGAAAAACTTCATATTGACAAGGATTTCTACGAGAAATATGATATTCATATCCATGTCCCGGAAGGAGCTGTACCAAAGGATGGCCCTTCTGCTGGGATCACGATTGCAACAGCGCTTATTTCAGCGCTTACGAAAAGACCAATCCGTAAAGAAGTCGGCATGACAGGCGAGATTACGCTGCGCGGACGGGTGTTGCCAATCGGCGGATTGAAGGAGAAATCAATGAGTGCCCACCGTGCCGGTTTGAAAAAGATTATCTGCCCGGTCGATAATGCTCGGGATATCGATGACATTCCGGAGAGTGTGCGCAATGATTTGGAATTCGTATTTGTTTCGCAGCTAGATGAAGTATTGCAGCATGCATTGGCAGGTGAAGAAAAGTGAAAGTAACACAAGCAGAGATTGTCATGAGCGCGGTGAAGCCGGAGCAATACCCGACAGACGGGTTCCCGGAATTTGCGCTGGCAGGACGTTCGAATGTAGGGAAATCTTCCTTTATTAATAAGATGATTAACCGTAAAGGCTTGGCTCGGACATCCTCGAAGCCGGGGAAAACCCAGACATTGAATTTCTATAAATTGAATGAAACGATCTTCTTTGTTGACGTTCCAGGATACGGCTATGCAAAGGTATCCAAGACCGAGCGGGAAGCCTGGGGCAAGATGATTGAGACATACATTACGACAAGGGAGCCGCTGCGTGCGATGCTTCTGATTATCGACCTCCGTCATAAGCCATCGGCAGATGATGTGATGATGTATGATTTCTTAAAGCATTATGAAATTCCGACGATTGTTATCGCAACGAAAGCTGATAAGATTCCAAAAGGAAAATGGCAGAAGCATCTGAAAGTGGTCAGAGATACATTAGACCTTGCTAAGGGTGATGAGATTATTCTCTTCTCATCTGAAACAGGGCTAGGGAAAGACCAGGCTTGGAATGCCATTCAAGCCAGAATATAAGAAGTAAAAATGCAGGAGCTGTAACTTAACGGCTCCTGCATTTTTTATTTCTTCTTATAAAGGATGAATAGGCCGGTGAGAATCAAAGCAACTGGCCAGTAGGCAGAGAAAGCTTCAGCATAATTTGATATACCAAAAAAGTCGAGGATCTTCTCATAAAAGATTAATAAGACAGAGATGATGATAAAGAGGATGCCGGCCCCTTTTCCAACTCCTTTTTTTAGATAGATCAGAAGGAAGCCTAGTCCAAATAAAAGGAAGATAACCACTTGTTCACCTGGCCAATAGGCAAGCTTTCCGGCGATATATTGGTGCAGTCCATAGCCTGTGAAGAAGACTCCCGGCAGCAGGAAGTCTGCCTGTCCCCCAAACCTGCTTTGCAAAAGAAAGGCAAGCCCAAGAATAATGCTTAACGTTGCCCATGAATAATATGGTTGAAATAGCGGAAAATCAATTGAGTGTAAAAGGTAAAAAAACCCAAAACCAATTAAAATGGTGCAGGTGAAATAACGAAATTCTCTCATCTTTCGACTCCTAGTTTGTTATTATTGATAATTATTCTAATCTTTGTTAATGTACAGATAGTACGAATTTACACATCTTACTGATAGAGATACTTTTTGGTAAAAAATCTGCCGACTGAAACCTATATTGATTATATCAGGTTTAGCAATTTTTGAATTATTTTTTCTATAAATCCTTTTATATCAAGCCTTTGAGCGATTATAAGGAATTTAGATACAGCCAATAGAATCGGCATGAGGACTAATGACTAATTGGCTCAAAGGATGTAGAAAAAGGTCAAATAAATGATCGTTTTGAAGGCTGAAATGCTTATAACGGTCTAATGATGAATGAGAATTGTGTAAAGTTACGATTTTGTTCACAATTCATCCTGGCAGTTTATGAGGAATACCTGCTTGAAGAATATCCGCAAATTACGCAAATGGGGGTGTAACAGGGGAGATGCATATCATTACCGTAGGTCTGAATTATAAAACTGCTCCTGTTGAAATCCGTGAGAAAGTAAGTTTTGAATTAGATCAGTTACCTGAAGCGATGAAGGCGCTGCAAACAAAAAAGAGCGTTTTGGAAAATATCATCGTTTCCACTTGTAACCGCACAGAGGTATATGCGGTCGTCGACCAGTTACATACCGGACGATATTATATTAAGGAATTTTTATCTGAATGGTTTTCCATTGATTTGACTGAACTTTCCTCTTATTTATATATCTATGAGGAAGATGGGGCAGTAAATCATCTTTTCCAAGTGGCGTGCGGCTTGAACTCCATGGTGCTTGGTGAGACCCAGATTCTTGGTCAGGTGAAGAAGAGCTTTATGCTCGCACAAGTAGAGAAAACAACAGGTGTTTTGTTTAATAATTTATTCAAGAGAGTGATTACGCTCGCGAAAAGAGCACATGCCGAAACAGAAATCAATAAGAATGCCGTTTCCATCAGCTATGCGGCTGTTGAACTTGGCAAGAAAATCTTTGGTTCGCTGGAGGATAAGAAAATTCTTATCCTTGGTGCCGGCAAGATGGGACAGCTGGCCATTGAGAATTTATATGGTAGCGGTGCGACACAGGTTACCGTCATTAATCGGACGCTTGAGAAAGCAGAAAAGCTCGCCTCTAAATATTCTGGAAAGGCGAAGATGCTCAAGGAGCTGCAATGTTCCTTGCTTGAAGCAGACATTCTCATCAGTTCTACCGGCTCAAAGGATTACGTCATAACGAAGGAAATGATGGAGAATATCAATATCCTGCGTAAGGGAAAACCGATTTTCATGGTAGATATTGCGGTACCTCGTGACCTGGATCCTCGTTTAGTGGAGCTTGACAGTGTGTTTCTCTATGATATCGATGATTTAGAGGGGATTGTCCAAGCGAACCTCGAAGAACGGAAAGAAGCGGCTAGAGAGATTATGATCATGATTGAACAGGAGCTTGTTGAATTCAATGCATGGCTAAAGATGCTTGGCATCGTTCCTGTCATCTCTGCCTTGCGTGAAAAGGCGCTTTCCATTCAGGCAGAAACAATAGCGAGCATGGAAAGAAAGCTCCCTGGATTAAGTGAGAGAGAATGGAAGGTTATCAATAAGCATACGAAGAGTATCGTCAATCAAATGCTGAAGGATCCGATTCTATATGCGAAGGAAATTGCGGAGAAGAAGCATTCAGATGCTTTGCTTCAGGCGTTTATCGATACGTTTAATATAGATGAACTGGTTGAGAAAGAAGAGAAAAAAGCAGTGCCGTACAAGGAATCAGCGCGCAATCAAGAACGGCCCATCCTGCGAGTAGTTTCACAGCCTTATTGATTAGGCAGGACGGCATAATGCTTGATATATATTTAAATAGAGTGCTTGAGATAACTATCCTATTGTATGCCTTAAGTGTATTGCTATATTTCTATGACTTTCTACAAAATAATCAGAAGGCCAATAAGTCGGCCTTCTGGATTCTTTCGATTGTTTGGTTCATGCAAACAATCTTTTTATTTCTTTATATTTATGAAGCGGGCAGGTTTCCAATCCTTTCGCTGCTCGAGGGGCTCTATTTTTATGTCTGGATTTTGATTACTGTTTCATTGGCCTTGAATTGGTTTTTGAGGACGGATTTTTTGATCTTTTTCACCAATCTGCTTGGATTTGGGCTAATGGTCGTCCAAACGTTCTCTCCCATACAGCTGGACAAGATCGAGAACAGGACCCAGTTTATCTCTGAGCTATCAGTCATTCATATAACGGTCGCGATTCTTTCCTATGCGGCCTTTGCCCTATCATTCGTTTTCTCGCTTTTGTACTTAATTCAATATGATTTGCTTAAGCGAAAGAAATGGGGCAAGCGGCTTGTCAGACTTGGTGATTTGGCAAAGCTTGAGCAGATGGCTTATCGATTGGTTGTGGTTGGTCTACCTCTATTATTGCTTTCCTTAATACTAGGGTTAGAATTCGCCTATATAGTCGTGGAGGATATCGTTTGGTATGACAGTAAAATCATCGGATCCTTTGCATGTTTGACCGTATATGGTATTTACTTATATATGAGAGTAAAGAAAAAATATTATGGGAAGACGCTGGCCTATTGGAATATCGCATCCTTCCTGCTTGTTTTGATCAATTTCTTTTTATTTGGGAACACATCAGCATTTCATGTCTTTTGATGGAGGGAAATCATGAGGAAAATTATCGTAGGATCACGTAGAAGCAAACTGGCATTAACACAATCAAATTGGGTGATCGACCAGCTGAAGGGGCTAGGCTTGCCCTTTGAGTTTGAATTAAAGGAGATTGTGACTAAAGGAGATAAAATTCTGGATGTCACCCTTTCAAAAGTCGGAGGAAAAGGATTATTCGTCAAAGAAATTGAACAAGCCATGCTAGATGGGGAGATAGATATGGCTATCCATAGCATGAAGGACATGCCGGCAGAGCTTCCGGAGGGCTTGACGATTGGCTGTGTGCCTAAGAGGGAGGACCATCGTGACGTTCTGATCTCGAAGAATCATATGCCTCTTAGCGAGCTTCCAGAGGGTGCGATTATTGGTACATCAAGCTTGCGAAGAAGCGCTCAGCTAAAAGCCCAAAGACCTGACCTTCAAATTAAATGGATTCGGGGGAACATCGATACACGTCTCCAGAAATTAAAGGATGAAGACTATGATGCGATTATTTTGGCCGCGGCAGGTCTTTCAAGGCTTGGGTGGAGCAAGGATATCGTAACCGAATATTTGGATGACGAGCTGTGCATCCCTGCTGTCGGTCAAGGGGCGCTTGCGATTGAATGCCGGGTCAATGATGGAGAGCTCCTTAAGGAATTGGCAAAGCTGAATTGCCGTGCGACGGAGGAAGCGGTACTTGCTGAGCGCGCTTTCTTAAAGACAATGGAGGGCGGATGCCAGGTGCCAATCGCAGGCTATGCGAGAAAAACGGATAATGGCAGCTTGGAGATGCTCGCTCTCGTCGGTTCTCCTGATGGGAAAATCATTTACCGGGATACGGTGCAAGGAACAGAACCGATCGCACTTGGAGAGGAGCTTGCTGAGCGTTTATCTGAACGCGGAGCGAAGGAGCTCATCGACTTGGTGAAAGAGGAGATGGAAAGCTGAAGATGGCACAAACCATGTTTCTAAAAGGGAAACGGGTGCTCGTCACAAGAGAGGAATCACAGGCCCAGTTATTATGCGCCATGATCTCAGAGCATGGAGGGGTACCTGTATTGGTGCCCCTCTTATCGTTTCAGCGGCCAAGTTCAGAGGACTGGAAGGATGCCAGCTGGAAGGCAAGGAGACTTCATCTATTTGATTGGCTTGTCTTTACGAGCAAGAATGGGGTTCAATATTTTATGGAGCTGGCAAAAGAAACGGGTATTCCTCTAGACCAGCTTCCGAAGATTGCAGCAATTGGGAAGAAAACCGAGCTGGAATTAGGCAAGCTTAGTCTTCAGGCGTCTTTTATCCCGAAGACTTATGTGGCAGAAGCTTTCCTGCCTGAATTTCTTGAAGTTGTCCATAAGGATGAAGCGGTTTTAATTGTCAAAGGTGACCTGGCGAGAGATTATATTTATAAAGGGCTATGCGCCCAGCATATAAAGGCGGAAGAAGCGGTCGTATATAGCAACAAACCGCCAGCCGGTGCTGTGGAGCACCTAATAAGCACGTTAAAGGAACAGGCTATTGACCTTTTCCTCTTCACGAGCCCCTCAGCGGTAGAGGCGTTCATGCGTATTGTCTGTGAGTCTGGGCTGAAGGAGAAGACGGAAGGGAAGATTATTGTGACGATTGGACCGGTGACAAAGGAGCGGGCCGAGCGGCTTGGTTTATCCGTTGATGTGAGCCCAGAACAATATACGATTGAACATATGCTAAAGGAAATAGATTTATATTATCAAAACAAGGAGTGCTAATCATGACAAATACATTTACCCGGCACAGGAGATTACGCAAAAATAGTGCGATGAGAGCACTTGTACGTGAAACACATCTTCATGTAGATGATTTCATCTATCCAATCTTCATTACGGAAGGGGAGAACCAAAAAAATCCAGTGCCATCCATGCCTGGTGTTTTCCAATTTTCCTTAGACCGTGTAAAAGAGGAGCTTGATGAGGTTGTTTCATTAGGAATTAAATCGGTCATTTTATTCGGCGTGCCAGATGATGCAGATAAGGACGAATGTGGAACAGGTGCTTTCCATACACATGGAATTATCCAAAGAGGGATTCGCTTTGTGAAGGAGCATTATCCTGAATTGCTTGTTGTTGCGGATACCTGTCTATGTGAGTACACAAGCCATGGCCATTGCGGAATCGTGGAGAATGGGGCTGTCTTAAATGATGAAAGCCTTGAATTGCTTGTGAAGACAGCAGTGAGCCAAGCAGAAGCAGGAGCTGACATTATCGCTCCGTCCAATATGATGGATGGATTCGTCACAGCCATTCGTGAAGGACTGGATGAGGCAGGCTATTTGGATATTCCAATCATGTCGTATGCAGTGAAATATTCTTCAGCCTTTTACGGCCCTTTCCGTGATGCAGCAAACTCCGCACCGCAGTTTGGAGACCGGAAAGCGTATCAAATGGATTATGCAAACCGGCTTGAAGCGTTGCGCGAGGCAGAATCAGATGTCGCTGAAGGAGCGGATTTTCTTATCGTGAAGCCGGCACTTGCCTTCCTTGATATTATTCGTGATGTGAAAAATAATTTTAATTTGCCGCTTGTCGCTTATAATGTAAGTGGGGAGTATGCAATGGTTAAAGCGGCGGCAGCCAATGGCTGGATTGATGAAAGAGGAATCGTGATGGAAACCTTGGTCGGGATGAAACGGGCCGGAGTGGACCTCATCATCACCTACCATGCCAAAGATGCCGCAAGATGGATCAAAGAGACGAACTAATCCGATAATTGAAAAGGAGATTTGGACATATGCGATCATATGAAAAATCAAAGGAAGCCTTCAAGGAATCTGTCAATCTGCTGCCTGGCGGCGTAAACAGCCCAGTGCGCGCATTTAAATCGGTCAATATGGACCCGATTTTCATGGAGCAGGGTAAAGGCTCCAAAATCTATGATATTGACGGCAATGAATATATTGATTATGTGCTCTCATGGGGACCGCTTATTCTCGGTCATGCGAATGACCGCGTAGTAGAAGGCATAAAAAAAATCGCAGAAACAGGGACAAGCTTCGGGGCACCGACCCTATCAGAGAACCGCTTGGCTCAGCTTGTTATTGACCGTGTTCCTTCTATTGAGATGGTCCGTATGGTCTCATCCGGAACGGAAGCAACGATGGCTGCTCTTCGCTTGGCACGAGGCTACACAGGACGAGATAAAATCCTTAAATTCGAAGGCTGCTATCATGGACATGGGGATTCTCTCCTCATTAAAGCAGGTTCTGGAGTGGCGACACTTGGATTGCCAGACAGTCCAGGTGTGCCTGAGGGAATCGCTCGTAACACGATTACGGTTCCATATAATGATCTTGAGAGCGTTAAATATGCGTTCGAGCAATTTGGTGAAGATATCGCAGGCGTGATCGTGGAACCTGTGGCAGGGAACATGGGTGTTGTACCGCCAGTCCCAGGATTCCTTGAAGGCCTGCGCGAGATTACGGAGAAAAACGGTACCCTGCTGATCTTTGATGAGGTAATGACAGGCTTCCGTGTTGATTACCACTGTGCACAAGGACACTTCGGCGTAACGCCTGATTTGACTTGCCTTGGCAAAGTCATCGGCGGCGGACTTCCTGTCGGCGCGTTCGGCGGCAAGAAGGAAATCATGAGTCAAATTGCTCCAAGCGGCGCTATCTATCAAGCTGGTACCCTATCAGGAAACCCGATGGCAATGACGGCCGGCTATGAAACTTTGGCTCAATTGACAGAAGAAACCTACCAGACCTTCATCAAGAAGGGTGACCGGTTGGAGGAGGGCTTTATGGAAGCGGCAGAAACATATCATGTACCGCTTACCTGCAATCGAGCAGGATCTATGATTGGCTTCTTCTTCACGAATGAGAAGGTCACAGATTATGAATCAGCTAAATCCTCAGACCTGCAATTTTTTGCTGAGTATTATAAGCAAATGGCAGACAATGGGGTATTCCTTCCTCCTTCTCAATTCGAGGGAATCTTCTTATCCACAGCACATAGTGAAGAGGATATCGAGAAGACGATTCAAGCTGCCCAAAAAGCATTCAAGGCAATTAAAGGGAAATGAGAGAGATATGCCAGCTCCTTTTGTGGCTGGCTTTTTACACCCAAAAATAATGTTCAACTAGAATTTTGATTGAACAATTGGCGGGAAGGGTATAATATAATCATAAATACACACGAAAGAAACCAGAGAGCTGGTAACTCTCTGGCTGCAACTACTGCGAGTGGTATGCAAATAAGCTATCTCTTAGTTGAAGAACCACCCTTTTGCTTTGGCCGGCACGGGGTGGTTTTTCTTTTTTTCTTTAGCGGTAGATTGGCAAATCGCATGGCGATTGCAGCAGCAAAGGTCGTAAGAAAGATCGTTGCTGCATCTTTGACTAAAGTTTGCAGAAAATCCATTGGTATATCA
This sequence comes from Pradoshia eiseniae, assembly GCF_002946355.1. NCBI lineage: Bacteria > Bacillati > Bacillota > Bacilli > Caryophanales > Bacillaceae > Pradoshia > Pradoshia eiseniae. The sequence goes on from NZ_PKOZ01000001.1 coordinate 39,289, forward strand.
CCTCCCTTCCCTCGTTTAATAAGGAAAAGAAAGTGCATGCCACCCGCACCGAGTAGTTGGTATCGATTATACCATATTCTTCTAAATTATAAGGGGAATATTGGTTGGTGATTCATCTCCATACTACCGGCTGCTGCTCATTTGATTTCTGGAAACTATATCATAATCCTCTTGCCTCCCGCATAGGCTTTAAATGACATTTAGATGAAAAGGGTTGGAGGGAGGAACAGGTATGTCTCCAGAAAAAACATCGTATTTACGATTTTCTTTAGAAGAAAATGTTTGGTTTCATAGCGGACAGGAAGTGAGCGAGTTATATTCCATCTCGTTAGAGCCGAATGTCTCTGTGCATGAGGTGGAGCAGTATATTATTTTGCGGGGGACTTTGGACCTCATGGGTGAATATAAGCCGCAAGAAGGCAATGAACCTGGGGAAGACGAATTGAATCGCCGTTATGTGTCCATCACGGACCAGCGGGAGGATACGTATGAATTTCAGCATCAATTCCCAGTCGATATTACCGTTCCAGCTGAGCGTGTTCAGGATAAAAATGAATTGAGCGTAGGTGTCCAAAGCTTTGATTACCATCTCCCAGAAGATGGCTGCTTGCATTTGACAGCTGAATTATGGATATCTGGCATCCAGGATGAGGCGATTGATCGAGAAGAGAGCGAAGCGGAGGCCATTCCTGTTGAGGCTATTGATCATAGACCAGTTGAAGAGGCAACGGAGGAATCTCCTGAGGAAATTCTAGTAGATGCAAAAGCAGAAGAAATTCCATTATACCGTTCATCCTTAGAGGTGGAAGAGGAAGAGGAGACGCAAGACGGGGAATTAACTCCATTCAGCTTTCCCTCCTATCCTTCCGTTAACAAAGAGTCATCAAGTGAAGATAACTTCTATGCAGAAGCGCGGATTCCGCCTGAACAGCAAATGCAGAACGATGAGGAATTTGAAGAAGAAAGGGATTTCCTTAACCACTTACCAGCAACAAAGGGAAGCGAGAAACCATCAGCCTATCAATCAACGTTCGTGCCAGATGAAGAGGTGACAACAACACCTGCTTATCGCACCTATCAGTCCGAAGACCATGTAAGGAATCAAAAGGCAGAGGAGCAGAGGAAAGAAAACGCAGCGTCCGCTAACAAGGAGTCAAAATCGCTCTTATATGATTTATTCTCACCGGAGGAAGAAGCGAAACAGGCGAAGCTTAAGGTATATATTGTCCAAGGGAATGAGACAATTGACAGTCTTGCAGATCGCTACCAAATCAGCGCACAGCATATTGCGCGCGTAAACCGGATTGGAGAGATTGATAGTCTTAGGGCAGGCCAGGTTGTCTACATTCCTTTAGCAGCCTCGTCCAATAAACCAGCAGAGTAAAAGAAAAGGCAGAGTGCAGAAAATCCTGTAACTCTGCCTTTTGCCTAATAGGCACGTGGAGAAAGGGTGCCATCATAATGTTAAGAGCGGATAAGAAATGGCTGGCTGATTATTTGCAAAATTATCAGCTGGAACTTGAGTTTTATGAGGATTTTGGAAAGGTCAAAAAAGTATATACGAATAACGGAATCTTTGCCGTGAAGACAATCAAAGCCAATCGCGGCTTCGATTTCATTAAAAATGTCCAAAACCTTTATCAAAATGGGTATAACCGGATTGTCCCGATTTATCCGGCTATTGATGGCCGCTATGCGGTTCTCCATAATGATAAGCTGAGTTACCTGATGCCTTGGCTTCCTGATGAGGTGGAAGAGGAACGGAATGAGCGGCATCAGCAAATGTTCCGGGAGCTAGCGCGTATGCACACTCTCTCGGCGAAGGAATCTCCCATTCCCTCGCAGGAACGTAAGGAGCATTATGAAAACACCCTGCAAGAGTGGGAGGAGCAGAGGGAATTTCTGCTTGAGTATATGAACACAATCGAGAAGAAATGGTATATGTCTCCTTTTGAGCAATTTTTCTGTCTTTGCTTCTATGATGTATCACAAGCCTTAACGTACTCAATGAATAAAATCAAACGATGGTACGAACAGACGAAGGAGGACGAAAAGGTTCGCAACGTCATTACACATGGGAATGTATCCATTCACCATTTTTTATACAGTGAAAATGGGTATGGTCATTTCATTAATTTTGAGCGTACCAAAACAGCACCTGCTTATTTTGATTTATTGCCTTTTGTCGTTAAGCAATTAAAGACATACCCTATTCAGTCGGAAGAAACAGTCGAATGGATCAATAGGTATTTTCAATACTTCCCATTTAAGGAGGGAGAAATGCTGTTATTTATGTCTTATATGGCATACCCGGCTAATTGTCTCAAGATTGTCGATCAATATTCCCGGAAAACCTCCGGGAAGGATGAGCTGCAATTCTGCCGGAAACTCCAAAGGCAATATTGGCTATTAAAAAATATGGAATACATTATCATGAGGCTAGAACAGATCGAGGAGAGTAAAAAACCGAAGGAGCCAAGTGATTGATAGGGCAGCCCGGTAATGGCTGTCTTTATTTTCTGCGCTTATAAATATATGTATCTTTCTGCCTTTGCTTCTCGGAATATTGGTGTGTTTGCCTTGCTTGGTTTTAAGGAGCTCTGTTAGCTATCAGGGTAGATAACGAAAAAATGGAAGGGACGTGTATAAGAGGAGGTGGTGATGAAAAGAATTAAGGGGGGAAATTTTGCTATTGTTTTATTCACTTAACCAAGTGCTCTGTCTGCTTGTACTCTAAGTCCGAATTTTGATAATTGATGAACTGTATTCGTAAGCAGCTAAGGATATCCTGAAAAAAAGAGCAGCAAGGTCTGCTGCTCGTAGTTTGAAATTTATCATTCTAAATGATCGATAGCATATTGAGCTTCTTCAGGAGTGAATTTCTCTCCGTATTCAGAAATCAGTTGGTCATAAATAGCATTCTTGGACATGTTCATACTATCAGCATATGACTCTGCTTTCTTTAAGGCATTTGCTTTCCAATCATAATCAAGATGATCGATAGCATATTGAGCTTCTTCAGAGGTGAATTTCTCCCCATATTCAGAGATTAATTGATCATAAATAGCGTTTTTTGACATATGCATGCTATCGGCGTATGACTCTGCTTTCTTTAAGGCATTTGCCTTCCAATCAAATTCAAGATGGTCGATAGCATATTGAGCAGCATCAGCAGGGAACTGCTCTCCATAATCAGAAACTAATTGATCATAGATAGCGCTCTTTGACATAGACATGCTCTTAGCATATTGTTCTGCCTTTTTTAATGCAGAACTAAATTCTCTAGAAACACTTGGTTCTTCAGTCTTTGCTTCTTCTTCGGTCACTTCTTCAGCCGTTGTTTCTTCTTTTGCCTGCTCTTTCTTTTCTGTGTCTACACTTGTTTCTTTTACATCAGCAGAATCAACAGCCTGACTATCCTCATTATCTCCAGAAGTACCAACTGCTGCAATGAATATAATTGCAATTAACCAAACCCACCATTTTTTATAAAATGGCTTTTTCTTCTTATCTTTTGACCCCATTCTATACACTCCTTTCTATTCATCCATAAAATTATTTTACCATAATTTCTCTCTAAAGGCTGATGATTGCATTTAGGTTTATTTTGTAAGTTGTAGAGAATCATAGAAGGCATCACTCAGGATTTCTTTTGGGAATGAGGTATCAGAAGGCTTGGGGCCTCTCGCTGTGAGGGGAATCTATTTCTTTTGTTTGTTAACTAAACCGACAAGTTGATGATTTGCTGCTCTTTGATTGCAGATTATTGATTTAAGAAGGATTGCTGCCCTTTTATATTGAACTTCTTATGGTAGAAGAGGGTGGGGAAGGTGAGTTTGGAATATATGAAACCATTACAAGGGAAAATTGCTGTTGTTACAGGAGCTTCGCGCGGAGCGGGCAGGGGAATAGCTTATCAGTTAGGGAGTGCGGGGGCGACCGTTTATGTCACAGGTCGGAGCGTAAAGGGAGCTACAACCGATCATCGACCAGAAACGATAGAGGAAACGGCGGCTGGAGTCACTTTACGCGGAGGAAAGGGCATCGCCATACGATGTGACCATACTAGCGAGTTTGACGTAAGAAATCTGTTTGAGCAAATTAGCCTGGAACAAGGCCACATTGATATTTTAGTTAACAGTGTATTTGGCGGCTCTGAAAGCTCTTTGCCAAAAGGGACTGGAGCGCATTTTTGGGAACGCCCGCTGGAGCATTGGGATGCGATGATGGTTGCAGGACCACAAGCTTATTTAATGACTGCTCGATACGCGATGCCTCTGATGGTAAAACACCATAAAGGATTAATAATAAATATCACATTTTTTATCAAGAACCAAGTTTCAGCTAATTTATATTATGATTTGGCTATGAATACAATCAATCGGATGACGTCTGCAATGGCAAAAGAATTAAAGGAGTTCAACATTTCGGCCGTTGCTGTTTGCCCGGGATGGATGAGAACAGAAAGAGTGATAGATTCGGGTTATGGACCAGAGGATGGGGCAACGGAAACAACAGCATATGTAGGGCGTGCGGTAGTGGCGTTGGCGTCAGATGCCATGGTATCAAGGTTTTCTGGTGAAACAGTTATGGTGGCAGAGCTAGCGAGAAAATATGGCTTTACCGATGTGGACGGAACTCAGCCTCTGCCATATGAAGGATAAGAGATGTTGTTTTGATTAGGCAAGTAACGAAGGGAACCTTTACGAATTATAAATATTGTGCTAGAGAGCATGTATCTTTCTACGGCAGTATGTTTATTTTCCTGCTTGCTCTCATGGGATTCTTTCTGGCAAGGCTCCCTATTCTTTGCAAACAAAAAGCCGGGCCTCTGCCCGGCAGTGAATCAGCACATCAAATGATTTCTAAATAAAAGGCAAGTACGAGGCCAATTAAGAAGAAGAGCAGGAGCAAATCAACGATGCTTGGAAGAAAGAAGGTTCGTATTCCTTGAAAGACGGTGATAGGGACAGCAAATTGACGTGTCACATTAAGCCCATTTTGCATCCAAGGAGGCAAGTTGTATCTATTCATCCTTCGTCTCATGCGGAAATTCCCCCTTTATCACATTCTATTCATGGGGCTAGGCTCAAGTGCCTTTGCCCAATTGAATAAATTATATAAAATTGGGAAACAATGATTGACGTCAGGCTACATACTTATGTATGATAACAGTATTAAAAAAAACCAATTAAAAGCTTTGAATGGGAAGAGTACGCGGCAGAAGGCTGTAAGAGAGAGGAATCCACCGGCTGAAAGGTTCCTTCAGTAACAAAATCCGCAGAAGGTCGCCCAGGAGCTGTTTTCGTGAACCAATTGCAAGTAGCGAGAACCGGTGAAGAGCCGTTATGATGAATGAAGAGCCGGAGTGTCTGATATTTTGTCAGTCTGTTCCGGAATGAAGGTGGTACCGCGAGACTAACCGTTTCGTCCTTTTGTTGATGACAGAGGGATGGAGCGGTTTTTTTATTTTCCAGGACACCAGAATAAACGAATGAAGGAGAATGAACATGAGCGAACAGCAAAAAGAGATTGGCATGCCAACGAAATATGACCCGCAGTCAATTGAAAAAGGCCGCTATGATTGGTGGCTTGATGGCAAGTTCTTCGAGGCTGGCCAAGATTCAGAGAAAGAACCTTATACAATCGTCATCCCGCCGCCAAACGTTACGGGCAAATTGCACTTAGGCCATGCGTGGGATACAGCGCTTCAAGATATTTTGACAAGAATGAAAAGGATGCAGGGCTATGATGTACTATGGCTTCCAGGAATGGACCATGCCGGCATCGCAACCCAAGCGAAGGTAGAAGAAAAGCTTCGCGGACAAGGCACTTCCCGCTACGACCTTGGACGTGAGAAATTCGTTGAAGAAACATGGAAATGGAAAGAGGAGTATGCTGGCCATATCCGTGAGCAATGGGCAAAGCTGGGACTTGGGCTTGATTATTCCCGCGAGCGTTTCACCCTTGATGAAGGGTTATCTAAGGCTGTTCGTGAGGTATTCGTAACCCTCTATGAAAAAGGATTGATCTACCGCGGAGAATACATCATTAACTGGGATCCATCCACAAAAACGGCTATCTCGGATATTGAGGTTATTCATAAAGAAGTAAAAGGCGCATTCTATCATATGAATTATCCGCTTGCAGACGGCAGCGGTCATATTGAAGTAGCGACTACACGTCCGGAAACAATGCTTGGTGATACAGCTGTTGCGGTACACCCGGAAGATGAGCGCTACAAGCACTTAATCGGCAAAACATTGCTTCTTCCAATCGTTGGCCGCGAGATTCCAATCGTTGGTGATGAGTATGTTGAGATGGACTTTGGTTCAGGTGCGGTTAAGATCACGCCGGCGCATGACCCGAATGACTTTGAGGTAGGTAACCGTCACAATCTTGAACGTGTTCTTGTCATGAATGAGGACGGCACAATGAATGCGAAAGCCGGCAAATACGAAGGCATGGACCGCTTCGAATGCCGCAAGCAAATCGTAAAGGATCTTCAAGAGGCAGGCGTTCTCTTCAAAATTGAGGAGCATATCCACCAAGTTGGACACTCCGAGCGCAGCGGTGCTGTGGTTGAACCATATCTTTCAACCCAATGGTTCGTTAAAATGGGTCCTTTGGCTGAGAGAGCTGTTGCCCTTCAAGAGACAGAGGAGAAGGTTCATTTTGTTCCTGAACGCTTTGAAAAAACATACTTGAACTGGATGGATAATATCCATGACTGGTGTATTTCCAGACAGCTTTGGTGGGGACATAGGATTCCTGCTTGGTACCATAAAGAAACCGGTGAAGTGTATGTAGGACGCGAGGAGCCGGCCGACATCGACAACTGGACACAGGATAACGATGTTCTTGATACTTGGTTCAGTTCCGCGTTATGGCCATTCTCCACAATGGGCTGGCCTGAGAAGGATGCAGAGGACCTCAAGCGTTACTATCCGACAGCGGCACTCGTAACTGGCTATGATATCATCTTCTTCTGGGTATCTCGCATGATCTTCCAAGGTCTTGAATTCACTGGCGAACGTCCATTTAAGGATGTACTCATCCACGGTCTAGTACGTGATGAGCAAGGTCGCAAGATGAGTAAGTCCTTAGGAAACGGTGTTGATCCAATGGAGGTTATCGATAAGTACGGCGCCGATTCCCTTCGTTACTTCTTAACGACTGGAAGCTCTCCAGGACAGGACTTGCGCTTCAGCTATGAGAAAGTAGAGTCTGTCTGGAACTTTGCGAATAAGATTTGGAACGCATCCCGCTTTGCCTTGATGAATATGGATGGCATGACTTATGAGGAAATCGATTTGAGCGGCGAGAAATCCGTAGCAGATAAGTGGATTCTGACACGCTTGAATGAAACCATTGAAACGGTAACAAGACTTGCTGATAAATATGAATTCGGTGAAGTAGGCCGTGCCCTTTATAACTTCATCTGGGATGACTTCTGTGACTGGTATATTGAAATGGCGAAGCTTCCGCTATATGGTGAAGACGAAGCAGCTAAGAAAACGACTCGTTCAATTCTGGCTTATGTGCTTGACCAAACGATGCGTCTCTTGCATCCATTCATGCCATTCATTACAGAAGAAATCTGGCAAAACCTTCCGCACGAAGGTGAGTCCATCACAACGGCTTCCTGGCCGGTTGTTAAGGATGAATTGACAGATGAAAAAGCATCTGATGAAATGAAATTGCTCGTTGAGATCATCCGCACTGTTCGTAACATCCGTGCAGAGGTGAACACGCCGCTCAGCAAGAAAATCAAGCTTTCCTTGAAAGCGAAGGATGCGGAAACAATGGCTGTTCTAGAGAAGAACCGCAGCTATATTGAACGCTTCTGTAATCCAGAGGAACTGACCATCGGAACGGATATCCCGGCCGATGATAAAGCGATGACCGCAATCGTGACAGGCGTTGAATTAATTCTTCCGCTTCAAGGGCTTCTTAATATTGAAGAAGAGCTCAAACGTCTTCAAAAAGAGCTTGATAAGTGGCAGAAGGAAGTTGAGCGCATTGAGAAGAAGCTTGGCAATGAAGGCTTCATGAAGAAAGCGCCTGAGAAAGTCATTGAAGAAGAAAGAGCGAAATTGGCTGATTACCTCGAAAAACGTGAAGCAGTCCAAAATCGTTTGAAAGACTTAGAAGAATTAGCTTAATATATGGTTAACCATAGCACCCTGTTCAATTTGAACAGGGTGTTGTTATAGGGAATGGAGTGATTGGATTGATCCACAGCTATGAAGAGGCACTTGAATTTTTTAATGACCGCGCCGTAAAGCTCGGCATGGACTTCGGTCTCGAACGTATGGAACTCGTGCTTGGAAGACTTGGTAATCCTGAGAAAAAGATTCCGATGGTTCATATCGCTGGCTCTAATGGGAAGGGGTCGACTCTCGCCTTCTTAAAGGAAATTTTGATGGCACAAGGATATAAGGTTGCTTCCTTTACCTCTCCCTATCTTGAGAATCCGAATGAGCAGATACAAATCGGCCATGAGATGATTACAGATGAAGAGCTTGTTGATCTAGTGAATGAGCTTATCCCTGTTTTGACAGAGATTGAAAGTGACAGAAACTTTTTGACCTCCTTTGAAGTCTATACCGTTCTTGCCTTCATGTACTTTGAGAAAAAACGGCCTTCTATCGCTCTGATTGAAACAGGGCTTGGGGGCAGGCTCGATTCGACGAATGTCATACATCCTTTGCTTGCTATTATTACGAGTATTTCCTTGGAGCATACACAACTTCTCGGGGATACGCTTGCAGAGATAGCGGCAGAAAAAGCAGGGATTATAAAAGAAGGCATTTCTGTCATTACGGCCGTTGAATCACTAGAGGCGCTGCAACCCATCATGGATAAAGCAGCCCAGAGCCATGCGGAATTATTTCATATGGGCAAGGATTTCTGGGTGGAGAACAGGGTTTTGGAAACAAGCTGGGAATTCTTTGATTTCCAATCGAAAGCATTTAGATACTCGGGGCTTAGGATCAATATGCTTGGCAGGCATCAGTTAAGCAATGCCTCATTAGCCATACAGGCTTGTACTTTGCTTGAGCGGAAATACGGTTTCATGGTTAAGGAGGAAAGCATTCGTTCAGGTCTGGCGAATGCGAAATGGAAGGGACGGTTTGAACAAATATCTACCGACCCAGTCATCATATTAGATGGTGCGCATAATGTATCCGGCATTAAAGCATTGCTTCAAACAATAGAGGAGCGGTTTGGGGATAAAAACGTACATTTTATCTTTGCCGCCTTGAAGGATAAGGATTATCCTCAGATGATAAGAGCCATTGAGAAAAAGGCTGCGAGCATTACATTCACCCAGACAGCGATGGACCGGATGAATGAAGCTCGGGAATTATATAAGATGAGTGAACATGAACAGAAATATATAGAAGTGAATTGGCAAGAGGCGATTAAAAGAACTTGCGGGCGAATCACGGGAGAGGATGTTCTGATTATTACAGGCTCTTTATACTTTTTGGCTGAAGCGCGCCCTTTCATCATTAATAGCCGATAATATTTACTGGTCCTTGTTGGCAGGTATCCGACATAGGACCTTTTTTTTTATCTTAATGTGACATTAATCAGAATATTTGATAAAATACGTTGTACAAATGGTTATTTTTACCTATTTTAACCCAGCTTTACCTTCGCGTCAGATTGAAATAACCATGCAAGCGTTCAAGTAAAGATATAACAGATAAATAGGTGCCAGCGACTATCAAGAGAAGTACCAGGTAATGAGCAAGGCAGAATGATAAGAAGGGTACTCATGCCGGTATCATGATATGGTCAGATAGGACATGAGACTGATATGGAGGGGAGTCACATTAACAGAGAAAAAACGGTAAGACTTAAGGGAACTAGGAAGGATAAGGATGAAGTGATTATAAAATACGGCAAGAATAATTTTCGAGGTTCAGAGCTTTATAATATAGGGGCAATTGATCCTGCACGCTACGATCTATCTGGCAAAACGAAATTTGGCGGAGCAAGCCGATGACTAGTCTCTACATTCTCATCTTCCTTATCGGTCTTATCCTTGGTTCCTTCTATAATGTCGTTGGACTAAGGATCCCAGAGAAGGAATCTATCATAATGCCGCGGTCGGCTTGTCCATCCTGCGGTCAGTCATTGTCCCCCTTTGAGTTGGTGCCGGTTCTATCGTATCTTGCTTTGAAGGGCAAATGCGGCAAATGCCAATCGGGCATATCCCCCCTTTATCCGATTATGGAGCTTGTGACAGGGATCTTGTTTGTGTCAGCGCCTATGCTGCTGGGATGGAAGGTGGAGCTTCTTATTGCCTGGGCATTTATCTCCCTTTTGGTTATTATTTTTGTGTCTGATTACGTATACATGCTCATACCAAATAAAATCCTGCTGTTTTTTGCTGCTTTCATGTTGTTGCTTCGTATATTCATCCCTCTCGATCCTTGGTGGGATATGTTTGCCGGGGCTGCGGTAGGGTTTGTGATTCCGTTCTTTATCGCAATTATCAGTAAAGGGGGGATAGGCGGAGGTGACATTAAACTCTTTTCCTTAATTGGCCTTTTGATAGGAGTAAAGGGCGTGCTCCTTTCCATCATGTTCTCTACACTCCTGGGTGCAGTCTTTGGGGGAATTGGGTTAGCGGCAGGGCTAGTGAAAAAAGGGGAGCCAATCCCATTTGGCCCGTTCATTGCAATGGGTGCCCTGGCTGCGTATTTCTTCGGGCAAGAGGTGCTCGATTGGTATTGGAAGCTTTTGTGATTATCCTAAGAGAGGAATAATTCCAGTTGGCATTATTCCATGTTTCAGCAGTATATCGACAGCGGAATATCAGAAATTTGACGAAAGCTTTTTGAACAATGCGACAAGAGTCTTGTTCTTTTTTTGGCGGCGGGTGATAAGATGAACTAAAACGCGGAGGCCATGCAATGGACAAGCCAACTCGGGAGAGAACCATCATTGTTAATGTGAATGGAGAGCAAAAGGTATATAAGTGGATTTCAAGCGAGAATCCTGGAGTACAGGAATCGTTTGAACAAGTGGCCAGCAGTGTTGAAGAAGAATCAAAGTCCCCGCTGTGGATTAACCCAGATGCTGAGGATACGAAAGCGGCCATTAAGGGAGAGAAGAAAGCAAGGAAAAAATGGGCCTTTGGTAAGGTTAAGCTGGATAAAATGCGTTTGTTTGGGATTGGGCTCCCTGTTCTTGTTGCCCTTGTCACAGGAACGGTGTTCGGAATCATTATGCTTAAGATAGTCCTTTTCAGCGGTCCAGGAGAGAAGGCTGATATGCAGCAGGGCGGGCTGCCTGCACTCGGAGCGTCTATTTCAGGCTCTGAGGGAAATCCGGTCAGCAAGGAATGGACCGCGTTCATGGTTCAAGCAGGTGTATACTCCTCGAGGGAAGCTGCAGAGGAACGGGCTGTCCTCCTAGAGGAAGATTATGCTCCGATTATCCTAAAGCAATCCGGGCAGTGGTATATATATATAGGGGCAGCGGGAAACCTTGAAGATGCCAAGCAATTGGCTGTATCCTTTAACAAGAAGGGCACAGAAACCTATTGGAAGGAAGTCAGCTTCACCGGTAAAAGCAGTCAGGTCTATTCCGAAGCAGAACAAAAGGCAATAAAGGCTATGCTTCATAATGTAAAGCAGTACGATCTTGTCACAGCAAAGCATTTAATGGGGGATAAAACGATTGCCCCAAAGCCTGAGGAAGTGTCTTTAGAAAAGGTTCCGGAAGAATTAAAGAACATGTATAATTTGAGCGAGAGCATGAAGAAGCTATGGTCACAATACCAGAAGGAATCAAAGCCTGATTTATTGATGCAGATCCAGCAATGTTCCCTTCAATTCGCTGCTGAATGGAATAAATTTTAACGCATTTCTCGGGAAATAATGATTCAAAAAGAGTAAAGTGAATCCTGATTAAGCTGAGAGTGGATGATACCGCTCTTTTTCTTTTGTGTGGAAGCAATAGGGAATTGAGAAAGGTGTCGCATTCTGTTAGGATTAATATGTATCTCCCTATCTAAACTTTTCATAGCAGGTGACGAAATGGATTTAATATTAGCTTCATCTTCCCCAAGAAGAAAAGAATTGCTAGAACTTCTCGGCATCCCCTTTCAAATAAAGGTGAGTGATGTGGAGGAGACCTATCAGGATGGATTGCAGCCCCATGAAATCGTGATGGAATTGGCGCGGATAAAATCAAATGCAATCGCTGAGACTAACAAGAAATCCGTTGTGATAGGTGCAGATACGATTGTCGTTTCTGACGGAAAAGTATTGGGAAAGCCAGCGGATAAGGAAGAAGCCATCTCCATGCTTACGCAGTTATCCGGAAAGGTCCATCAGGTATTTACCGGTGTGGCCCTCTTAAAAGACGGCAATACCCATCTTTTTTATGAAAAGACCGACGTAGAGTTTTGGCCATTAGAAGAGAAGGAAGTTGAACAATACGTGTTGACAGGAGAGCCGTTTGATAAAGCGGGTTCCTATGGCATTCAGGGATATGGTTCCTTACTGGTCAAGAGAATAGAAGGAGATTATTTCACGGTTGTAGGATTGCCCGTTTCAAGGCTGAATCGGGAGCTTAAGAAAATCATGCATACATAGAATACCCCGCTCCGTCAACGGAATGGAGGATGATATGGATACGCAGATTATGATTCGAGATTACCCGAAGGATGAGAGACCGCGTGAGCGATTCCTGCAATACGGTGGAGGAAGCCTCTCCAATCAAGAATTATTAGCCCTTCTGCTCAGAACGGGTACAAAAGAGGATTCTGTCATGGCATTAGCCGGTCAGCTTCTGACTAAGTGCGGCGGCTTAAGGCTATTGAAGGATTCCACGATTGAAGAAATGACGGCGATTAAGGGAATTGGGGAAGCGAAAGCAGTCCAGCTTGCTGCCGCCATGGAGCTTGGCCGCAGAATCAGCAATCTGACTAACGAAGAGCGGTACGTCATCCGTTCTCCAGAGGATTGCGCTAATTATTGCATGAATGATATGCGTTTTTTATCACAGGAACATTTTGTCTGCATTTACTTGAATACAAAAAACCAAATACTGCACAAACAAACAATCTTCATCGGCAGCTTAAACGCCTCCATTGTCCATCCCCGGGAAGTCTTCAAAGAAGCTCTCCGCAGGTCTGCAGCATCAATCATTTGCCTGCACAATCACCCCTCAGGTGACCCAACCCCGAGCCGTGAAGACATTGAAGTGACGAAACGCCTCGTTGAGTGCGGAAGAATCATGGGAATTGAAGTGCTGGATCATTTGGTTATTGGAGAGAAGAAATATGTCAGTCTGAAGGAAAAAGGATATTTATAATACTATGAATTCAAAAAAGGATGAGCTATAATATTACGTATGATTTTTAAACTGGATTTGTTTTCAGTTTTAAACGGGGAAAAAGCTCTGTTATTCGTTATTATGGCGGAAATATGGCGAAAATCCACGAAAGTTCTTTCAGATACGAGTATGGATTTATGCAGATATCGACAATATAATTAACAAAGTCATGAAGAGACGCTGTTTTACTTATATAGAAAAATATGACGAATAAATTCATGCCTATTATGGAATACGTTTCAGAAAGGGAGATATTAAAAAATGCTTGGAAATAGAGATTTAGGAATTGATTTAGGTACTGCGAATACGCTTGTTTATGTAAAAGGAAAAGGCATTGTTGTACGTGAGCCTTCTGTTGTAGCTTTTCAAACTGACACAAAATCAATCGTAGCTGTCGGGAATGACGCCAAAAACATGATTGGACGTACTCCAGGAAATGTTGTTGCTCTCCGTCCGATGAAAGATGGAGTAATTGCAGATTATGATACAACTGCGACGATGATGAAATATTATATGAAACAAGCGTTGAAAAACCAAGGCTTGTTTGCCCGTAAGCCATACGTCATGATTTGTGTGCCATCTGGCATCACTGCTGTTGAAGAAAGAGCTGTCGTTGACGCCACAAGACAAGCTGGTGCACGTGACGCTTATACGATTGAAGAGCCATTTGCGGCTGCAATCGGCGCTAACTTGCCTGTTTGGGAGCCGACTGGAAGCATGGTCGTTGACATCGGCGGCGGTACAACAGAAGTGGCAATCATTTCTTTAGGCGGTATTGTAACAAGCCAATCCATTCGCATTGCAGGTGATGAAATGGATGAAGCAATCATCAACTACATCCGCAAAAATTACAATCTTATGATTGGTGACCGTACATCTGAAGCGATTAAACTGGAAATCGGTTCTGCAGGGGATCCTGAAGGTGTTGAAAACATGGAAATCCGCGGACGTGACTTGTTGACAGGATTGCCAAAAACAATCGAAATCACACCTGATGAGATTGCCAAAGCTTTACATGACACTGTGTATGCGATTGTTGATGCTGTGAAAAACACGCTTGAGAAGACTCCGCCAGAGCTTGCAGCGGATATTATGGATCGCGGGATTGTCTTGACAGGCGGCGGCGCATTGCTCCGTAACCTTGATAAGGTTATCTCTGAAGAAACTAAAATGCCTGTCTTGATCGCGGAAAATCCGCTTGATTGCGTAGCAATCGGTACTGGAAAAGCGCTTGATCATATTCACTTGTTCAAGACGAAAGTAACGAAATAAAAACCGAATAAAAGCCTAAAAATCCCGGAAGAGGATAATAACGATGAAGGAGCAAGAATATGCCGCAATTTTTCTTAAACAAAAAATTGATTATCTTGCTGATTAGCATCATCTTTCTGGTGTCTTTAATAGGGTTCTCACTTAGGGAAAGGGATGAACTAAGCTGGCCGGAACAGTTTATGAAGGATTCTGCCGGCTTCGTACAAACTATTTTCCATAAGCCCGCTTCTGCAATAGCGGGCTTTTTTGAGAATCTTTCCGATTTAAGAAATACATATGAGGAAAATAAAAATCTTAAAGCGCGCCTGGAAGAGTATGTGAAGCTTGAAACAGAAATCTACGATTTAGAAAAAGAAAACAAAGAATTGCGAGCGATGGTTGAAAAGAAAGAGTCGCTCAATGATTATACCGTCACTCAAGCGACTGTCATCGGAAGAAGCCCTGAACGCTGGCACGAAACGTTAACGGTCAGCAAGGGGAGTGTAAACGGAATTGAGAAGAATATGGCTGTCATTACCGCACAAGGATTGATTGGAAAGGTGAAGAGTGTATCCCAATTCACCTCCACCGTTCAGCTATTGACAGCACTTGATCCGCAGAATAGGATCTCTGCCGTAGTGCAAGGGAAAAAGCCGGCGTATGGATTTATTCAAGGCTTTGACGAAGATAAACAAGCGCTTATGCTGACTGGACTGTTATATGATGCGGATATCAAGGAAGATTCTAATGTTGTGACTTCCGGTCTTGGAGGTGTATTCCCTGAAGGGCTGGTTGTTGGTACAGTAGAAGAGGTTATCATTGACCAATATGGTCTGACGCAGACTGCTTATATTAAGCCTGCAGCCAACTTTGATGATGTCAACGATGTCATGATTGTTAAACGTTCAACTGCTGAAGTTAATACAGACAGTACAGAGGGGGATGACCTATAATGAAAATTAGGGTATTCCTTCTTGCGGTACTTGTCTTTATTTCAGAGGGTATTTTTGTAGAGGTATTCTCAGGCCCTCTCTACAAAACTGATTATATTCTCGTGCCTAGATTTATCATGATTTTTTTGGTATTCCTGACCGTATACGGCAAAAAGGAAATGGCCATATGGTATGGGTTTGGGCTTGGAATCTTTTACGATGTTGTTTATACAGAAATACTGGGCATTTATACGTTCACGCTGCCTTTGATGGTTTACCTTTCATCACAGCTGATGAAGGTTTTGCAAGTGAATTTAGGCATTGTTTCTACGGTCAGTTTGCTTGCAATCACTGTCTTAGAAATCATTGTGTTTGAGTTGAACAGCCTGATTGGTTTTGCTTCATTAAGTTTCATTGATTTTGCAAAAATGAGATTGCTGCCTTCTCTAATATTAAATTTAGTTTTCCTGATTTTGTTTGGATATCTATTTGCGAAATGGATTAAGAAATGGACAGTTGAGGAAGACTTTTAAGCGGCGGAGCACCGCTAAAAGAGGGATTGCCAGCGCTCATGTCGAATTAAATTGCATTGAGGTGAGCACAGCGTCATGGGGAAAAAAACTGTACAGCATGTTATGATTAAAGGAAGTAAACAAGGCTTAACGATTGTCATTGATGACACAGCGTCCTTTTCTGAAGCGTTGAGGGACCTGGATGAAAAGCTGTCTATACATAATCAGCACCTGGCGAATAATGAGCCGACATCCAGTATTCATGTCACTATACATACGGGTAATCGATATTTAGCGGATGAGCAAGCAGCACGTCTCATCGAGCTAGTCGAGAAAAAAGGTTATATGACTGTAAAGAATGTCGAATCCAATGTCATTCTTTTAGAAGAATCAAAGCGGATGGCAGAGGAAGTAGCAGTTACAAAGGAGATGAAAATTGTCCGTTCAGGCCAAGTGCTTGAGGCAAAGGGAGATCTTCTCCTTGTTGGTGATGTCAATCCAGGTGGGACCGTTAAGGCGGGAGGCAATATTTTTGTGATGGGCACCTTGCGTGGCCGGGCCGAAGCAGGGATATACGGCAATAAGGATTGCGTGGTATCAGCTTCTGTTTTTAAGCCGGCGCTGATCACGATCGGGGATATATTGTATAACTCCTTTGATCATCATGAGCAGGATGACCAAATGATGGCATGTGCTTATGTGGATCAATCGAATGAAATTATATTTGATAGATTGCAAGTTTTAAGTAAAGTGAGACCGAATATATCCTTATTTGAGGAGGGCGTATAGCCATGGGAGAGGCCATCTTAATTACTTCCGGCAAAGGCGGTGTCGGTAAAACGACAACAAGCGCCAATGTCGGAACAGCCTTGGCATTAATGGGTAAAAAAGTCTGTTTGGTCGATACAGATATTGGATTAAGAAATTTAGATGTTGTCATGGGGCTTGAGAACCGAATCATCTACGATTTGGTCGATGTCATCGAGGAAAGATGCAAGGTTCATCAGGCACTTGTTAAGGACAAGCGTTTCGAAGATAGGCTGTATTTAATGCCGGCCGCTCAAACAGCGGACAAGTCTTCGGTTACCCCGAAGCAAGTGAAGAAATTAATTGAGACCTTGAAGCAGGATTTTGATTATATTATTATCGACTGTCCTGCGGGAATCGAACAAGGATACCGCAATGCTGTTGCGGGAGCAGACAAGGCCATTGTTGTGACGACTCCGGAAACAACAGCTGTGCGTGATGCAGACCGTATTATCGGCCTGCTGGAGAAGGAGCCGGATGTGGAAGCTCCGAAGCTTGTCATCAATAGGATTCGCAGTCATATGCTGAAAAATGGAGATGTGCTCGATATCGACGAGATTACAAACCACCTTTCCATTGATTTAATTGGAATTGTCGCAGATGATGATGATGTTATCAAAGGATCCAACCAAGGGGAACCAATTGTGTTTGACCCGAACAATATAGCTTCGATAGCTTACCGTGATATCGCTCGCCGTATTTTAGGCGAATCCATTCCGCTTAAGCCTTTAGAGGAAGCGAAGACCGGAGTCTTTACCCGCATTAAAAAATTATTCGGCGTCAAGAGCTGATGATATCAAGCCTGCTGCAGCCATCATGATGGCTGCAGCAGGCTTTTTTGTATTCTCCCTTCTAGTCATAGCTTGGACGAGGAAGTCATACTTTTTATAAACGAGGAATTTCTTAAGGGGTGAAGGGTATGGCATATAAAAGCAGCTCGGATGTTCGAAGAAGCATTGCTAAGCGTCGGAAAAATAGAGAGCGGAATTATGGGAAATATATCCCGGAAGAGAGGAAGCGGGATTCGATTCTTGCGGATAAAGAGCTGGATTGGGGAACAGAGACTATGGTTGTTTATGATGAGGGGATCAAAACTCCTCCAAATAAAGTGTTCATCAAAAAGGAATGGATGCTGTTTCAGCTTTTGGCTTCCATTTGCCTAGTGCTTGTAATGGCCATCATTTATCGCACATCCGCACCATGGACAAATGAGGCAAGGAGTGTCATCAGCGGTGTGTATGAACAGGAATTTCAATTTGCCAGTGTGGTGAATTGGTTCGACGAAACGATAGGACAGCCTTTTGCCTTTCTGCCCGAGAATTCTGGAAAAGATACGGGGAGCGATTTCTCTATGCCGGCAAGCGGAACCATCATGGAAAGCTTTGAACATAATGGTCAGGGCGTTATCGTGAAAACGGCTGCAGCAGCCTCTGTCGGAACAGTCAAAGAAGGTGTTGTGATTTATGCGGGAGAAAAAGAAGAATACGGGAAAACAGTCATTATCCAGCATGCTGACAAAAGCGAGTCTTGGTATGGGAATTTAGAATCCATTGACGTTAGCCTTTATGAGCAGGTAAAGAAGGGAGCAAAGCTTGGCAGGGTCCAAGCCTCAGAGGAAGAGGAGGGGAAGGGAGAGTTTTACTTTGCGCTGAAATCGGAAGGGAGATTCATTGATCCCGGTGAGGTGATTTCCTTTGAATAAGATTCTGCCTGTCTTCTCGAAAATCCGAGTTCATCCATTGACCTGGGCGGTTATGGCGCTCGGAGCTATGACGGCACAATTTGCGGAGTTATTGATGTTATTTTCCATTGTGCTTATACACGAGCTTGGACACGCTGTGGCGGCTCAAACATGCGGCTGGCGCATAAAGGCGGTGACGCTTCTCCCATTTGGCGGGGAGCTGGAAACAGAGGAACATGGGAATCGACCATGGAGGGAAGAGATGGCTGTGCTCTTTGCTGGCCCGCTTCAGCATCTCTGGCTTTACGCATTTGCCTTTCTGATTCATGTAAATGGGGGGATGGGAACCCATCTTTATCAAGAATTTCTCCTCTATAATACGGTTATTTTGGCCGTAAACCTCCTGCCAATCTGGCCGCTTGATGGGGGGAAGATTTTGTTTGTCCTCCTTAGCCTTCGTTATCCATTTGTACAGGCGCATCGCTTGATTATTCAGTATTCTATCGGCTCCCTTGCTGTTTTTCTCGTTTGTCTGTTGCTCTTGAATCCGTTGAACTTTAATTGGTGGGTTATTGGAGGGTTCCTTGGTTATTCATTATGGAAGGAATGGAAGCATCGGCAATTTGTGTTTATGCGTTTTTTGCTTGAGCGGCATTACGGACATCAGCACGATATTCGAGCAATCTCAAAGCTTGAGGCGGAAAGGGAAACGCCGATATTTGAAATACTCGAGCATTTTCGCAGGGATAATAAACATATCATCATCATTAAGAATGAGATTGAAGAGATTGGAAAGCTGGATGAGTCAGAGGTTCTTCATGCCTGTTTTACATCTAAACTCGCCTATCGTCCAATCGGAGAGCTGCTGTATCCTTATTGACTGGCAACCTCGGACTCGTTAAAGTTAGAGTAAGTGCCAGTTGGAGGATATTTTTTTATGAATAAAATTATATTGGATTATCAGAACGAGGAAAAAAGGCTTGGCATCTTGAAGGATGGCAGGCTCCATATATTTCATGTTGAACGGGATGGAGAAGGTCCTTATGCGGGCAATTTATATGCAGGGGTTGTACGGGAGGTTGTTCCCGGTATGAATGCGGCATTTGTAGATATTGGCCTTATGAAGAATGCGTATTTATCCTTTGAGGATACACCACGCTACCAACTGTCGGGCGGGAAGCCTGGCGTGGCCTATGTAAGGCAAGGGGAAAAGCTTCTTGTCCGCGTAATCCGCGATCCGCAAGGGACAAAGGGAGCAAAGGTAAGCGCACTGATAGAGGTTGCATCCCCAGAGCTTGTATTAATTAAGGGAGAGCATTTCGTGCGGACCTCAAAAAATGCGAGCCGTCAAACGGCGAGCAAATGGAATAGCATTGCCGCAAACCATTTGAAAGAGGATGAAGGGGTTATCATTCGCACACAGCTTTTAGACGCTTCGGCAGAGGAATTTGCGGCAGCACTTGATAAGCTGCGCGCAAAATACGAGGCGCTTATCGTGCAAGCGAAAAGCGTGAAGGCACCGGCGCTTGTTAGCGGGCATAACCGTTTTACGCAAATCGTGCAGAAGTGGACACAAGGAACAAAGGGAGAGTGTTACACGAACTCTTCTGAGGGAGCGAGGTTGTTAGAGGAGGCCGTCTCTTCAGATGATTGGGCGATTATGCGTTCTAAGAGTAAAATCCCTTTATTTGAGGAGCACGAGGCAGAGGCAGAGCTTGAGAAAATGGTCAAAAGAGTGGTCTGGCTTTCTAACGGTGCATACCTATTGTTTGAGCGGACCGAGGCCATGCACGTTATAGATGTGAATACAGGGAAATTCACTGGGAAGCATGAACAGCGTAAGACCATGCTTGATACCAATCTTCTTGCGGCAAAGGAAATTGGCCGCCAGATTATCCTCCGCAATCTGTCGGGCATCATTATCGCCGATTTTATCAACATGACCTCGGCATCCGACCGTCAAAGGGTGGCGGCAGAGGTGGAAGCGGCACTCAGCGTAGATTTGACTCGCTCAGTCGTCGTCGGCTTCACTGAGCTTGGCCTTTTGCAGATAACACGCAAGAAAGAAGGGCCAGACGTTTATGAAATCCTGCTCGATGATTGTCCGAGCTGTCATGGAACCGGGCTAATTCAAGGGAATAAGGCAGAATGGTTTGAGCTCTCAAGGCAGTTAGAGGCGATGCGCTATTTGATGGATGAGTGTCTATGGGTTGACGCTGATGCCCAGTTCTATGTCTTTTTGAAGGAGCGAGAAAAAGCCGTTGAAACGCATGGAAAGACAGTGATAATCAGGCGGGCTGCTGTGGAGGGGAGCCGGCGCTTCGTCATCCGTGCAACAGGGACGGCAGAAGAGCTTGAGGAGAGAATTGCCCGATCATCAGCTGCTGAAGGGGAAGGCGGCTTATTGCGATTAATGGCAAAACAAGATTGACAATGAATGTCCCGGTATGATAGTATTTGATTGTTATGTTTGTAGCACCCATGCTACAACCGCTCATGTCAGGTTATAAGTCCGCATCTGTGGCGCCTGCCGTTGGCGAGTCTTAGATCATTCAAGGAGGTGCAGGTATGTACGCAATTATCGAAACTGGTGGTAAACAAGTTAAAGTCGAAGAAGGTCAAACTATCTACGTTGAAAAATTGAACGTTGAAGAAGGTGGATCCGTTACTTTCGACAAAGTTTTATTCGTTGGTGGAGACGATGTGAAAGTTGGAAGCCCTGTTGTTGAAGGCGCTACTGTAACAGGTAAAGTTGAAAAACAAGGTAAAGACAAGAAAATCATCGTTTTCAAATACAAAGCGAAAAAGAACAACCGTAAGAAACAAGGTCACCGTCAGCCTTACACTAAAGTAACGATCGAAAAGATCAGCTTCTAAGGCGACGAGCATGATTAAAGTAAAGGTCGTTCGAGAAAGAGAACGAGTTCAATCGTTCAGCCTCTCAGGACACGCCGATTTTGCAAGAAAAGGTCAGGATATTGTTTGTGCCGGCGTATCGGCAGTAGCCTTTGGCTCTGTCAATGCGATTCTTAGCTTGACGAATGTGAAGCCTAAGATTGACCAGGCAGGCAAAGAAGGCGGCTATCTTGAAGTCACTTTTCCGGTAACGGAGGAGGACGAAAAGGTTCAGCTTCTCATTCAAGCCATGCTTGTGTCCCTGCAGACAATTGAACGTGACTATGGCAAATACATGAAAATTATAAATAGCTAACAGGAGGTGGAATAAATGTTAAGATTGGATCTTCAATTCTTCGCTTCCAAAAAGGGAGTAGGTTCCACAAAGAACGGACGTGACTCCATTTCCAAACGTCTTGGCGCTAAACGTGCTGATGGCCAATTTGTAAGTGGTGGTTCTATTCTTTACCGTCAACGTGGTACAAAAATCTATCCAGGTTTGAACGTTGGCCGTGGTGGAGACGATACACTTTTTGCTAAGGTAGACGGCGTTGTTAAATTCGAGCGCTTAGGCCGCGACAAGAAACAAGTGAGCGTATACCCTGTAGCACAAGAAGCATAATAAAAACAAACAATGAAGCTCTGACCTCATCGGTTGGAGTTTTCTTTTTATAGCCTCCTATGCTCAATCAGCTTTACGCTACACTTCCATATAGACCCCATGTATTATTGCTGCTGACGATGTATTCCTCTCCTGAAGAATTAAGGAAACAGCTATGCTATACTAATATAAACATATGTTGAATTAATCATTACCTCATTTTATTTATCCGACAGGAGAATGTATTGAGATGGAGACTAAATGGACCACAATCGATTTATTGAGGCACTCACGCCATGATTGGCTGAACAAGATTCAGCTGATTAAGGGAAATCTGGCGTTAGGGAAAATGGACCGCGTATCTGGGCTCATTGAGGAAATCATAATAGATGCAAAGCAGGAAGCAAAAGTATCAAATTTGGACATGCCATGCTTGGCAGAACTCTTGCTGACTGGGAATTGGCGTCATTATACATTCGAGCTCGGATTTGAGATTGTTGACGATATAGCTGGGTTTGCTGAACAAGACAGGAGCTTGACGGGTTTTGTGCTTGAATTCTTTGAAGCGCTCAACCAGCAGGTGACAGGAAGCTCTGTACATACCCTATTTGTCATGCTCAGCGTGTCTGAGGAAGCTTCCTTGAGGATCGGCTTTGATTTTCAAGGTCATGTGAACAGTGTCGAGCATCTATTCGATGGCTTGTCGGTGCCGGATTCTATTGAAATGTCTGCTCCTTCAGGTGATATAAATTCTTTTTTCTTTGAATTAACGGTAAGATAACAACAAAGAGAACCAGGTGAAAGAAAGTAGGTGTCAAACGCCATGTTTGTGGATCAAGTCAAGATTTATGTAAAAGGCGGTGACGGCGGTAACGGAATGGTAGCCTTCCGCCGAGAGAAGTATGTACCAAAAGGGGGCCCGGCCGGCGGTGATGGCGGCCATGGCGCCAATGTTGTGTTTGAAGTGGAAGAAGGGCTTCGCACATTAATGGATTTCCGCTATAAGAGACATTTTAAGGCTCCCCGTGGAGAACATGGAATGTCTAAAAACCAGCACGGTAAAAATTCGGCTGACATGATTGTGAAAGTGCCGCCGGGAACGGTCGTTTCTGATGCGGATACTGGAGAAATCATTGCTGATTTAACCGAGCATGGCCAGCGTGCCATCATTGCTAAAGGCGGCCGAGGAGGCCGAGGCAATACACGTTTTGCCACACCGGCAAACCCGGCTCCTGAATTATCAGAAAAAGGTGAACCAGGCGTTGAACGCAATATCATCATGGAATTGAAATTGCTTGCTGATGTGGGACTTGTAGGATTCCCAAGTGTCGGGAAATCAACCTTGCTTGCATCTGTATCAGCAGCGCGTCCGAAAATCGCCGAATACCATTTCACGACGATTGTGCCGAATTTAGGCGTGGTTGAGACAGAAGATGGACGCAGCTTTGTTATGGCCGATCTTCCCGGCTTAATTGAAGGAGCCCATGAAGGTGTCGGATTAGGCCATCAGTTCCTGCGCCATATTGAACGTACGCGTGTCATTGTCCATGTGATTGATATGTCCGGCCAAGAAGGGCGCGACCCATATGAGGATTATGTAACGATTAATAAAGAGCTTGAAGAGTACAATTTGCGCCTGACTGAAAGGCCGCAAATCATTGCCGCAAGCAAAATGGACATGCCGGATTCCGCGGAGAACTTACAGGCCTTTAAAGAAAAACTGGGAGAGGATATTCAAATATTCCCAATCTCTTCCGTTACACGTGAAGGCTTGCGCGAGCTTCTATATGCGGTAGCTGACAAGATTGAAGAAACACCGGAATTCCCGCTTGAGCATGGTGAGGAAGAAGCGGGCATCCATCGTGTTCTTTATAAGCATGAGGCGGAAAAAGAAGAGTTCATGATTAGCCGTGAATCTGATGGAACATTTGTTGTTACCGGCGAAAAGCTCGAAAAACTCTTTAAGATGACTGACTTCAGCCGTGATGAGTCCGTTAAGCGATTTGCCCGCCAGCTGCGTGCAATGGGCGTGGATGAAGCCCTTCGTAACCGTGGTGCTGAAGATGGGGATATCGTCCGACTGATGGAATATGAGTTCGAATTTGTAGACTAGATTTGGCTGAATGGTGATTGGGGGGCGTTTTGATGCAGAATAAGTTTGATAAGCGATTTTTTCTTGTGAGAGAGGACGTTTTGCCTGAGGCGATGCAAAAGACATTGCAGGCAAAAGAGATGATTGAACGAGGGAAGGTTCTATCTGTATGGGATGCGGTCAACAAGGTCGGTCTAAGCAGAAGTGCTTTCTATAAATACCGTGACACAGTCTTTCCTTTCCATAATGTCGTGAAGGAAAAAATTATTACGCTCTTTTTTCATCTCGAGGACCGCTCGGGCACGCTGTCAGAGCTCCTTCAGATTGTTGCCTCATCAGGATGTAATGTTCTGACCATTCATCAAACTATCCCTCTTCAAGGAAAGGCAAATGTGACCCTTTCCTTGAATACGGGGGATATGCAAATTGATATGAATGAATTTATCCATCGGTTAAAGAGCCTGGAGTTTGTAGATAAGGTAGAAATACTTGGCTCGGGGGCCTGATGTTTGAAAAAACCAGGCCTTTTTCTTGTTCATAAGAAAGATCAGCTAGAAGACTAGGGGGAAGGATTAGTGGAGAAGGTAGCATATCTAGGACCAAAGGCAACATTCTGTGATTTGGCGGCGACCAAATTATTTGATAATTCAGAAAGGGTTGCCTATGGGACGATTCCTGAATGCATTGATGCGGCAGGAAAGAACGAAGTGGACTTTGCGGTTGTTCCGCTTGAGAACGCGCTTGAAGGCTCTGTTAATATCACGATGGATTATTTAATTCATGAGGTACGGGTGCCGATTGTCGCAGAATTCTCTTCGCCGATTCGCCAGCATTTAATGATGCATCCAGACAATGCGGGAAGAATAGGGGAAATTGAACGCATCTATTCACATAGCCATGCTATTGCGCAATGTCATAAATACCTGCACGGTGAGCTGAAGGGAGTGAGATGTGAAAACACTACATCCACAGCCTTTGCCGCTCAATATGTGAGTAAGCATCCTGAGGAAGTGACAGCGGCAATCGCTAATGAGATGGCTGCAAGGGAATATGGGCTTACTATTGTGAAGCCTGATATTCATGATTATGCCCATAACCATACACGCTTTGTCGTGCTCAGTCATAAACCGATAGGCGAGCGGCTTGATGGACTGGTTCGCAAGGGGGAAAAAACAACGGTGATGGTCATGCTGCCGGCTGACCACGCCGGAGCCCTGCACCAAGTCCTTTCCGCGTTCTCATGGAGAAAGCTCAACCTTTCAAAGATTGAGTCAAGACCACTCAAAACGGGCTTGGGGAATTATTTCTTCATCATTGATATTGACCAGCTCATGGATGATATCCTTCTCCCTGGTGCAATTGCCGAGATGGAGGCGCTTGGCTGCAAAGTAAATGTAATGGGAAGCTATTATAGCTATTAAAAAAAGCTGCCTTTAGCACCGTAGTAAATCTAGGGTTCTTCAGGCGGCTTTTTGCGCTTTATTATGTGATGGGTGGAGCTTGGTAATCTATTCAATTAAAAAGCCGGCATCACGCAAGGAGTCGATCGCATGCTGCAATTGTTCATCTGTTTGTGCTTCGAGTGTATGTAAATGGATACCATTTGTCAGCTGTGACAAAAGGGCAGCATTCGTTGTCTTTAGCTTCATGATGAATTGCCGGACGTCACTGCGATTTGAGACCATGATGGATGCGGTGAGGTCGCCATAAAGCGGATGCTCAACCCTTACATCCTTGACAGTCACACCGCAATCAACGATGAGCTGCAGTTCCTTCTCGGTATCTTCTGGCAAATGCTCGCTTGCGATAATGATGCTCTTGGATTTCATCTTGCTCTCTTCGTTTTGAAGATATAAATAACCGTTTGGCGTAGCGATGATTGGGTGATTTCTCGCTTTAAGGAGTGTAATATCTCCTACGATGATCTGGCGGCTAACGGAGCAAAGCTTGGCAAGCTCGCCCCCCTTTATTGGTTTCGTTTCTTCCTTCAAAATGCTCACAAGATAGTCTCTGCGTTCTTCCGCGCTGTACTTCTTCTCCAAAAGTCCACTCCTCCTTATTTTCTTTTGGAAATTTATTTTCCTAGTTTGTCCTCATTGTAACATAGGGGTTTTTTCTCATAAATAGAAAGGGTGACGCATAAATTTTCTTGAAACATAATAGCAATCTGCCCAATCAATCATAGTATATACGGACATTGTGTAAGGAGGGATTAGGCGTGAAGATTCATATCGTCCAAAAAGGCGACTCATTATGGAAGATTGCTAAGAAGTATGGAGTGAATTTCGAACTGTTAAAGAAAACAAACTCACAGCTTAGCAATCCAGATATGCTTATGCCCGGAATGAAAATTAAAATACCTGAAACGAATTCTTCTCCCAAGAAAGAAATGGATACAAAGGTGAATTTCGGTGTTAAGGAAGCCCCTGTTCAACATATGACACAAGTTAAGCCTCAACCGTTGAAGCAGCCAGCCGCAAAAGAAATGCCGATCCAGTATAAAGAGAAGAAGGAAGCCGTCAAGGAAATGCCAAAAATGCCGTATATTGCACCGAAGGAGACAGTAAAGCCCGTCATACCGGAAATTGATATCAACAACTATTACCTAATGAATATGACAAAGATGGAAGTGCCGCCCCCGATGCCAATCTATAAAGAAAAGCCAAAGAAAGAGGAGCCGGTTATTCTGAAGGAACAACCAATCAAAGAAATGCCGAAAGTAGAGTCACCAGAGCCGATGCCAATGCCAATGCCGAAGCCAGTGCCAATGCCGGTGCCTCAGTATGAGTATTGCCAGCCTGTGGTTTCGTATTATAATCCTTGCTGTTATCCGTGGATGTATAATCCATGCTATCCATATCAGATGCCATATATGGCGCAGCCAATCACTTCCATGCCGATGTATACACCTATGATGAATACGCAATGCGTAGATTATACGGCCGAAAGTTTTCATTTTGACCATGAATCTATGGAGTACTCACCATACGGTCATGGACAAATGCAGCAAGGGCAAATGACTCAAGCTCAAATGGCGCAGCAAGGACAAATGACTCAAGCCCAAATGCCGCAACAAGGACAAATGATGCAAGGGCAAATGACTCAAGGGGCAATGCAGCAGCCATATCAGATGCCTTACCAGCCGGTTATGCCGACGTATGGATACGGCCAATATCAGCAGCCATATGGAATGGGGGTTCATGATGGAATGATGCATGGCCATCATGATTATGAATCGAGCAGTCATCATGACGGTGCTTACATGCCGTTTGATGGATACACGCCGCAATGCGGGTTTACTCCTTCCCAGCAAGTGAGCGGACAGGGAGCTTATTATCAGCCGATTACCCAGTCAAGCAAACAATATCCAGAAATGATGCAGCAGCAGAGCGCTCAAAGTTCAAATGTGCAACATCCATATGCGGCTCAACAGACGCCCTATCAAGAAGTGAGCGGTATGCAAGGAAGCGCTGAAAGCGTGCCGTTCTATAATCCCCATGCTTCACAAATGATTCCTCGTATTAATCCTGCAGCTTTTGATATGCCGGGAGCTGACGATGAAGAAAGCAGTGAGCAAGAAGGCCAATCATGAGCGGAAAACGTGCAGGAGGCACCCTTAAGGGCTGTCTCCTTTCTTATTTTAATCAATTGAACGTTTCCATCAGGAAGATGACTCAAATTAAGCCGGGATTAATGCTTGTTCAAACAGAAAAGGGCAGGCTGATTGTAGCAAAGCAATTCAAAAATGAGAGCAGTCTTTTAATGCAAATGGAATTCCTGACTTTCCTGAGAGAGGCTGGTTTCCATCGTTCCTACACATTCAGCGAAGCCTTTCCCCCTTTTGGTTATGCTGGGAGCAGCATTGGATTTCTGACCTACATCCAGCCACATGAAAAAGCCTTCAGCTACCGAAATAAGGAAGAGCGGCTGGAAGGACTCCTCCTGCTGAAAAAAATGCATGCCGCATCGAAGCGCGTCTCTCACCTCCTAAGCCATGTTCCTGACCAGCCCTTCAATCAAGTGGGCAAATGGAAAGAACGTCTGGCGGAATTTAAAAGCAATGAAACGATAATCAAGCCGTTCATACCGGAGGCTGTGTTTCAGGAATACGTTTCGATGGGGAAATGGGCACTTGAGGGGCTTTTGGGGGAGGAAATTGGAAATAGAGATGAACCCGTCATCATTCATGGCGACCTGGCCCATCATAACTTTTTAAGAAGGAACGACGGGAAGCTCTTCATGATCGACTTCGATTTAATGGCGAGGGCTCCTGCGATCATTGATGATCTTCAATACGCAAACAGGCTATTAGTCTATAATGGTTATTCTATAGAGGAAATCCTTGGGATGCTGCCTTTTCGTGAATATAGGCACCATCGTCATTTTATGATGGGTCTTGCTTATCCGACGGATATTTACCGTGAGTGGAACCGGGTGTGCCGGGAGAACTTGTGGACCGACCGGCGAAGGATGAAGTCTATGTACGACCACACACTCAATGATTTTCAGGAGAGAAGACGCTTTTTTAAGAAAATCAAACGTACTGTTGCCGGCCTGTAATAATTTTCTTGCATCCCGGACATACTAGTTCATGAGAGTAATTATGATGATGGGATGGGGTGTAAGAGGATGAGGTTACGCGGCTTTATTACAGCATGGTTATTGTTGTCTTTGTTTGGCATTCAAGGGACAGTAGGTCCTGTTCAAGATTTCGTGGCAAAGGCTGCGGTCAATCCATCCGTTGAGGTTGGCGAGCCGGTTCCGATTCAGCGGACAATCATCTTGCAGCGTGTCTATTTAGATGGAGAAATAAGCGAAGAAACGTTTGAAGAAACCATTATTTCAATGGATGATTTTTGGCGGAAATATGATAAATGGCTGCTAGTTGACCAGAATGACAGTCAGCTTGTATTCCAAACTTATGTGGACGATATCTCCCCTCTTTTAAAGGGTAATGGATATTTTGGAATCAAGGCAGATGGAACAATCAGCATCTTTAACGGCAAGCCTGTGAAAGACCAGGTCATTCAGTCGTTTTATCAAATTGACATGAAAAAGCTTGAATCGAGCCAGCAAACAGAGCTGTTGAAGGGTGTCAAAGTTGAGAACAAAGAACGCTATAAGCAGTTTTTGGAGGCTTATAAGCCCTATTCCATTTCGACGATGAAAACCTTGCACTAAAGAACCGAGACAAATTCCTTTTGATAAGGGGTTTGTCTTTTTTTTATCCTGCAGATGATGCCTGATGATAAAAATACAAACATTTGTGCTGAGTTGAGTGTGATGGATAAATAGAGTATGGTACAATGGTTTACAGTCGAAAAAGAGGAGAGGTCAAGTTGTACGATTTCATCAAAGGCAGGGTAGACTATGTCTGTCCTGAATATATAGTGATAGAAGCAAATGGGATTGGCTACCTGATTCAGGCACCTAATCCATTCGTGTTCTCCGGCGGGGATGAAGAGAAAAAGATATATGTCCATCATTATGTCAGAGAGGATGCGGTCGCACTTTATGGCTTTACGTCTCGTGAAGAGAAGAAGCTGTTTATGAAGCTATTGAATGTGACAGGAATTGGTCCGAAGGGTGCGCTCGCGGTGCTTGCGACCGGACGTGTTGACCAAGTCGTCGAGGCTATTGAAGCAGAGGATGAGAAGTTCCTCGTGAAGTTCCCGGGAATCGGGAAGAAAACAGCCAGACAAATGATCCTCGACTTGAAGGGCAAGCTTGATGATGTGGCGCCTGATGCCTTCCCGGATTTATTCTCTACCGAAGGCGGAAAAGAGATGAGCAGTTACAGCATGAAGAATCACGAGCTGGAAGAGGCTTTGCTGGCGCTTGAGGCATTAGGGTATTCAAGCAAGGAAATCAAGAAGGTTGTTGCACAGCTTGAGAAAGAAAAGAAAACAACCGAAGAGTACATTAAGGATGCCTTGCAGCTCATGCTGAAATAGGAGGTAAGAACATGGATGAGAGAATCATGGACATAGAAGCGCAAAACCAGGAAGAGGCTTTTGAGTTCAGTCTCAGACCGCAAAACCTAAACCAATATATCGGACAGGATAAGGTGAAGGAGAATTTGCGTGTTTTCATTGATGCCGCCAAGATGAGGGAGGAAGCCCTTGACCATGTCCTTTTATATGGGCCTCCAGGGCTCGGGAAAACAACGCTCGCCGCGATTATAGCCAATGAAATGGGTGTAGCTCTTCGAACAACCTCCGGACCTGCAATTGAACGGCCGGGTGACCTGGCTGCGATTTTGAGTGCACTCCAGCCGGGAGAGGTTCTTTTCATCGATGAGATTCACCGCTTGCCTAAATCCGTGGAGGAGGTTCTCTATCCGGCAATGGAAGACTTTTGTCTTGATATTGTTATTGGCAAAGGACCGGGTGCGAGATCAGTCCGAATTGATCTTCCCCCATTTACGCTGGTAGGTGCAACGACCAGAGCAGGCTCTGTTTCAGCGCCCCTTCGCGACCGCTTTGGGGTTGTATCCAGGCTGGAGTACTATACGGAAATTCAATTACGGGAAATCGTGAAACGAACTTCCCAGGTTCTGGATACAGAGATTGATGAGCATGCAGCAAGCGAGATTGCCCGCCGTTCGCGCGGAACGCCAAGGATTGCGAACCGCCTGCTAAGACGTGTCCGTGATTTTGCCCAAGTACGAGGAAATGGGAATATTGTTTTTGAACTGGCGGATTATGCACTTGAGCTCATGCAAGTCGATAAGGTTGGTTTGGATCAAATTGACCGGAAGCTGCTGCTTGGCATCATTGAAAAGTTTAAAGGCGGCCCTGTCGGACTTGATACGATTGCGGCAACCATCGGTGAGGAATCTGGAACAATAGAGGATGTATATGAGCCATATTTGATGCAGATAGGGTTTATGCAGAGGACACCAAGAGGACGTATTGTGACAGATCATGTATACAGGCATTTTAACATCGAGGTGCCAAATCCATGAATCAATTGCCAAAAACGATTATGATAATTGGTGTGGTTATTTTTGCTGTCGGATTTTTGATGCAGTTCATTAAGCTCGGCCGTTTGCCGGGTGACATCATCATCAAGAAGGAAAATACCACTTTTTACTTTCCGGTGATGACCTCAATCCTTGTCAGTGTCGTCTTATCGGGATTGCTATACATCATTGGAAGATTTAAATAAGTATTTGGAAATGGAAGTGTCATCATGAAAGTGGATTTATTTGATTTTCACTTGCCTGAGGAGCTTATCGCGCAAACCCCTCTTGAAAAAAGGGCAGAGAGCCGGTTAATGGTTCTTGATAAGCAAACAGGCAATTTGGAGCATACTAAGTTTAAAGAGATTACAAGCTTTTTGAAACCGGGGGACTGTCTTGTCCTGAATGATACGAAGGTGCTTCCTGCACGGCTTTACGGAACGAAGAAGGACACGGGGGCCAATATCGAACTGCTTCTTTTGAAACAAATTGAAGGCGATGTTTGGGAAACCTTGGCTAAGCCTGCGAAACGTATCCAAGTGGGTACTGAGGTTGTCTTCGGTGACGGTCAGTTAACCGCTGTTTGCGTTGGTGAGCTTGAGCATGGAGGGAGAGAGTTTGAGTTCCGCTATGATGGTATCTTCTACGAGGTGCTTGAGGAACTCGGTGAAATGCCGCTTCCTCCTTATATTAAGGAACGCCTTACAGAGCGCAGCCGTTATCAAACCGTTTATGCGCGTGAGGAAGGATCAGCAGCTGCCCCTACTGCAGGTCTTCACTTTACAGAGGAGCTTCTAGAGGAAATCAAGGCTATGGGTGTCCACATTGCTTTTATCACGCTTCATGTAGGCCTTGGGACGTTCCGTCCTGTATCTTCTGATACGATTGAGGGGCATGATATGCATGCGGAGTTCTATCAGATGAGCTCGGAGACAGCGGAGCTTCTGACTAAGGTAAGGGATGAGGGCGGCAAGATTTATTCCGTCGGCACGACATCCACAAGAACGCTTGAGACCATCACAAGGGATCATGACGGGAAGTTCGCTGAGGCGAGCGGATGGACAAATATTTTTATCTATCCAGGCTTTGAATTCAGGGCGATTGATGGAATGATTACCAATTTCCATCTTCCTAAGTCAACACTGATTATGCTGATCAGTGCGCTTGCAGGACGTGAGCATGTGCTTAACGCCTATGAAGTGGCCGTTAAAGAACACTATCGCTTCTTCAGCTTTGGCGATGCTATGTTTATTAAGTAAGATTTTTTGAGAGGAGTACAAAGATTGACAGCTATACGATATGAATTAATAAAGACATGTAAACAAACAGGAGCGAGACTTGGGCGTGTACACACGCCACATGGCTCCTTTGACACACCTGCGTTCATGCCTGTAGGCACGCTCGCGACGGTAAAAACGATGTCTCCTGAGGAATTAAAGGAGATGGGTGCGAACATCATTCTCGGCAACACGTATCATCTTTGGCTCCGTCCAGGTACGGAAGTCATTAAGGCAGCCGGCGGTTTGCACAAATTCATGAACTGGGACCGGGCTATTTTGACGGATTCAGGCGGATTCCAAGTGTTTAGCTTGA
Organism: Pradoshia eiseniae; assembly: GCF_002946355.1. Classification (NCBI taxonomy): domain Bacteria; kingdom Bacillati; phylum Bacillota; class Bacilli; order Caryophanales; family Bacillaceae; genus Pradoshia; species Pradoshia eiseniae. The sequence goes on from NZ_PKOZ01000001.1 coordinate 71,979, forward strand.
GTGAATTTAGAAAAATAGAGGAGGAAGGCGTACATTTCCGCAACCACCTCAATGGGGATAAGCTATTTCTTTCCCCTGAAAAAGCAATGGAGATTCAAAACATCCTTGGTTCGGACATTATGATGGCTTTTGATGAATGCCCTCCATATCCAGCTGAGTATGATTACATGAAAAAATCCGTTGAGCGGACATCAAGATGGGCAGAACGCTGCCTGAAGGCACATGCTCGTCCGCAAGATCAAGGACTGTTCGGTATCGTGCAAGGAGGAGAATATGAGGACCTTCGCCGCCAAAGTGCGGAAGATCTGGTATCCCTCGACTTCCCTGGATATGCCGTCGGCGGACTTAGTGTAGGGGAACCGAAGGATGTCATGAACCGTACGCTTGAATTCACTACACCGTATTTGCCAACTGATAAACCGCGTTACTTAATGGGTGTAGGGTCACCGGACTCCTTGATTGACGGAGCAATTCGCGGGATTGATATGTTTGACTGCGTACTTCCGACCCGTATCGCCCGTAATGGGACCTTAATGACCTCTGAAGGAAGATTGGTCGTTAAGAATGCCAAATATGCATTGGATTTCGGTCCGCTTGATCCGAATTGCGATTGCCATGTTTGTCAAAACTATTCACGTGCCTACATTCGCCATCTTATTAGATGTGACGAAACATTCGGAATACGCTTAACCTCTTACCATAACCTCTATTTTCTGTTAAAATTAATGGAACAAGTTCGACAAGCTATCATGGAGGACAGGCTTGGGGACTTCAGGGAAGAATTTTTTGAGAAATACGGATTCAATAAGCCGAATGCGAAAAACTTCTAACCTTTGATAAACAAGTTACAGAAAGGAGTGAAATAGAACATGGCATTTTCTCAATTCTTGCTGCCAATCATTCTTTTGGTGTTCTTCTACTTGGTATTAATTAGACCACAGCAAAAGCGTCAAAAAGAAACAGTCAAAATGCAAAATGAGCTTCAAAAAGGAGATAAGGTTGTTACTATCGGCGGTTTACACGGCACAGTGGATGCTGTTGACGCAGATAAAGTGATCCTTAAGAGTCCAGATGGTTCACGCTTAACGTTTGAAAAACGCAGCGTCAGCCAAGTGGTTCAGAAGAAAGAAGCAGCTGTAGCTGCTGACACAGCAACAGACAAATAATGAAAAAACCTAGTCCATTCTAATGGACTAGGTTTTTTTCGTATCTGGACCTCCGCTCAAGTTTACGCCAAGCACACCGCCCATCATCGCAGTAAGGATGAAGCAGGCATTATAGATGAGCTGCTTGGTTGTAAATAAGGAATCAAGACCAAGGTATTGATAGAGAAACACGATTAGCGTATAGATGAGCCCTGTTCCGCCCCCAAGGAGCCACCCTTGTTTTTTTCCTTTTCCGCCGGCAATAAAACCGCCGATAAAGAGGGTGAGGAAAGAGAGAACCATGATGATATACGTCAGGGAGGATTCTGCGACACTTGTGAATCGCAGGATTAGGGAGAAGAACAGGCTAAATACGGCAGCCATGATGAAAATGGTCACAACTCCATAAAGAATGGCTGAACCTAAATTTCTCGTTTCGATGAGAACCAGCTCCTTTTTAACCAAAAAAGTATGTCCTACCATTACTTTATTCAGCTCATGTGTATTTAGAATGGATTTTTAGTACAACCATTAATTAATGTGATTGATGAACTCTCTTTAGGCAAATACTATTACTTGCTATATTCAAAAAAGGGAGCGGTGAATGGATATGGATTTTCTCACCATTATTTGGAGAACTTTATTTCTATATGTCTTGATTTTTCTTGTATTTCGGATTATGGGAAAGCGGGAAATCGGGGAATTAAGCCTGCTAGATTTAGTTGTCTTTATCATGATTGCGGATATTGCGGTTATCGGTATTGAAAATTATGACGAGGCTGTCTTTAATGCCGTTTTGCCAATTAGCATTTTATTTATCATCCAAATGACTGTTGCTTATGCTTCTTTGAAGATTCCCTTTCTGCGGAAGGTTATTGATGGGGAGCCAACCGTGCTTATTCATAATGGAATAATCAACCAAAAGGCGATGAGAAAGCTTCGCTATAATCTTGAAGACTTATTGATGCAGCTTAGAGAGAATGGGGTAAGGAAGATCAGTGAGGTTGAATTTGGGATTGTTGAGGCGTCCGGGAAGCTTTCTGTTTATGAATTTACAGAGAATAGCATTATTAGTAAACCAAAGCCAGCACCGATTATAACCCTTATCCAGGATGGGAGAGTCATACAAGACAATCTCCATGGAATCGGTAAATCGGAAGGCTGGCTCATGGAAGAATTAAAGAGATCTGGGCATCCTGATATTAAGAGTGTATTTCTATGCAGTCTCGAGGATAATCATTTACGTATTTATAAAAAAGAATAACCGAACTATTTAAAGGGTGTTAAAGGGGCAAGGAGGGGCCCGATGATTGGAATTCTTCGGATTTCATCCCTGCGGACAATCCCTGTTACCATGCTGCCGGCCAAAAAGATGCCGCCCATAGCAGCTGCTGAGATGAGAATGCGATTCATGGCAGGTACATCTGTTAGCCAGTTGAAATACAGCATATGGCCAAGGATTCCGGTAAAGACCATCACGAGGAGTGCCATCAAATATTCATGCAGGTATATGGTTAAGCTGATTTTTTTCATGACGGATGCGAAGTGAAGCATGGTCACAAGTACTGTGCTGACGCATATGGCAATGGCCGCGCCCATGATGCCAAAGGATGGCTGGGCAACGAGTGTTATAATCAAAATGATTTTCGTCAATGAACCGATGATACTGTTAAACATGGCTGCTTTGGCCATATTCAACGCCTGCAGGGTTGAACTTAATGGACCCTGATAGAAAAAGAAGATAAAGAAGGGAGCCATGAACCGGACATATACACCTGCATGCTCATTATGATAAACCGCCTCCATAATTGGATAGGCCAAAACAAATAAAATGACCACTGCAAGCGTCCCGCTCAGGAAAGAGAGGCGAAGGGACTGCTGGATGCGATGGACCACCTGCTTAATATTCCCTTTTGAATACGCCTCACTGACGGCTGGTACGAGTGACACACCAAGAGAAATGGTGATGAAGGAAGGGAGCATCAACAGAGGCACGGCATAGCCCGCGAGTTCCCCATATTGGGCTGTAGCAACCCCTGTGGCGACACCGGCAGCAGCAAGGCTTCTGGCAACGACAATCGGTTCGATAAACCATGTAATGGATCCCACCATCCGGCTTCCTGTTGCAGGGATGGAGATAGACAGCAATTCCATCAGCGTATCTTTGCCATTGGCCGCATAGTGCATAAATTTCCTACGAAGTCGAAATGGTTTTTTTACTTTAAACATCAACATCAAATAAAGAAGTGATGCCAGCTCTCCAATCACGGAAGCAATCATGGCACCAGCTGCAGCATATTCAATGCCATATGGCAAAAATGCTTTTGTTAATGCGGCAATCATGGAGATGCGCACGACTTGTTCAACCACCATGGAAATTGCATGGGGCTTCATATTCTGTCTGCCTTGAAAATATCCCCGCAAAACTGCAGAAATGGCTGCAATCGGAATGATCGGGATTATGGCAATCAAAGGAAGATACGTCCTTGAATCTGTAAAAACATGAGTTGAAAGGTAAGGAGCGAGCAAGAAAAGAATAGGGGTAAAGATAATCGATAAGCCTCCGGTAACAGATAAGGCAACGACAAGTATTTTCTTCGTTTTTTGGTGGTCTCCTCGAGCGGTCGCTTCTGCCACGAATTTTGAGATGGCGATTGGCATGCCAAGCTGAACAGCGGCAATGACAAGAAATAAGGAAGGCAATGCCATCATATATAATCCAACGCCTTCTTCCCCTATGTAGCGGGCAATGACGATCCGGTTTAAAAAACCGAGTGCTCTCGTAATCAGGCCTGCTATCATCAAGATGACAGTACCTCTTATAAAACTAGACATTCATTTCCCCACCTTCTCAAAAGAGCTTCAATCCTTTACAATTAATCTATATGCAGCCGAGTGGGCCAACCATGACAAGCTTCAAGGATTTAGTGAAAAATACATACTATATTTAGCTTGGGGGATGAAGATTGTGGAAGATAAACACCCATATGAGAAATACCGTCAAGAAATGTACCCTGCGCTCAAAAGCAAGCAGGATGAGTTCAACTTGCTTGGTTATCCGGATATTACGGAGGAGGATATTTGGAACTACCTGATTCAGAAAAAATGGAAAAAGGCGAATGCAGATGCGCGGCCATATGAAATTATCCAAGACATTATGAGGGTGAAGGTATCAGATTATATGCTTTTTGCCACTACAACGGCCATGGTAGAAGGAGAAAATATGAAAAAGGATATTGCTGCGGGGCTTGAGGAGTTTAAGGACTTATTCTCTTGATAAGCCTGTTTTGTCTATGGACGGTCAACCATATGTGTTCGGAATTTTGCGCCAATGGCACGAAATATTTCCATATATTGTGGATTCAAATTGACACTGAACACGCAATCTTTCATAATAAGAACGTTATAGGAAACCAATCTTTTTGATTGAATCAACTAGGCACATGTTTTACCAAGCATAGCGTCCTTTTATGCTGCTTCAATCGGAAAATTTCAATTAGGAGGCTAATTTACATAATGGTAAAAAGAAGCAGAATAGTTGCTTTCTTGCTCATTGTTCTCGTATTAGGCGGAACGATGCTTGGAACGACAGAAAATGTGATGAAGAATATAAAACTGGGCCTCGATCTGCAGGGCGGCTTCGAAGTGTTGTACAAGGTAGAGCCTCTTAAAGAAGGCCAGAAAATTGATAATGATACGATGTCAGCAACTGCTAGCGCGCTCGACCGCCGGATTAATGTTCTTGGCGTAAGTGAGCCATCCATTTCCATTGAGGATGATAATCGGATCCGTGTTCAGCTTGCTGGTGTAGCGGATCAGGAAAATGCTCGTGAAATTCTATCCACCTCTGCCAATCTGACCTTCCGTGATGTTAATGATAAAATCATGCTTGATGGAAGCGATTTAGAAGAGGGCGGAGCAAGCCAAAGCTATGATGAGACGAATCAGCCTGTAGTTTCTGTTAAGCTGAAGGACGGGAAGAAGTTCGGCGAGGTTACGAAGGAAATTCTGGCAATGGCCCCAAATAATCAGCTCGTAATCTGGCTTGATTTTGAAGAAGGTAAGGATTCCTATGAAGCGGAAGTTGCAAAGGAAAATCCGAAATTCATTTCTGCTCCTAACGTGAACTATCAGATTAATTCAGATGAGGTCATGATATCTGGAAACTTCACGGTTGAAGAAGCGAAGGAGCTTGCCTCAGTCCTGAATGCAGGAGCACTGCCGGTTCAGCTTGAAGAGATATACTCTACGTCTGTCGGCGCATCCTTCGGGGAAGAAGCGCTCAACAGTACATTATTTGCCGGTATGATTGGTATTTTAGCCATCTTCCTGTTTATGATTTTATATTATCGACTGCCGGGTGTCGTGGCAGTTGTCACGCTATCAGCGTATGTTTATTTGATTATTCTCGTCTATGACTGGATGAATGCTGTTTTAACATTGCCGGGTATTGCTGCCCTCATTCTTGGGGTGGGGATGGCCGTCGATGCGAATATTATTACCAACGAACGGATTCGAGATGAGATTAAGAAGGGCCGGACAATTAAGGCGGCGTTCAAGGAAGGAAACAAAAACTCCTTATCCACCATCTTTGATGCCAATTTAACGACCTTACTGGCCGCAGCTGTCTTGTTCATCTATGGGACAAGCTCAGTTAAGGGCTTTGCGACAAGCTTGATTGTCAGTATTTTAGTGAGCTTCATCACGGCTGTTTATGGCACGCGTCTCATTATGGGGCTTTGGGTAAACAGTAATCTTCTAGATACCCGACCAGGCTGGTTTGGCGTTAAGAAGAAAGATATTCATGATTTAGATGAGTTTAAGAAGGACAAATATTTGCCGACGCGATTTGATAAATGGGATTTCGTCAAACCAGCAAAGAAATTCTTTATCTTCTCTATTGTTCTGACGTTAATCGGTATTGGATCTTTATTTGTGAGAAGCATGAATTTAGGCATAGACTTCTCAAGCGGATCGAGAATCCAGATTACATCAGATGAAAAGATTTCTGTTGATGAAATCAATAGCGATCTTGAGAAGAATGGTATTGTTGCTCAGGATGTTGTCTTGACAGGCAATGAGGATAAATCCGTCGTTGTCAGGACAAAACAGGTATTTAATAAAGACGAAATTGCGGAACTTGGCACCTACTTCGAAGAAAAATATGCCCATAATCCAAATGTAAATACGGTCTCTCCGACCATCGGGAAAGAATTGGCTAAAAATGCTTTGATTGCGACTGCAATCGCCTCAATCGGCATCGTTATCTATGCGAGCATCCGTTTCGAATGGAGAATGGCCCTGCCGTCTGTGCTGGCGCTCTTGCATGATGCCTTTATGATTATTACAATCTTCAGCTTGTTCCAAATAGAAGTAGATTTAACCTTCATCGCAGCCGTGCTGACGATTATCGGTTACTCTATCAACGATACGATCGTTACCTTTGACCGTATCCGTGAAAATATGCGCCTGAAAAAGCGTATTAAGACACAGGCAGAACTGAACGAAATCGTTAATATCAGTATTCGGCAAACTTTGGTTCGCTCTTTCAACACGGTCATCACAGTTCTGGTCGTTGTTATCGCCATGATGATCTTTGGCAGCGAATCCATTTGGAATTTCAACCTTGCCTTACTGATTGGCCTTATTACTGGCATGTATTCCTCTGTCTTGATTGCATCCCCATTGTACGCTATTTTAAAAGGCAGGGAACTGAAGAAAAAAGGAACATTGAAAACTTACAAAGAAAAAAGAGCTTCATCCGACCAGCCGCAAGTATAAGGATGAAGTGTACTAATGGCAGTCCGATCAATCGGGCTGCCTTTTTTCATCCGCCAGGTACATGTCTATTTATTCGCTGTTAAGGGAATAGATTAATACCGATTAATTTCTCGAAGCGGGAAGGGGTGTGTGGAATGAGGAAACTGCAATGGTTCGTTATACTCGGCATTGTATTTACGGTAATAGTAGCAGTCTTTGCAGTTGCAAACGTGGAGGATGTCGCAGTTAATTATGTTTTCGGAACGGCGCATTGGCCGCTTATCCTGGTCATACTTGGTTCTGTTGTAATGGGGGGCGCAATCGTTGGTTCGGCACTTGCGGTCAGGATTCTTCACTTGACGAAAGAACTGAAAAAGCATGGTAAGGAACCGGTCCGTGAAGAAGGTCAGTATGACTAAGAAGAAAATTTTGTGCTTCCTGGATTGAACCTTTGACATTATTTTTTTATAATAGGTAAGTCAGAGGGGTGACGTAATGTTACAATCAAAAACGAGATGGCTATTAAAAAAAGCTGATGAAACGATTATCAATACATTAATGAATGAGCTCAATCAGCCGCGGATTGTGGCTGCGCTTTTGGTCAACAGAGGTATAAAGACCGTAGATGCTGCACGGTCTTTTTTATATGCTGCAGAACAGGATTTCTATGATCCGTTTCTTCTATCCGGCATGGAAGAGGCCGTAAAGAGGATTGTCAAGGCAGTCAAGAATGATGAAAAAATCACGATATACGGGGATTATGATGCCGATGGCGTCAGCAGCACGACCGTTTTGAAGCTTGCCTTGAACCAGCTTGGTGCAGAGCAGGTTGATTGGTATATTCCCAATCGCTTTACAGAAGGGTATGGACCAAACAAGGATGCCTTCCGGAAAATCAAAGAAATGGGAACTTCCCTTTTGATAACGGTTGACTGCGGAATCTCTGCCATTGAGGAAGCGCAATTAGCGAAGGAACTTGGCATGGACTACATTGTAACGGACCACCATGAACCAGGACCGGTTTTACCTGAGGCGTTGGCAATTCTGCATCCGAAAAAGCCTGGAGAGACATATCCGTTTTCTGAGCTTGCTGGAGCTGGAGTAGCGATGAAGCTAGCACATGCCCTTTTAGGTGAGCTCCCTGAGGAGTTGATAGGCATTGCAGCGATTGGAACGATTGCTGACCTTGTTCCGCTTCATGATGAGAATCGACTTATTGCTTTAAGAGGCTTGCGGGCATTAAAGAAGACGAAAAGGCCTGGATTGCTTGCCTTATATAAAAAGGCAGGTATCACCATGGATAGCTTTAACGAGGATTCGATTGGTTTTGGTATTGCTCCAAGAATTAATGCAGTCGGCCGCCTAGAAGATGCAGACCCGGCTGTTGAGCTCCTGCTTACTAATGACCAGGAAGAAGCAGAGCGGATTGCAGAGGAAATAGATTTCTTGAATAAGGAACGCCAATCCATCGTGAAGGAAATTACCAATGAAGCGATTGCTGAGGTGGAGAGCCGCTTCCCTCCTGAGGAATTTCCCGTTCTTGTGATTGCGAAGGAAGGGTGGAACCCGGGGGTTGTTGGAATTGTTGCCAGCAAGCTCGTGGAAAAATATTATCGTCCGACCATCATATTGAGTATTGACCGGGAAAAAGGGATGGCTAAAGGGTCTGCCAGAAGCATTCCAGGATTTGATCTTTTTCAGAATTTATCATTAAACCGGGAACTCCTCCCTCATTTTGGCGGGCATCCAATGGCAGCAGGAATGACGCTTCGCACGGAGGATGTGGATGAGCTTCGCTTACGTCTTTGCAGGCAAGCCAAGGAAGTTCTTACGGAGGAAGATTTCCAGCCCGTAACGGAAATAGATGGGGTCATCTCCATCGAGGAGATTTCCTTGGCGCTGATCGGCCAAATGGGAGGATTGGCTCCTTATGGTATGCAGAATCCGAAGCCGCGCATCCTGATTGAAGGGGCAAGCGTGGCAAGCATGCGAAAAATTGGAGCGGATAAAACGCATTTAAAGCTTGCTCTTGAAGAAAATGGTGTACAATTAGATAGTATCGGCTTCGGTCTAGGGGAAGTCTGTGATCATTTATCTCCTTATGCGAGGGTATCAGCCATTGGAGAATTGGCGATAAATGAATGGAATAATTTGAAGAAGCCTCAATTGTTCCTTCAAGATCTTTCTGTTACGGATTGGCAGCTGTTCGATTGCCGCGGAAATGCAAAAACAGCTATCAACCCAGCATCTATACCTGAAAAACGCAAGATCATTCTTTTCAGCGAGGAGAGCAGAGCTTTACTTGCACAGGAGGATGAAGGTATTTTCATCGAGAATGCGGATGCGGCTAAGGCAGAGGAGCTTGATGGATTTAATATCGCCCTAATGGACCTTCCGCATGAAAAAGGTATAATTGAGTCACTTTTTGAGGGCAAAGCTCCGGCGAGGGTATATCTTTACTTCCGAAACGGCGGGGATGATTACTTTAAAGCGTTTCCTACGAGGGAGCAGTTTAAATGGTATTATGCGATGCTGCTGAAAAAAGGACCGATGGATTACAAAGATATGGCTGAACGGATCACTCATTTCAAGGGCTGGCCAAAAGATACAATCGATTTTATGACAAAGGTGTTTTTTGAGCTGGAATTTGTTACAATAAGAAACGGACTTATTAGTTTAGAGAAGAATAGCCCGAAGAGGGATCTAACAGAGTCCAAAGCCTATCAAGCACGAAAAGCACGAATAGAATTGGAGCAGGAATTATTGTATGCCCCATCCAATCAACTATACCAATACTTCAACCAACAGATTGGATCTCGTGATGATTACAAGGAGGAAACAAAGCAATGGATTTAAAGAATTATATAGAAATCGTAGAGGACTGGCCAAAACCAGGTATCAAATTTAAGGATATTACTCCTCTTATGGCAAATGGCGCCGCTTATAAAGATGCGACAGATAAGATTGTCGAATTTGCCAAAGAAAAAGAAATCGATATTATTGTTGGACCGGAAGCTCGCGGATTCATCATCGGATGCCCAGTTGCCTATGCAATGGGGATTGGCTTTGCTCCTGTTCGGAAGGAAGGAAAGCTTCCAAGGGAAACAATCAAGGTACAATATGGTTTGGAGTATGGAAAAGATGTCCTGACCATCCATAAAGATGCCATTAAACCTGGGCAGCGTGTGCTGATTACAGATGACCTTCTTGCAACAGGCGGTACAATGGATGCGACAATCCAGCTCGTTGAACAGCTTGGCGGTGTCGTAGCAGGTCTGGCATTCCTGGTTGAGTTGACGTATCTTGAGGGCCGTGAAAAGCTTGAAGGCTATGATATCCTCACATTAATGGAATATTAAGCATATATTAACAGGCGTTCTCGCGATAGAACGCCTTTTCTCATAGAGATAACAGATTATTGACAAAACTATTCTCTAAATTGTCATTCGTTACTTTACAAGAAAACTTTTTTTGAAGATAATAGATACAATCCTCATTTTTAAGCATAACCTGAATTGGTTTTTATATAGAAGTAAAGGCAAAAAAGTGGAAATACGGAGTAAAAGGTGATCTCATGGCAAACGAACAAATATATACCGCTGAGCAAGTGTTTGACAAAGCAAGCAACTACATGACCGAAGATGAAGTGGGTTTTCTGGAGAATGCCTACGAATTCGCGCGGGAAGCTCATAAGGAACAGTACCGTAAATCGGGAGAACCTTATATCATTCATCCTGTACAGGTCGCAGCCATTCTAGCAGACCTTCAGATGGATACATTCACGGTCGCAGGCGGATTCTTGCATGATGTCGTGGAAGACACTGAGGTAACGCTAGAGGACATCACACGCATCTTTAATGAGGATGTCGCGCTTCTTGTTGATGGCGTAACAAAGCTCGGTAAGATCAAATACAAATCAAAAGAAGAACAACAGGCGGAAAATCACAGAAAAATGTTTATTGCCATGGCAAAGGACATTCGTGTCATTATGATTAAGCTTGCTGACAGGCTTCATAATATGCGGACATTAAAGCATTTGCCTGTTGAGAAGCAGCGCCGTATTGCCAATGAAACATTGGAGATTTTTGCTCCGCTTGCTCACCGGCTCGGAATCTCCACAATTAAATGGGAGCTTGAAGATACTGCACTGCGTTATTTAAACCCGCAGCAATATTACCGTATCGTTAATTTGATGAAGAAAAAGCGTGCTGAGCGGGAAGAGTATTTGTCTGATGTCATCTCGGAGATGAAGAATAAGCTCGCAGAGGTGTCAATACATGCCGATATCTTCGGGAGGCCGAAGCATATATACAGCATCTACCGGAAGATGGTCCTTCAAAAGAAGCAATTCGAGGAGATTTATGACTTGCTGGCTGTGCGGGTAATCGTGAACAGCATCAAGGATTGCTATGCGGTTCTTGGTATCATCCACACATGCTGGAAGCCGATGCCGGGACGTTTCAAGGACTATATTGCCATGCCTAAGGCTAATATGTACCAGTCTCTTCATACGACCATCATCGGGCCGAAGGGAGAACCGCTCGAAGTGCAAATCAGGACTGTTGAGATGCATCGGACAGCGGAATATGGGATTGCAGCCCATTGGGCATATAAAGAAGGCAAGGACCTTACATCCACGCAAAGAATGGATAAGAAGCTTGACTGGTTCAGACAAATTGTAGAATTCCAGGACGTATCCACCAATGCCGAGGAATTCATGGAATCCCTGAAGCTAGATTTATTTGCCGATATGGTTTTCGTATTTACGCCAAAAGGAGATGTGTTTGAACTCCCAATTGGGTCAGTGCCAATTGATTTTGCCTATCGAATTCACTCGGAAATCGGCAACCAGACAATTGGCGCGAAGGTCAATGGCAAGATGGTGACGCTCGATTATGTCTTGAAAACAGGAGATATCATCGAGATATTAACCTCTAAGCATTCATATGGACCAAGCCAAGACTGGCTGAAGCTTGCCAAGACATCACAGGCAAGAAATAAAATACGGCAATTCTTTAAGAAGCAGCGCCGCGAGGAAAATATTGAAAAGGGTAAGGATTTGGTCGAGAAAGAGCTAAAGGCTCTAGACTTTGACATAAAGGATGTTTACACTCCTGAAAACCTGCAAAAGGTAGCAGAGAAGTTTAACTTCGCCAACGAAGAAGATATGTATGCTGCCGTTGGCTATAATGGCATCACTGCTGCGCAAATCGCAACCAGGCTGACGGATAAACTCCGCAAGAAGAGGGAGAAGGAGCAAGAAGTTAGCTTGCTTGATGCGGTGAGCGAGCTGCGAATGATTCCGACAACGAAGAAAAAAGATTCCGGGGTCAGGGTGAAGGGCATCGATAATATGCTTATCCGTCTCTCACGCTGCTGTAACCCGGTGCCTGGTGATGAAATTGTCGGATACATCACGAAAGGGCGGGGTGTCTCTGTCCACCGTGCTGATTGCGTAAACGTGCTGGATGAGGAAAGCAAGGAGAGAATCATCCCAGTTGAATGGGAAAGCAGCTTGTCAGACCGGAAAGAGTACAATGTGGACATTGAAATAAGCGGATTTGACCGGAACGGACTCTTAAATGAAGTGCTTCAGGCTGTCAGTGAGACGAAAACAAACATCACCGCAGTTTCAGGACGTACGGACCGCAACAAAAGCGCGGCAATAACTATGTCGATCTCTATTTATAATGTGTCTCATTTACAGAAGGTCGTCGATCGAATCAAGCAAATTCCGGATATTTATTCCGTAAGAAGGCTAATGAGTTAGGAGTTTTGATACATGAAAGTCGTTTTACAGCGCTCAAAGGAAGCGTCCGTAACGGTTTCTGGCAAAGTTGTCGGTGAAATCTCAAATGGGTTTGTCCTTTTAGTAGGAGTGACGCATGAGGATACGGTGGAGGATTGTCGCTATCTGGCGGATAAAATCGTGAACTTGCGCGTTTTTGAAGATGAGGCTGGCAAGATGAATCATTCACTCTTAGACGTGAACGGAGAAATCTTGTCTGTCTCGCAATTTACCCTATATGGGGATTGCCGAAAAGGGCGCCGTCCTAATTTCATGGCTGCCGCTAAACCGGATTATGCTGAAGAGCTGTATGATTATTTCAATGATTGCTTAAGAGATCATGGTATATCTGTCGCTACAGGCTCCTTTGGGGCAATGATGGATGTTGCGCTCATCAATGATGGACCAGTGACCTTAATCTTGGAGAGCAAATCATAATATAGGAGATTTAATAGACAAAAGGGATTGAGAATATAATTCTGCAATCCCTTTTATCTATGAGAGCAAGGGCAATTACGCCTTTGCTCTTTTTATTTTGAGTTCAAAAAACTATTGAGGCCGTGTAATAGACCATCAGTAATGATTTCCTGGTACCCAGATGTGTGAAGGAGCGACTCCTCGGCCGGGTTACTGATATAGCCTAATTCAACCAGAACGGCAGGGCGTTTGTTCTCCCGCAATACACGCAGGCTGGAATGTCTGATGCCCCTGTCTTCTGTGGTGGCATTTCTGATGAGGTTACGCTGGATATGGGAGGCGAGCTCCTGCTGCTGATGGTGTGTATAGTAGGTTGTAATACCGCCGGCCTCGATATCGACAGTACTGTCATAATGGATACTGATAAAAGCATCGGCCGCCTGCTGATTGGCGAGGAGGGCCCGGTCGCTTAGGGAGATATATTGATCGCCAGTTCGCGTAAGCAACACGCTTGCGCCCTTCTCCTTTAATTTCGATGACAGCAGGAGGGCTGTGCGAAGGGTCAGCTGCTTTTCGAAATGCCCGCTTGTCCCTATGGCTCCGCTGTCCATACCGCCATGTCCAGCATCGAGCACAATCAATTGTCCGGATAATGGACCGCTCTGTCCGTTATAGGCCGCCTGAACGTCGGAATCATAGCCGGATAGGAGCCGAGTAGCGATAAAACCGGTGCTTCCGTCAGAAAGCTGAACCTCTGACCAGTCCTCCTTGGTTCCGATGTGTTTATAGGTTTCTCCAATGCCCGCAACCTTCTTGATTGGATGTGTCGTCCCAGGTCCGGTTCGTATATTAACCTTGTCTTTTGTTATGGTGATGAGCTCGCCCTCATCAATACCCAAATCGCTGCTTGTCCGATTGTCTGAAGGTTTAGCATACCAGGCGGCAACCCAGCCCTTCTTTCCATTCTCAAGCCCAATTTCATACCATTGATTATCTTGGCTGAGAACTTCGTATGTATTGCCTTTCTTCACTGTACCGATGATGCTTGAGCTTGTCTTGGGAGAGGAGCGTACATTCAAGGAAGAGGCAGTGATTTCGACGTTCATCTTTCCAGCAGATGAGTGGCTGCTCTTTTCAGATATATATTTACTGCTAATCCAATAGGATTGTCCTTGATAAAGGATATTCGTCCAACCGTTTTCCTCTTTTGTCACCTCAACAGACACATCTTGTTCAATTTCCCCCACAATCTCGGCATTTAAGGAAGGGGCACTTCTAAGACGAACCGAGTCAGCGGTGATTTTTCCGAAAGAGAGAGTGTGTGAATTTGTGCGAATATATTCCTCGGAAATGAAGCCTGTGCTTGAGCCTGCTTTAACAGATACCCATGAGCCGGATTGACCGGTAATTTCCACCTTCGTATCCTTTGATAAAACGCTGACAACGGGATAATCCAATCCTGGCCCTTTGCGTACCCTAAGCCCATCAACTGTTGTGAAACCAGCAGAGCCGGTGTTTTCTTTACTTGTCAGGCTCTCATTCTTTTGGGAGACAAGCCATTCTGCGACCCATCCTTCTTTCTCATCATTCACTTGAATTTTGATCCATTCACCAGCATTTTCCAGAACGGAAAAATGTTCTCCTTCTTTCACCTTCGCGATGATTGGATAATCCATTCCAGCACCACCCCGAACATTGATGAATCCGTCTTTTACAGTTACTTCGTTAGTTTCAGCAAATATGGCTGGTGCAGCCATTGATTGTGTCAAAAGAAAGGTAAGGGCTATTATCCCAGTCTTTCGTTTCATATTCTTCATACTCCGGTCATCCTTTCCTTCTAGGTTTGCGTGAGGTCCACTGTGAACTAAGGATAGTAAGATTTCTTGAAATCGCTTGAAAGGTTCACTGTGTTTTCGGGAATACTGACTAAAGATACGGAAGATAGACGATTGATTATAAACAATTAAGGAGTGCATATAGATGACAAGACATAGCGACAAAACCTTTTTGGCCCATCAAGTAGATAATCAGCTCTTTGGTGTGGATTTTCATGATTTTCTAGTGAAGGAGCAGCAAAATTCCATGGTGGAGCTTGCTTCTGAATTCGGATTATCGGTCCGTGATGTAAAACATTTAAAAAAGAAATTAGGACGCTCTAAAGGTTGACAAAGGAACGTTTCCTTCGTAATATTAATTAAATAAAAATACATATTTAATCAATTCCAATGATGGTGAAGAGTAATTTTGATCCCACATGAAAAGAGAGGAAGCGTCCTGGGCTGAAAACGTTTCTGCATGTGCCTTAATGAACGAACACACCGTAGGATTCTCCCTGAAAAATCTCGCATCTAGTAGGGGCTGAACGTTCACAGGCGTTAACTGTTAGAGTAGGGAGACGTTTATTTGTCTCCAACTAGGGTGGCACCGCGGGTAACAACTCCCGTCCCTTGCAATTAGCAGGGGATGGGGGTTGTTTTTATTTTACCTAAAAATACCACTTCATTCCATTAGGGATTTAGGATATAGAGCAAATTAAGGAGGAAGTTTCAGATGGCTATTCAAATTCCAAGAGGAACTCAGGATATTCTTCCTGGCGAATCAGAGAAATGGCAGTATATTGAACGGGTTGCGAAGGACCTATGTGACCTGTATCAATACCAAGAAATTCGCACGCCTATTTTTGAGAGTACAGAGCTTTTTGAAAAGGGTGTTGGGGATACAACAGACATCGTCCAAAAGGAGATGTACACATTTACAGACAAAGGTAACAGAAGCTTGACGCTTCGACCTGAGGGTACGGCAGCAGTTGTTCGTTCCTTTGTCGGTAATAAAATGCATGGGAATGCGGTTCAGCCGGTAAAGCTTTATTACAATGGACCGATGTTCCGTTACGAACGCCCGCAAGCAGGCCGTTTCCGTCAATTTGTTCAGTTTGGCGTAGAGGCACTTGGAAGCTCAGATCCGGCAATTGATGCGGAAGTCATCTCCCTTGCGATGAATATCTACAAAAAAGTCGGTTTAAAAAACACGAAACTTATCATTAACAGCCTTGGTGATAAAGAAAGCCGCACAAAGCATAGAGAAGCATTGATTAAGCACTTTGAGCCGCGTATCGGCGAGTTCTGCTCCAATTGCAAAAGCCGATTGGAGCGCAATCCCCTGCGCATCCTTGATTGCAAGGAGGACCGTGATCACGAGCTGATGGAAACAGCACCGGCAATCATTGATTACTTGAATGAGGAGTCCCTGGATTATTTCAAAAAGGTCACTTCTTACTTAGATGAAATCGGTATTGCCTATACCGTTGATCCGAATTTGGTTCGCGGGCTAGATTATTATAATCACACGGCTTTCGAAATCATGCTCGATTCAGAAGGGTTTGGCGCCATTACGACCCTTTGTGGCGGCGGACGATACAATGGATTGGTCCAAGAAATAGGCGGTCCTGAAACACCGGGAATCGGTTTCGCGTTCAGCATTGAACGCTTGCTGTCAGCGCTTGAGGCAGAAAAAATCGAGTTGCCTATTGAGAAAAAGGTTGACTGTTTCATCGTCTCTCTTGGAGAAGCTGCACAGGATTATTCCGTAAAGCTAGTTAATGACCTTCGCCTAAATGGTATTTCTGCTGAGAAAGACTATTCAGGACGTAAGGCAAAAGGGCAATTCAAAGCAGCTGACCGGGTACATGCTAAATATGTGGCTGTCCTTGGAGAGGATGAATTGAACAATAATCAAATTGCTTTAAAAGATATGGAAACTGGCGAGCAGCAAACCATTGCGCTCCCTGAGCTTGTTACAGTATTGCAATCTAAACTTGGTGGTAATTGAGGAGGAAGTAGGATGTTTGGGAGAACATATTTTTGTGGTGAAGTGCCAGAGAAAGCCATTGGTGAAGTAGTTACGATTAAAGGATGGGTACAAAAGCGAAGAGATCTTGGAGGACTAATCTTCATCGATCTTCGTGACCGTACAGGGATTGTCCAGGTTGTATTTAATCCTGATGCTTCTCCAGAAGCGCTCGGCACAGCGGAAAAAATCAGAAGTGAATACGTATTAAGTGTAACCGGAAAAGTCATTGCCAGACAGGAGGGTACTGTCAACAAAAACCTGAAGACTGGTGCCATTGAAATCCTTGCTTCTGAGGTGACGATTCTAAATGAAGCTAAGACACCTCCATTTACAATTACGGATAATACAGATGCTTCAGAGGATATCCGCTTAGCTTACCGCTATTTAGATTTGCGCCGTCCCGCAATGTTTGAAACATTCAAGATGAGACATCAAACAACGAAGGCGATTCGCGATTTCCTTGATTCAGAAGGATTCCTCGACATTGAAACGCCAATCTTAACAAAGAGCACGCCAGAAGGCGCACGTGACTATTTAGTCCCAAGCCGTGTTCATGAGGGAGAATTCTATGCATTGCCTCAATCTCCGCAAATCTTTAAGCAATTGCTGATGGTTTCTGGCTTTGAACGCTACTATCAAATCGCTCGCTGCTTCCGTGATGAGGACTTGCGTGCAGACCGCCAGCCAGAATTCACACAAATCGATATCGAAACAAGCTTCATGAGCCAAGAGGATATCATGAGCATGACCGAGCGCATGATGCAGAAGGTCATGAAGGAAGTGAAAGGAGTCGACATCTCTCTTCCGCTCCCGCGCTTAACGTATAAAGATGCGATGGGCAGATATGGCTCTGATAAGCCTGATACTCGTTTCGGCATGGAACTGATTGACCTGAGCGAATTAGTGAAGGAATCTGGATTCAAGGTATTCGCATCAGCAGTCGCAAACGGAGGCGAAGTCAAAGCCCTCAATATTAAAGGTGCAGCTGCGAACTATTCCAGAAAAGATATCGATGCTTTAGGTGAATTCGCAGGACGCTACGGGGCAAAAGGTCTTGCCTGGATGAAGATGGAGGAAGAAGGCTTGAAAGGCCCAATCGCGAAATTCTTCCAAGAGGAAGAAGGAAAAGCCCTGATTGAAGCAACAGAAGCCGCACCTGGCGACTTATTGGTATTTGTTGCTGACAAGAAATCTGTTGTAGCTGATTCCCTTGGTGCGCTTCGCGTGAAGCTAGGAAAAGAGCTAAAGCTGATTGATGAGAGCAAATTCAATTTCCTCTGGGTGACTGACTGGCCATTATTTGAATATGATGAGGCAGAGGGCAGATACTATGCGGCCCACCATCCATTCACGATGCCTGTGCGCGAGGACTTGCCATTGTTGGATGAAAACCCAATCGATGTCAAAGCCCAAGCATACGACCTTGTCTTGAATGGCTATGAGCTTGGCGGCGGAAGTCTCCGTATTTTCGAGCGTGACATTCAAGAAAAGATGTTTGAGGCACTTGGATTTTCGAAAGAAGAAGCGAACGATCAATTCGGATTCCTTATGGAAGCATTTGAATATGGTACACCTCCACACGGTGGAATCGCCCTTGGACTGGACCGTTTGGTTATGCTTCTGTCAGGCAGCACGAACCTTCGTGATACCATTGCTTTCCCTAAAACGGCAAGTGCAAGCTGTATGCTGACAAAAGCGCCTAGCGAAGTATCCGAAAGCCAGCTTGAAGAACTTAGTCTAAAGGTCACAAAAAAGGAAAGTACCTTGAAAAACTAAGAGAATTCTGATAATATTTTATTTAAATCAAAGACGTCCTGAAGTGTACGTTATGCATCCTTATTGTTTTGACCGAACATTTCTTTTAACGGGAGTCCGGCGTTTACCGTTTGCACAAATGCCTTGTCTGAGGGGACTTGTAACATAACGGAACAGGACACCCACCTGCCGAGGGCGGGCCAAAGCATCAGGCATCAAACGGCACATGTCGGGACGTCTGTACATACTTTTAACTATTTTCCGCTTTGCTGAGGCAAGGCGGATTTTTATTTTGTATACATTATTTAAACCTATCTGTTAAATATGGTATGATTTTATCTGGCTTACAGGGTAGGCTGTTCAGCACAAAACACATGTTTAAAATATATTTACAAGGAAAATAAAAAAGAAATTACTTATATTGGAGTGAACGATAATTATGCTGCATCAATTCTCACGAAATGAGCTTGCAATTGGCAAAAGCGGCCTCGAAACTTTGAAGAATACCTCAGTCGCCATTCTTGGAATCGGGGGGGTCGGCTCGTTTGCCGTAGAAGCATTAGCCAGATCCGGAGTGGGGCGCTTAATCCTTGTAGACAAGGATGATATTGATATTACCAATGTAAACCGGCAAATCCATGCCCTCTTATCGACGGTCGGACAGCAAAAGGTTGATGCAATGAAACAGCGCATACTTGAGATTAACCCTGAATGTGATGTCGTTGCCTTGAAGATGTTCTATACTGAGGAAACCTATGAAGAATTCTTTGCTCAAAATCCGGACTTTGTCATCGATGCTTCCGATACGATAATCTACAAAATTCATTTAATGAAGGAATGCCTAAAGCGCGGCATCCCGATGATCTCCAGCATGGGAGCGGCCAATAAAATGGACCCGACAAGATTCCAAATTGCAGACATCTCCAAAACTCATACAGACCCGCTGGCAAAGGTCATCCGCACGAAGCTGAGAAAAGAGGGCATCCATAAAGGTATCCCTGTTATCTTTTCGGATGAGAGTCCTATTGTGCCGAAAATGGAAGTGACAAAAGAGGTCGGCAATCAGGATGCTGAGATACGTAAAGCAAAATTCCCGCCATCCTCTAATGCCTTCGTTCCTTCGGCAGCTGGATTGATTGCGGCAAGCTGGGTTGTCAAAGAAGCATTAAAGGATATTAAGCTAACACGTGTCAATGATTAATAGTCAGTCATTCGAAAGTCTTGGTGAATATGCCGGGCTTTTTGTTTTGGGCGGAATCACTTTATTGGATAATTTATGCATTCTTATCTAAGAGTAATAAAATGTATTCGAGTTCCATTAATCCCCACTTATCCCATTGGAAATCAATTGTATTGAGTGGATTAAATGGGTAAATTTAAATAGTTCTCAATCGTGAGAGAATCAAACTCATACAGGAGGAAATCATCATGAATATACTAGTTGTTAAAGCCAATAACCGTCCTGATGGAATATCAACGAAAATGTATGAAACATACATAGCAGAGGCAAAGAAAGAAGGGCTAAATGTTGCGACCTTTGATGTATTTACAGAAAATATGCCATACTTCGGCCAGGATTTTTTTAATGCCCTTGGCAAACTGCAAAATAAAGCGGAATTGACAGAAGCAGAAGCCAGCCTGTTGGCCGCAAAACAAAAAGCGAAAGATGCAGTCGCCGTGGCAGATATCATCGTATTTGCCTTTCCTTTATGGAACTTGACGATTCCTGCTCCGCTACACACATTCTTTGACTATATTTTCGAGGCCGGCTTCTCGTTCCACTATAATGACAAAGGACAGCTCGAGGGTCTTATGAGTGACAAAAAAGCGGTTATCTTGTGTGCAAGAGGCGGCGTTTACTCAACCCCTGAAATGCAGCCTCTAGAGATGTCTGCAAACTATGTGCGTCATGCAATCGGAATGTTTGGCATGCAGTTGGAGGATGAGGTCATTATTGAAGGCCATAATGCTAACCCGGCTGATGCGGAGAAAATTATCGCTGCAGGCTTAGAAAAAGTGAAAGCTTCTGTTCATAAGTTAAAGCAGCTTGCTTAAAAGGAGTCTGTCCCGGTAAGTCGTTTTTCATGACTAACCGGGATATTCTTTTGGAGAAAGGCTGTTGTAGTTTCGGGCTCAGGTTGAATCCCAACAGGGTTTGATTTCTTGGTGAGTGATAAAGCATCATTTATTATAAGAACCGATATTTTTGCTGATGGCGGAACCATCCTCCAATATGCCGAAGCATTAATCAAAATAAGCGCCCCAGTATGCTGCTGAGGCGCTTTGTTTATTTCTTCTTTTTAAATTCTTCAAGCCGTTCGTAGATGGCAGCCAAGCGCTTCTCTTCGCCGGACTCAATCGGTTCATAGTATTTCTTGTCCTTCAGATTATGTGGAAGATACTCCTGGTTGACCCAGCCGCCGAATGTTCCGATTGGATAATCATGCGGGTATTTATAGCCCGTATGACCAAGCTCCTTAGCCCCTGCATAATGGGCATCGCGCAAGTGCTTTGGTATTTCTCCGACATGGCCAGCTCGTATATCAGCAATAGCCGCGTCAAGAGCCTTGTAAGCTGAGTTTGATTTGGAAGACAGGCACATCTCAACAACGGCAACGGAAAGTGGAATCCGTGCTTCAGGGAGACCTAGGCGCTCGCTTGCGGTAACAGCCGCAAGGACATTCGTGCCAACGGCACTATTGGCGAGTCCAATGTCCTCATAGGCGATGACCAAAAGCCGCCTGTTCACGGCTGTCAGGTCCCCTCCCTCAAGTAAATGGGCGAGATAGTAGAGGGCTGCGTGGACGTCGCTCCCACGGATGCTCTTTTGCAGGCTTGATAGCAGGTTGTAATAGTTTGAGCCTTTCTTATCGCCGTATACACCAACATTTCCGCCTAAGTCATTGATTGTCTCATCATCTACGATATAGGTATTCATATCCTTCGGTGAGGAATAGACGACCGATTCCAGCAAGGTTAAGGATTTTCTTGCATCCCCGTTTGATTGGCCGGCAATGGTCTCAATTTGGTCATCGGTTATCCTGATGTCGAGTTTGCCGAGCCCGTTCTTCTCATCATGCAGAGCCCGCTGCAATAGTTCAATAACTTCATCGGTCGACAGTCGAGTGAGCTGCTTAATTTGTCCGCAGCGGCTTCTGATGGCAGGATTGACATCATGGAAGGGGTTTTCAGTTGTTGCTCCAATGAGGATAATATCTCCTCGCTCAACATGCGGGAGCAGATAATCTTGCTGCGCTTTATTAAAACGGTGAATCTCATCAAGGAATAAGATTACTTTGCCCGTTAAATGTGTCTCTTCGACAACTGCTTCTACATCCTTTTTGCCGGCTGTCGTTGCGTTTAAGGCGATAAAGGGAATCTTCGTCTCTCCCGCAATCGCAAAAGCGATAGAGGTTTTCCCGATGCCGGGTTCCCCGTATAAAAGCATTGATGGCACATGGCCGTTCTTGATCATGCGGTAGAGGCTCGTTTGCTTCCCGATTACGTTCTTTTGTCCGATAATCTCATCAAGGTTTCTCGGGCGCATGCGGTAGGCCAATGGTTCTCCGTTCAAATCGATAACCTCCATAAAAAATAGTAGCTTTTCTTATTATAGCGATAAAAAGGCTACTTTCCCATAGATACCGTTTTGAAAGATGGAGGGTTATTGGCATACGCCAAGCGGGTTTCCGTCCGGGTCATAAAAGGTGAAAAAACGAGTATCACCTTCTCCATCCATATCTTCTACCTTAATATTCATGGCTTGCATATAAGCATGTACCTCCTCAATCGGCCGGGCGGGGATGAAATTATAATATTTCCCTACGCCAAACGAGTTGTCCGGGAAGCGCATGGGCTCATGTCCCTTTGTTTTGACGAGGCAGATGACCGTGGGAGATTCTTCTCCTATCTTCATCACAGCAGCGTTCTCCTCATGATAGATGGGGCTAAAGCCGAGTTTCTCCTCATACCAATTCATAGAAAGTGTTGGATCCTTAACAGGGATAAAGACTCCCTCCATGCCTTTGAAAAGCGATTTGTCCAAATGTAATCACTCCTTCTCGTAATATGTATTCATCCATTCTAGACTTCGCTAAAAGAAGAGAGATTCCTTTAGGATTGTTTTCATTTTCCATTTTTGCAGGCAAGAAATGCATAAAAGGTCTACAAGAGCGGATATTCTGTCATAATAGAGCATGAAAAACATTTGCCAAAACATCTATTGAAGCATTGATAAGTGGCTATGATTTAATGTATGGTATACTTTTGGGAGAATATTATTAGGCTAGAGGTGCTAGGACCATGAAAATTTCCACTAAAGGAAGATACGGACTGACCATAATGATTGATTTAGCGAAAAGGCATGGAGAAGGCCCTACTTCCCTAAAATCAATCGCCCAAGCCAATGAGCTTTCAGAACATTATTTAGAGCAGCTCGTAACACCCCTGCGCAATGCGGGGCTTGTTAAAAGTGTCAGAGGAGCTTATGGCGGCTATAAACTAACAAAAGAACCTAGTGAGATAACAGCTGGTGATGTCATTAGAGTTCTAGAAGGGCCAATCACACCTGTCGAGGGAATTGAGGAAGAAGAGCCGGTAAAACGGCAGCTATGGATTAAGATTCGTGATGCGGTCAAGGATGTACTTGATAATACGACATTAGCAGACTTGGCTTCCTATGATCCGGACGGCGGAGAAACAGAATCTTATATGTTCTACATTTAACCATATTCAGCTGTAATTTTTGGCTGTTGATATACATTCATATAAGCGGTGAGCCACTAGTGCTGTTGCTATATGGATGGACTCGGGCGGATGAATGAGCAGCGGCGCTTGGATATGCGTGGTGCAATTTTCGCCGCGACACCGGGTTCTTTAGGTTTAAGCAAACAGTATGGCAGGGAGGTATCGGCCATTGGAAACAATATATCTAGATCACGCAGCAACGACTCCGATGCATCCAGAAGCAATCCGGGTGATGATGGATGTTATGAATGATACATTTGGAAATCCATCTAGCATTCATCAATTTGGACGAGCTGCCAGAAAAAGAGTAGATGATGCGAGGAAAGTGCTGGCAGATAGCATTGGCGCATCTATTGATGAAATTATCTTTACGAGCGGCGGGACAGAGGCGGACAATTCTGCCATCTTTAGCGCTGTACAGGCCTTGAAGGATAAGGGGAACCATATCATTACAAGCGAAATTGAACATCATGCGGTTCTGCATGCATGCAAGGAGCTTGAAAAGCAGGGATATGCAGTGACTTACCTGCCGGTTGATGAGTCTGGGCGCGTATCCGCTGATTCCGTGAAGCAAGCCTTAAGGGATGAGACGGTTCTGGTGACAATCATGTATGGGAATAATGAGGTTGGCACTTTGCAGCCAATCAAGGAGATTGGAGATCTGCTTAAAGATCATCATGCATTCTTCCATACGGATGCGGTCCAAGCTTATGGGGCAGTACCGATTGATGTGAAGGAGCTTGGGGTAGATTTTATGAGCGTTTCCTCTCATAAGATCAATGGTCCCAAGGGCATAGGATTCCTCTATGCGAAAAAGGGGATTCCGTTTAAGCCTTTATTATTCGGCGGTGAACAAGAAAGAAAGCGCCGGGCTGGCACAGAAAATGTGGCGGGCGCCGCAGGCTTCGCAAAAGCTGCTGAGGTCATGCAGGAGATGTCTGAGGAAAAGACAGCCATGTATCGAAGGTTTAAAGGGACAATGATTCGCTTATTTGAGGAATCAGGTATAGACTTTGCCATCAATGGTAGCTTGGAGGAGTCTCTGCCGCATATTTTAAATATCAGCTTCCCTGGTGTGGGGGTTGAAGCATTCCTGGTCAATATGGATCTGGCTGGTATTGCGGTATCAAGCGGCTCGGCTTGCACAGCGGGTTCCATTGAGCCTTCCCATGTGCTAGTGGCCATGTTCGGCAAGGAATCGGAGAGGACGAAAAACTCTATCCGTTTCAGCTTCGGGCTGAATAATACAACAGAGGAAATAGAACGGGCCGCCTTAACAGCGATTAAGGTTGCGAACCGTTTGGCGAGATAAATAGTTAGAGGTGAAATATAATGAAATCCCCAGCGGAAACAAGAGTCGTGGTGGGAATGTCCGGTGGTGTGGATTCTTCGGTTGCAGCCTATCTATTGAAAGAACAAGGCTATGATGTGGTAGGAATTTTCATGAAAAACTGGGACGATACGGATGAATTTGGCGTGTGCACGGCGACGGAGGATTATGAGGATGTTATCCGTGTCTGCAACCATATCGGTATTCCTTACTATGCGGTTAATTTTGAAAAACAATATTGGGACAAGGTGTTCACATACTTCCTT
This sequence comes from Pradoshia eiseniae, assembly GCF_002946355.1. Classification (NCBI taxonomy): domain Bacteria; kingdom Bacillati; phylum Bacillota; class Bacilli; order Caryophanales; family Bacillaceae; genus Pradoshia; species Pradoshia eiseniae. The sequence goes on from NZ_PKOZ01000001.1 coordinate 97,035, forward strand.
GAAGAATATAAGGCAGGCCGTACACCAAACCCGGATGTCATGTGTAATAAAGAAATCAAATTCAAGGCGTTTCTTGAGCATGCGATGAGCTTGGGTGCTGATTATTTGGCAACAGGCCATTATGCCCGAGTGACGTTTGAAGATGGGGAATACAAAATGCTTCGAGGACTTGATTCCAATAAGGATCAGACGTATTTCCTTAATCAGCTGACACAGGAGCAATTAAGCAAGGTCATGTTCCCAATCGGGGAATATGATAAACCAAAGATTCGTGAGATAGCTTTGGCGGCAGGACTGCCGACAGCAACCAAGAAGGATTCAACAGGCATATGCTTCATCGGTGAACGGAATTTCAAGGAATTCCTAGGCCAGTATTTGCCGGCGAAGCCGGGCGAAATGCGAACAATGGACGGTGAGCTGAAAGGACAGCATGAGGGTCTCATGTACTATACACTCGGTCAGCGTCATGGTCTAGGCATTGGCGGAAGCGGTGAGCCGTGGTTTGCGGTTGGAAAGAATTTAAAGGAAAATATCCTCTATGTGGAACAAGGCTTCCATCATGACAGCCTGTATTCTGATTCCATCAAAGCGGTCATGCTGAATTGGATTTCCCCGCGAAATCCGGGAGATGAATTCCAGTGCACGGCTAAGTTCCGTTACCGTCAGCCGGATAATAAGGTGACAGTTCGCATCTTGGACGATGAGCGCGCGGAGGTTATCTTTGATGAACCGATCCGGGCAGTGACACCTGGCCAGGCTGTCGTATTCTATGATGGCGAAGTATGTCTGGGCGGCGGAACAATCGATGAGATTTATAAAAATGGATTAAAATTGGATTATGTAGGCTGATTCGAGCCTATCTATCGCCCAATTGCAAAAGACTTGAAACTCTGAAGGCGATGGATAAAAGGATGAACATAAAAGCACGAGGGTGGCAGCTGCCAACTTCTCGTGCTTTTTTAATACCTGATTCTCCTTTATTGCTTGTCTAACTCTTCTGCCATATAACGGCCAATCCGGTCAGCAATCATTTCATACCCTTTTTGGTTGAGATGAAGGGCATCGCTGAAGTAATCCTCTTTTTCTTTATCCTGGTATAAATCATTTGTCGGAATGAAGTGAGCATTTTCATGCTGTTCCGTGATGGACTTAACCGATTCATCCCAATCGCTGACAACATCATTTAGCTGATCGCTCTGCTGGAATGGATTGTATAGACCAACAGTGATGATTGGGACAGAAGGATTGAATTTACGTATGGCAGATAGTATTTCTTCCATGTTATTCGTATACAGTTGTTTCTTTTGCGCGATGGCCTCCGTGGATATGGTCAGGAAGTTTCCGCCTGTTGCCGAGCGCAAATCATTGGTTCCTATGTATACGATGACCCAGTCCGCTTCGTTAAAGGTTTCATTCACTTCAATGCTCTTCAATTGGTCAAGCAGGTCGCTGGATTCTTGTCCAGGTATCCCAAAATTACGAATGGTGTACGTATATCGGCTTTGCTGATTCAGCTTCTTCTGCAGCTGGCCGACATAGCCTTGTTCCTCTTCGTCCCCAAGACCGTATGTTAATGAGTCCCCAAGCGCGATGATGGTTTGCTCATCATCAGGCTTTAAATCAGCATCGAATTGATAGGCGTATAAGCCATAGGATATTCCCACAACCACTAAAATGGCCAAGGTAATAATGAGTGGTTTTTTCATTCATCTGTCCTCCATGTTGAAAGTTACAAATGTTTATACCCTTAATGGCAGAAAAAAGAACATGGAGAAAGACTAGTTAACTGATTAACGGAAAGACAGGGTTTCTTTATGGTATACTATTGGCATTCATTATCGTAAGAAAAGTAGGAGTGAACAGAAGCAATGGATAAAAATCAATTAGCGATTCAATATATGGAGCAAGGAAAAATGGAGGAGGCAGCGAAAATCTTCGGTGAGATGATTGAAGAGAACCCGAAGGATCCAATTGGGTATATTAACTTCGGAAATGTGCTCGCTTCCATGAATGATACAGAAAGAGCGATTAAATTCTTTGAAAGAGCAATTGAGCTTGACCCTGAAGCGGCAACGGCTTATTACGGTCTTGGCGGGATTTATTATGAACAGGATGATTTGCTGAAGGCAAAGGATTGCTATGAGCAAGCCATCAAAAAAGGCTTAGAGTCAAGCGACACGATGTTCATGCTTGGGCTTTGTCTTCTTCATCTAGACCAGCCGCGTTTGGCGCTTCCATACTTCCAGCGGAGCATCGAACTAAATGGGGAAGATGCCGAGGCACAATTCCATTACGGTCTCGCGCTTGCAGGAGCAGAAATGTATGACATGGCGATTGAGGCTTGGGAGAAGACACTTGAGGCGGATGAGAACCATGCTGACGCTTACTTTAATTTAGGAGTCGCCTTTGGGGGAATCAAGGGAGATACAGCAAAAGCCATCACATTTTTCGAGAAGGCGCTTGAAATCCAGCCGGATCATATTCTTGCGGCAAATGGATTAAAGCAAATGAAGGAATTAAGCTGAACGGGAGAGGATGAAAGTGGAACAGGAGTCTTTTGTCTTTACGGACAATGACAAACCGTTTATTAAAGGCACACACTTAGTCACCATCTTTCATAATGAGCAGAATTTATATTCGGTCGTCCGCATAAGGGTGAAGGATACCAATGTCAGCTATGATGAGAAAGAGGCCGTTATTACTGGCTATTTTCCTGCTCTCCATGAGGAGGAAATCTATACATTCTACGGAAAGATGAAGGAGCATCCTCGTTTTGGCTTACAGTTCAATGTGGATAACTTCAAACGGGAGCTTCCTGAATCGAAAGACGGCATCATTGCCTATCTTTCTGGATCGATGTTTAAGGGAATCGGAAAGAAAACAGCGGAATTGATTGTCGATAAGCTCGGGGAAAAGGCCATTTCCAAAATATTGGCTAACCCGTCTGTTTTAGATGAGATTCCAAAGCTTAGCGGCGAAAAGGCGAAGGAATTATATGATACGCTTGCGGCTAATCAAGGCTTAGAGGAAATCATGATTTCTCTATCAGGTTTAGGATTTGGGCCGCAGTTATCCATGAAGATTTACCAAGTGTATAAGCAGGATACCATCTCAATCATTGAATCAAATCCCTATCAATTGGTGGAAACGATAGAGGGGATTGGTTTTGCGAAGGCGGATGAGATTGGCCAATCGCTTGGGCTTGGCGGCAGCCACCCATCCCGGATTAAGGCGGCCATTCTCTACATATTGGACCGTTTCTGTATGCAGGAGGGACACACCTATCTAGAGGCAGAGCCATTGCTTCTTGCTGTTAAAGAGCTGCTTGAGAAGAATCAAAAGGTCGAAATCACCTTTGACATGATTACAGAGCAAATGGTACAGCTTTCAGAGGAAGGGAAGCTTATCGGGGAAGAGAAGAAATTCTACATTCCTTCTTTGTATTTCTCCGAGAAAGGAATCGTCACCAATCTGAAACGAATTATGTCTCAGGAAGGATATGAGGAGCAATTTCCGGAGTCTGAATTCTTGCTTGAGCTTGGAAAGCTAGAGGAACGCATCGGGATGGAATACGCAGAGGAGCAAAAGGATGCGATTTTTAAAGCGCTCCACTCTCCGATGCTGCTACTGACTGGCGGGCCTGGTACAGGGAAAACGACGGTCATTAAAGGCATTGTAGAGCTTTACTCCGAGCTGCATGGAGTCTCCCTTAATCCGAAAGATTACGATAAGGATCATCCCTATCCATTTGTGCTAGCCGCGCCAACAGGCCGGGCTGCCAAACGCATGAAGGAATCGACTGGACTGCCTGCTGTCACAATCCATCGCCTTCTCGGCTGGAACGGGTCGGATGTACAGCGAAGTGAGGATAATCCCATTCAGGGAAGGCTCTTGATAGTCGATGAAATGTCGATGGTGGATATTTGGCTGGCCAATCAATTATTTAAATGCATCCCAAATGACATGCAGGTCATCCTTGTCGGGGATGAGGACCAATTGCCTTCTGTCGGTCCCGGTCAGGTACTGAAGGATTTGCTCAATTCAGCCGTCATTCCGGTTACCCGTCTTGAGTCTATTTTCAGGCAGGAGGATGGGTCATCCATTATCCAGCTCGCTCACTTCATCAAGAAGGGAGAGCTTCCGACTGACATCCGGCAGCCGAAAAAGGATCGTTCGTTCTTTGCCTGCCAAACAAACCAGGTGGCTGATGTCATCCGTCAGGTTGTCATGAATGCACGGAAGAAGGGCTTTGCCGCCCGGGATATCCAAGTGCTTGCCCCGATGTATCGGGGCAGTGCAGGAATTGATGCTTTGAATGTCCTGCTACAGGAAATTCTTAATGATAATCATGCAAGGAAGAAGAGGGAACTCACCTTTGGGGATGTCATCTACCGTGTCGGCGATAAAGTGCTGCAGCTTGTTAACCAGCCGGAGAACGGCATCTATAATGGAGATATGGGAGAAATCATCGCCATTATTTATGCGAAGGAGAATGAAGATAAGGTCGATCAAATTCACGTATCCTTTGACGGCATTGAAACGAAATATACAAGGCAGGAATTGAATCAGCTCACACATGCCTATTGCTGCTCGATTCATAAATCACAGGGGAGTGAGTTTCCGATTGTCATCCTCCCAATTGTGAAGAGTTATCACCGTATGCTGAGGAGAAATCTGATTTATACGGCGATTACGCGAAGCAAGCAATTTTTGATTCTTTGCGGTGAGGAAGAGGCTATGCGCTATGGTGTCTCTAAAAGCGGTGAGGAGGAGCGGATGACCACCTTACTTGAGAAACTGAAGGAGGGCTTCATTGGAAGCATCCCTGCATCAGAACAAGAGCGTCCATCCATAGTGTCTGATGGTCAGGGTGGCGAGGGGGACGAACCATCCCTTCCTGATATGAATGATGAATTGACATATGAGGAACGCCTTTTTGCGACTGATCCAATGATTGGTATGGAAAACGTTACACCTTATGATTTTATGACGTCTGGGTAAACTATTCATTGCCGGGTATTTAACTGAATGTTTTCCCAAAATAAGGGCATACTGGCACCTAAGGACTGATTTATAGGACGAGGTGAAGGTAATGATGAAATGCCCAAATTGCGCAAGCAAGGATATTGGGAAGATTGGGGTCAATCAATTCTACTGCTGGAATTGCTTTGTGGAGCTTTCTATCGGTAAGGGAGTCATGCATGTCCATCAAGTGGAAGAGGATGGGTTGCTGAGCTCTTTGGATGACCTTTTCAGTGAAGATGACCGGCAAATAAGCCTGTAGATTGCGGCGAACGAATCCGAGGTGATTGACACATGAACCGTATGGTTTCCTCAATGATCGGCTTTGGAGCAGGCATGGCCTTAAGCAATATGAATAAGGGCATGTACAGAAAGCGAAAAAGACAAATGAAACGATTCGTCAAGCAACTCTTATAAAGGTAAAGGCTGCGGCATCTTCATATGATGTCCGCAGCTTTTTTAGTGTTATGCAGCTCTTTACATATTTTTTCGCCTATTTAGAAGAATAGTAAAGAGGTGTTGTAGATGAACATACAAGTGAAATGGTTTTACAGGCTCGGCTTCTTTTTGCTTTTATTTATTGTATTATTGGTGTTTTATTTGCTTAGGCCTATATGGATGCCTGTTCTGCATATTTTGTTAACAGCTCTCGCTCCATTTCTGTTTGGGGCTTTCATCAGCTATCTGTTCCACCCGCTTGTCGGTTATCTCGAGGACAAGGGAATGAACCGCGGGCTTGCAATCACACTTCTTTACGTGGTTGTTTTTGGTCTGGCGGGATTTGGGATTTATAAAGGTGTTCCGATTCTTGTGGAGCAAATGAATGATATTGCTGTTAAAGCGCCGGAAATGGCGGAATTATATCGAACCTATATCCTTAAATTTCATACTCATACGACAGGCTGGCCATTTGGACTCCATGAACGGCTTGAGTCGATTATCGATGCGATGGAATTAAGAATAGGAGATTCGGTCAATGTGCTGGCTGATGCCATGAGCAGCTTGTCGGATGTGATGATTCTGGTCATCTTGATTCCTGTCATTTCATTTTATTTGTTAAAGGACAGTGAGAGCCTTATTGAAAAAGGGCTGCTGCTCATTCCGGCAAGAAAACGAGAACAAACGAGGCGATTTCTCACCGATATTGACCGCTCTCTGGGTGGGTACATTCGAGGACAACTGCTTGTCTGCTTTATAATTGGTGCTTGCGCAGCTGTTCTCTTTTACATATTTGGGATGAATTATCCTCTTTTGCTCAGCTTCATTATTGGCATAACGAATATTATTCCCTATTTCGGTCCCATCATCGGGGCTATCCCAGCTGTTTTGGTTGCATTGACTATTTCTTGGGGCATGGTGTTAAAGGTGGCCGGTATCATCATTGTCCTTCAGTTCATGGAGGGGAATGTCATCTCACCTATCGTGATGGGCAAGACATTAAAGCTTCACCCGCTTGTGATCATATTCGTTTTGCTTGTCGGGGGAAAGGCCGCAGGTGTGGCCGGACTCATCTTGGCTGTGCCGATTCTTGCCTTAGTCAAGGTCAGCGTTGCCCACCGAAAATTATTAATGAATAAGGAATAAACTGTTCTCATAAGATTGACAAAGAAATAAGGAATGACTATAATCCAACATATAACGGAATTAACGAAAAATTGTTGATGGAACCAAGTATGTTTAAGCCCTTCAAAAACCGTGCAGACAGTTTTTGTGCACGAATAAGAGAGAAGTCTCCTTAGGCTGAAAGAGACTTTTGAAGAAGAGAAACAGAAAGCTAGTCCGGAATGCAGGAAAAACCCTGCCGTTTAAACCGCGTTAAGGTTTCTGAGGTGGCGAAGGCAGTAGCTTTCGCAATCAGGGTGGTACCGCGAGTTAAGCTCTCGTCCCTGTTTATGGGGATTGAGGGCTTTTTTGTGTACAATTTTATAAGGAGGAACAAAAAATGAAGTATATGACAGGCGCAGAGATTCGACAAATGTTTTTGGATTTCTTTCAAGAAAAAGGACATAGGGTTGAACCTAGTGCATCCCTTGTACCGGTAGAGGATCCGACCCTTCTTTGGATCAACTCAGGTGTAGCAACATTGAAGAAGTATTTTGACGGTCGCGTGATTCCGGATAATCCGCGCATCACGAACGCTCAGAAATCCATCCGGACAAATGATATTGAGAATGTAGGGAAAACAGCCCGCCATCACACATTCTTTGAAATGCTCGGCAACTTCTCCATCGGTGAATACTTCCGTGAAGATGCCATCAAATGGGGATGGGAGCTTCTTACATCTGAGAAATGGTTCGCAATGCCGAAGGAAAAGCTCTACATCACTTACTATCCTGCAGATACTGATACGTACGATGTTTGGAAGAGCTTAGGTGTACCGGATGACCATCTCATCCCGCTTGAAGATAACTTCTGGGAAATCGGTGAGGGCCCATCAGGACCGGATACAGAAATTTTCTTCGATCGCGGCACGAAGTATGACCCTGAGAATATTGGAATCCGCATGATTGAAGAAGATATCGAGAATGACCGCTACATTGAGATCTGGAACATCGTGTTATCTCAATTCAACGCGAATCCTGAAATCCCGCGCAGCGAATATCCTGAGCTGCCTAAGAAAAACATTGATACAGGGATGGGCTTAGAGCGTATGGCCTCCATCTTCCAGGATGGTGAGACGAACTTTGATACGGATCTATTCCTGCCAATCATATATAAGACAGAAGAGATTTCTGGTCAAAAATACCGCACAACACGTGAAAAGGATGTTGCATTCCGCGTGATTGCCGACCATATTCGGACTGTAGCTTTTGCTGTCGGTGACGGGGCTCTTCCATCTAATGAAGGGCGCGGCTATGTCCTTCGCCGATTGCTTCGCAGGGCAGTGCGCTTCGCGAAGAAAATCGGGATCAATAAGCCGTTTATGTATGAGCTTGTTCCAATCGTGGCGGATATCATGGTTGATTACTACCCTGAAGTGGAAAAGAACAAAGACTTCATCGCTAAAGTAATCCGCAATGAAGAGGAGCGTTTCCATGAAACCCTTCATGATGGTCTTGCTATTTTAGCCGAGGTCATCCAAGCAGAGAAGAAGAAGGGCAGCGATACCATCAGCGGTTCTGATATCTTCCGTTTGTATGATACGTATGGATTCCCGGTTGAACTGACAGAGGAATATGCAGAAGATGAGGGCATGAAAGTCGACCATGCTGGTTTTGAGAAGGAAATGGAAGCTCAACGTGCACGTGCGCGTGCAGCCCGTCAGGATGTTGATTCCATGCAGGTTCAAAGCGGAATTCTTGGTGATATCAAAGTGGCTAGTGAATTCGTCGGCTATGGGACACTTGAGTGCGAGGCGATGGTCAGTATCATCATCAAGGATGGCGAAATAGCTGAGGATGCAATGGCAGGTGAAGAAGTTCAAATCATCTTGGACAAAACGCCATTCTACGCTGAGAGCGGCGGACAAATCGCAGATAGAGGGTTCTTTGAGAACGATGACTTGCGCATCTTTATCAAAGATGTCCAAAAAGCCCCTAACGGCCAAAACCTTCACACAGCGATCGTTGAATACGGCTTGCTGAAAGAAGGTACAAAAGGACATGCGAACGTAGATGCCACTAACCGCGGCAAGATTACGAAAAACCATACAGCAACACATCTGCTTCACCAAGCACTGAAGGATGTACTTGGCACACATGTAAACCAAGCAGGTTCCCTAGTTCAGCCAGATCGGCTTCGTTTCGACTTCTCTCACTTTGGACAGGTGACTGCAGAGGAGCTTGAGCAAATCGAGCAAATCGTTAACGACAAGATTTGGAAAAACATCGATGTAACGATCTCTAATAAAGCATTGGCTGAAGCAAAGGCGATGGGCGCCATGGCCCTATTCGGAGAGAAATATGGAGACGTCGTTCGTGTCGTGCAGGTTGGCGATTACAGCTTAGAATTATGCGGCGGCTGCCATGTTCAAAATACGTCAGCAATTGGATTATTCAAGATTGTCTCTGAGTCCGGTATCGGTGCCGGCACGAGACGGATTGAAGCCGTAACAGGCGAGTCTGCGTATATGCAGCTAAAAGAGCAAATCAGCATTCTCCGTGAAGCAGCTGTGAAAGTGAAAGCCAGTCCAAAGGATCTGCCAGGAAAGATTGATTCCTTGCTTGTGGAAGTGAAGGAACTTCAGAAAGAGAATGAATCATTAGCTGCGAAGCTTTCCAATATTGAAGCTGGAAATATTCAGTCAAAGGCAGAAGAGATTAATGGAGTGACTGTTCTATCCGCGAAGGTGCAAGCACAGGATATGAACAACCTCCGTAACATGGCTGATGACTTGAAGCAGAAGCTTGGTTCGTCTATCATCGTGCTTGGAAGTGTCCAAGGAGACAAGGTGAACTTAATCGCGGCGGTAACAAAGGATCTAGTAGATAAAGGCTACCACGCTGGAAAGATCATTAAAGAAGTAGCAACTCGCTGCGGAGGAGGCGGTGGCGGCCGTCCGGATATGGCTCAGGCAGGCGGTAAGAATCCGAATGAATTGGATGCGGCCCTCGCTGCTGTGAAAGAACTAGTTGAAGCGCATTAATGAGCAAAGCGAGAAAGGGCAGGGAGTTACCTGTCCTCTTGCTTTTCATTTTAAGCGAGTGATGGTAAGGTAAAACTATGGACGGTAAACAATAAGCTAGGTTCTAGACGTTTATAATAAGGGTTAATTAGTGTACAATGTGTAAAGAACGATGAATAGCTTGTTCTCAAATAGGAAGCGGGGTGCAAAGATGAGTTCATTTGATAAAACAATGAAATTTAATTTTCCAGATGATTCCTTCGAGCATGATGTGAGTGAAGTTCTCATGGAAGTGTACAATGCTCTGAATGAAAAAGGCTATAATCCGATTAATCAAATCGTCGGTTATTTGCTATCGGGAGACCCGGCTTATATTCCGCGTCATAAAGACGCGCGTAATCTCATTCGCAAGCTTGAGCGTGATGAGATTATTGAAGAATTGGTTAAATCGTATTTAAAGCACCATCGTGAGGGATAAGAATGAGAATAGTTGGCCTGGACGTGGGAACAAAGACCGTGGGTGTCGCCATCAGTGATGAGATGGGCTGGACAGCTCAAGGCCTAGAGACCATTGCCATCGATGAAGAAAAGAATCAACTTGGGCTGAAGCAGCTGGATGTGCTGCTAAAACCATATAAAGTGGACAAGTTTGTGGTCGGTTTGCCCAAGAATATGAATGGGACAATTGGGCCAAGAGGCGAAGCGAGCAAGCATTATGCTGAGAAGCTTGAAAAGCGCTATAAAGTGCCTGTTGTCTTGTGGGATGAACGGTTAACCACGATGGCTGCCGAACGTGTACTGTTGGATGCGGATGTCAGCCGAAAAAAACGTAAGAAAGTGATTGATAAGATGGCTGCTGTCTTAATTCTTCAAGGCTATTTAGACAGCGGTAAGTTTTAAAGGTCATAGCTGTGTGAATATTGCTAGGGTTCATTTGTTTAAATATATTGGAGGGGTACAACTTCCCATACATGGCGTCAAGAGCAGGGAACTCGGGCATTTGAGTTAAACACAGCTTAATTTAACAAGAGGTGATTGAAATGGAAGAAAACATGATTACGATTATTGACGAAGACGGAAATGAGCAATTGCATGAAATTTTGCTTACATTTGATTTAGATGATTATGACAAGCAGTATGTTGTATTCGCTCCAGTAGGAACAGATGATGATGAAGATTTGATTCATGTTGCTTCTTATATTCCGGATGAAAGTGGAGAAGTCGGCACATTAAATGATATTGAAGATGATGAAGAATGGGCAATGGTAGAAGAAGTCATCAACACATTCTTTGAGGACGAAGAAGAATAAGTGTTTCTAAATGGCTCTTCCGATCAAGGGTGATCGGAAGAGTTTTTTTGTTCTTTACTGCAAATAATGCTGAAATATGCGAACATATAAAGATAAGCAAGAAGGAATCTTTCTTTCATTTTGATTTTTTTTACAAAGTTCTTGTAATTTCATTGACAGATTCCGGTATATTTTGCAATAAATAAAGAGGGCAATTTGTGTCGGATAGCCATTTGAAGGGGGCAACTAAATGAGTGTAGATAAACAAGATTGGAAGAGGGAGATGAAGATGAAGCTTCTAGAAAGACAGAGCGAAGCAAAGGTTGTCAGGAAAATCGTGCTGATTTCCTTGGCTGTGTTCATCGCGCTAGTCATCATAACAGCAACAGTGGGCTATTTCTATATATCATCTTCCTTGAAGCCGGTCGATACGGATAGCAAAGAAAATGTGAAAGTGGAAATACCGATTGGCTCAGGAGTTACAACAATATCAAATATATTAGAGGACAATGGCATTATTAAAAATGCTCAAATCTTTAAATACTATATCAAATTTAATAATGAGGCTGGATTCCAAGCCGGAACCTATAGTTTATCGCCATCAATGACACTGGATGAAATCATTGACATTATTAAAAGCGGCAAGGTAGCTCCGATATTCACAATTCCAGTTCCGGAAGGCAGGGACTTAGAAGAAATCGCAGATGTCATTGCTGAAAAGCTTGACGTGAAATCCAAGGAAGTCCTCAAAGTGATGAATGATAAGAAGTTTATCAAAAGCATGATGGATACTTACCCTGATTTGCTTACTGATGAAATTCTTGCAGAGGATATCCGTTATCCTCTTGAAGGATATTTATATCCTGCAACCTATTCAATCTATGAAGAGGAGCCTGCGATTGAATCGGTCATCAGTCTGATGATTAAGAAAACCAATGAAGTTATTGCGAAATATGAAGAAGCAATGGGAGAGAATTGGACGGCCCACGAGCTTCTCACGATGGCTTCCTTAATTGAAGAGGAAGCGACCGAGCAGGCGGACCGGGATAAGATTTCAGCTGTCTTCCAGAACAGGTTGAAAATCGATATGCCACTTCAAACAGACCCGACCGTTTTATATGCGCTCGGTGAACATAAAGACCGTGTCATGTATAAGGATCTAAAAGTAGATTCACCTTATAATCTCTATATTCATAAGGGCTTGACACCAGGACCAATCTCGAATGCCGGGGAAACGTCCATATCGGCTGCCTTGAATCCAGCAGACATTAAAGATTTGTATTTCCTTGCAACTCCTTCCGGTGAAGTCCTCTTTAATGAAACTCTGGAAGAGCACAATAAGGATAAGGCAGAGCATATCACGAATAATTAGCATAATTTGGGGGAAGGATTGATAATAAGAAACATTTCCCTTCCCCATCCTATCTATGCTAAAATAGTCGAAGTGTAAATTTCGACACGAATGTAAGAAAGCCGTTGCTGGCTTTCTCATTTTTTTGGAATAAGGAAGTTTAAGGATTTGGAGGAATCAGGATGAATGAGAATCTCAATCGCTATCTGGAAGCATTTGCTCCAGTGCGCAATGATCTTCTGACGGAAATGGAAGGCTATGCGAAAGCAAATGGTGTTCCGATTATGGAATTATCAGGAATGGAGCCGCTTCTGCAGATTCTAAAAATCCAAAAACCGCAAAATATTTTAGAAATCGGCACGGCGATTGGTTATTCCGCTCTAAGGATGGCTTACACTTTGCCGAATGCGACAATATTAACGATTGAACGTGATGAGGACCGGTTATCTAAGGCGTATGAATATATTGAACGGGCTCATATGGAAAATCGTGTTTTAGTCATAAAAGGGGATGCCCTTGAAACCGAACATCTCGTTTCTCCGCATGGACCGTTTGATTGCCTGTTTATTGATGCAGCTAAGGGGCAATATCAGCGTTTCTTTGAAATGTATGAGAAATATTTGGCACCGGGAGGAATTATCTTTACTGATAACGTACTCTTTAAGGGACTAGTTGCAGAAGAATTGGAATCAATTGAATCCAAGCGAACCAGGAACTTGGTGAAGAAGATTAAAGGATACAATGAATGGCTGATCTCGCATGAAGACTACGAAACAGTCATCCTCCCAGTTGGAGATGGATTGGCCATAAGCATGAAAAAGGGGGATTCGCATGAAAAAGCCTGAACTTTTAGTGACGCCAACGAAAATAGAAGATATCGAACCGTTAATGAAAGCAGGCGCTGATGCATTCGTCATTGGTGAACAACGATACGGGCTAAGGCTTGCAGGAGAGTTTGACCGTGAGGCTGTGAAATCAGCCATCGAGATTGCTCACCAAGGAGGCAAGAAGGTGTATGTGGCCATGAATGCCATATTCCATAATGAGAAGGTTGATGAGCTTGCAGATTACTTGCGCTTTCTCGAGGAGGCAGGAGCAGATGCCGTTCTTTTCGGGGACCCTGCGGTCTTAATGGCAGCGAGAGAAGCAGCGCCCAATATGCCATTGCATTGGAATACAGAAACGACCGCGACGAATTGGTTCACCTGCAATTATTGGGGCCGAAAAGGTGCGAAGCGCGCTGTTTTGGCGAGAGAAATCAATATGGATGCCATTGTTGAAACAAAAGAGAATGCAGAAGTTGAAATTGAAGTACAGGTGCATGGAATGACGGCGATGTTCCAGTCCAAACGCCGCCTGATAGGCAACTATTTCAACTATCAAGGCAGAGACATGTTAGTTGAGGACCTTGAAACAGACGGGCATTTGTTCCTCCATGACCCTGAGCGGAATACGAAGTATCCAATCTTTGAGGATGAGAACGGAACGCATATCATGAGTCCGAATGATATTTGTATCATTGATGAGCTCACAGAAATGGTGGAAGCGGGAGTCGATTCCTTCAAGATTGACGGAATTCTGAAGGAACCTGAATATATCGTGGCAGTGACGAAGCTTTACCGCAAGGCCATTGATCTTTGTGCTGAAGACCCGGATGCGTATGAGAATGCAAAAGAGAGCTTGCTTGAAGAGGCTGAGAGCCTGCAGCCGGAAAACAGAATGTTAGATACGGGATTCTTCTTTAAGGAGACAGTTTATTAACAAGGAAATGGAGGAAGACCAAATGTCCGTTGTAGAGAAGGAAATTTCAAAAGTGATTGACGGAAAACGCGTCATCGTGAAGAAACCGGAATTACTGGCTCCTGCCGGTAACCTTGAAAAATTAAAAATTGCTGTCCGCTATGGGGCAGATGCTGTATTTATCGGCGGGCAGGAATACGGGCTTCGCTCAAACGCCGGCAACTTCTCAATTGAAGAAATGAAGGAAGGCGTTGAGTTTGCGAACCAATATGGTGCGAAGATATATGTGACAACGAATATATTTGCCCATAATGAAAACATTCCAGGTCTTGATGAATACCTAAAGGATATTGAATCTGCGGGTGTAACTGGTATCATTGTCGCAGACCCGCTCATTATCGAGACATGCAAAAAAGTAGCACCAAAGCTTGAGATTCACTTAAGCACACAGCAGTCCTTGTCTAACTGGAAGGCCGTTCAGTTCTGGAAGGAGGAGGGTCTTGACCGTGTCGTGCTTGCGCGTGAAACAAGCGGAGATGAGATTCGGGAGATGAAGGAGAAAGTCGACATTGAAATTGAAACCTTCATTCATGGAGCGATGTGTATTGCTTATTCTGGCCGCTGCACGCTCTCCAATCACATGACTGCCCGTGATTCCAACCGAGGCGGCTGCTGCCAGTCTTGCCGATGGGATTATGATCTCTATGCAGAAACGAAAGACGGAGAAAAGCCGCTCTTTGAAAGTGGTGACGCACCGTTTGCGATGAGTCCAAAAGACTTGACGCTTGTTCAATCCATCCCGCGCATGATAGAGATGGGCATTGACAGCCTTAAAATTGAAGGCCGGATGAAATCCATTCACTATATCGCGACCGTTGTCAGTGTCTACCGCAAAGTGATTGATGCCTATTGCCAGGATCCTGATAACTTCGTCTTTAAGCAAGAATGGATAGAGGAATTGGATAAATGCGCCAACCGTGAAACGGCACCAGCTTTCTTTGAAGGTGTGCCAAGCTATAAAGAGCAAATGTTTGGCAATCATAGTAAACAAACAACTTATGATTTTGCAGGGCTTGTCTTATCGTATGATGAAGACACATCCATGGTAACATTACAGCAAAGAAACTATTTTAAACCGGGGGACGAGATTGAATTCTTTGGCCCGAACATCGATAACTTTAAGCAAATCGTCGGGACGATTTGGGATGAGGAAGGCAATGAGCTTGACGCTGCCAGACACCCATTGATGATTGTGCGCTTGAAGGTCGATAAGCCGGTTCATCCATATGATATGATGAGAAAGGGGATTTAACCATTATGACAAAGCCGATTGTCATCGGGGTTGCTGGAGGCTCGGGTTCAGGGAAAACGAGTGTAACCAAATCGATTTACGAGAAATTTAAAGGTCATTCCATCATGATTTTGGAACAGGACTATTATTATAAAGATCAAAGCCATCTTCCTTTTGAGGAGCGCTTGAAGACGAATTATGATCATCCGCTCGCGTTTGATAATGATCTTCTTCTTGAGCACATTCATAAATTGCTCAATTACGAGAGCATTGACAAGCCTGTCTATGATTATGCGATGCATACGAGATCAGAGGAAGTTATCCATGTCGAACCAAAGGATGTTATTATCCTTGAGGGGATTCTCGTCCTTGAAGATGAGCGTCTTCGTGATATAATGGACATTAAATTATTTGTCGACACAGATGCAGATCTTCGTATTATTCGACGTATGATGCGCGATATCAAGGAAAGGGGCCGCTCCATTGATTCGGTCATTGAGCAATACACATCTGTGGTACGTCCAATGCACAATCAATTTATCGAGCCGACCAAACGCTATGCTGATGTCATCATTCCAGAAGGCGGTCATAACTTCGTTGCTATTGACTTAATGGTGACAAAGATTCAAACGATTTTAGAACAAAAATCTATGTTATAGAGCTTTCGGATGGGTTGTTAATTTTTTCTAATTTTTCCCTTTAAAAATTGAGCAATTTTATAAATAATTTGAAAAAATGAATAGACAAATCCTGAAAAACACACTAAGCTAACAAAGAGAGCTTTTTGCGCGTTTGGAAACAAACGCGCAATTAATATACCATCAGGTATATACATATAAAATCGGTGAATATATATACACATGTATCACCAGAAGCTTTTTTTGCTGCATGGTGAAAGTACAGAAGGAGTGAATTTTTTTGGCGATTGAAAAAGTATTTCCGATGACCAAAGAGGGAAAAGAGAAGCTAGAGAAAGAACTAGAACTATTAAAGACAGTTAAACGTAAAGAAGTGGTTGAGCGTATCAAGATCGCCCGCAGCTTCGGAGATCTTTCTGAAAACTCCGAGTACGATTCCGCTAAAGAAGAACAAGCATTTGTTGAAGGCAGAATCACCACAATCGAGAACATGATTCGCAATGCTCAAATCATTGACAGTGATGCTGCACAAGATGGTGTCGTAACGCTCGGTAAATCTGTCACCTTTAAAGAATTACCGGATGGAGAAGAAGAAACCTATACTATCGTTGGTTCTGCTGAGGCAGATCCATTCGAATACAAAATTTCCAATGATTCCCCTATTGCTCGCAGCCTTATGGGCAAAAAGCCTGGCGATGAAGTCACGGTAGCGACTCCTGGCGGAGACATGGAAGTTGTCATCGTTTCTGTCCAATAAACTATATAAGAAGTCTTTTTAAAGGACTGCCAATGCTGCTTAACAGTAGAGAAGGCAGTCCTTTTTGTCTTTTCTGACAATTCCGGGTTTGAAATAGATATCCTCTGCCGAGAATAGGACAGAGGTGTTCAGTATGAGAAAGAGGGTTCTCTTCACAGCAGTCACGATTTTACTCGTTTTAGGAGTATTCATAGCTAAATTAGCACAAATTCAACTGGTACAGACGAAGGACTATTCGAAGCATGGCATCAATCTGCTTGAAAATAGCGTTCAGCAGCGTATTGATGAGATTTCTCTCGATGATGGCAGAGGAGGCTTCCTTGATAATAGGGGTAACCCGATATCCTATCAAGAGAAGGCTGTTCTTGTTCTGTTTCCATTCGTTAGGAATTTGCGCTGGCCAAAAGAAAAATTGTCTGCCATCACCGGCATCGAAAAGCAGGTAATTGATGAGAAGCTTCAGGAAGCGAAAGAACCATTTGTTTTAGAGGATCAGGTAATCTTAGAACTCGATGACAGGCAGATTAAAGCCGTCAATGATTTGCGCATACCGGGGATTATTGCTGTTAAAAAACGATTTGCCGGTGTACCGTCCGTGGCGAATCATCTTTTAGGCACATTAACCCTTGATAAGGGAGAAATCGACTCGGTTCATGCAAACGGAAGCACATCTAGTTCTGTTGATTACCGCACAAGGGTGGGAAGAACAGGGTTGGAGAAAGCATTTCAGCTCTTTTTGAAGGGTAATGGGACAAAACGTCTGCTATATCATAAAGCGGCTAATGGGCTGCCGCTCTTTGGAGTCGATATTCGCTATCTGGATACGAGCGGCTCTGGAGAAAGGGTAAATATCCAGACGACCATTGATACAGCTATTCAAAAGCTGGCGGAAGAGACAGTGAAGAGCCATAGAATGAAAAAGGGCGGAATTGTTATTATTGATATTCAAACTAGTGACATCCTTGCAATGGTGTCTACGCCTTTATTAAATGAAAAGGACATGAATGATGAGGGGAATATCAATCAAATGCTCCTTCCGCAAACGCCAGGCTCTATATTCAAAACGGTCATTGCAGCCGCAGCGATTGAGGAAGGCTTAGAGCTTGAAGGGAGAACCTTTAATGGGAATCTTGATCATTTAGACCGAGAAGTGAGCGGAGAGACAGGCAGGCGGCTTGGCAGTGTCACTTTCGAAAAAGGGTTTGCCTTAAGTTCTAATCAAGTATTCGGAGTGCTCGGCAAAGAACTCGCAAGGGAAAATCCAGACCTGATAGAAAGTTATGCCCGAAAATTAGGGTTATTGGGCTTGAATGGCTGGTCAGGAAGCGTTTTTCACACCCCTGTTCTAAATCAATTGCCGGAAGAACGGAAAGGGAGTGTATGGAAGGATGATTCCATGAAGGAAGATCCTAACTTCGTGGCGAATACTTCAATAGGGCAATTAGATGTGAAGATAACCCCGCTTGCTGCTGCAAATATGATGGCGACCATTGCCAGAGGAGGCGAGCGGATGCAAGTGCGGGCTGCATCGAGAGCCGTTGATGATAATGGGCTTACACTAGCCAAATTCACGCCCCAGGCGGCTGATGAGCAAGAAATCTCATCTGTAACGGCAAGCAAGCTCCAGCAATTACTGCGAGGGGTTGTCATTGCGGAGGGACCCAATACAACGGCAGGAAAGCTGAAATCAGCCAAATATGAAGTGGCGGGCAAGAGTGGTACAGCAGAAGTCGGGGATAAGAACAGTCATAAATATAATAAATGGTTTGTCGGTTATTTTCCGTTCCAGCAACCAAAGTATGCGATGGCTGTAGTAGACCTTGAGACAGGGGAGCAATCAGGCTCCATTAGTTCTATCTATCTTGAGCTTGTCAATGGAATACATGACTTACATACAAAGGGAATGAAGAATTCTCAAAAGATTGAATAACTTTTAGGGTGAAGAAATCCATGTTAAAATAGTGTTTATTCAAACATAGGCGAGGAGGAAGGGTTTGTGGGAAAAGAACGTTATTCCTCACGGGTGGCAAAACGTAAAGATAAAAAGGTTAACAAAATCTATAATATCTTAATAAGTGTAGTAGTGTTATTGATTGTAGTGGTCGGTGCTGTTATTTTCCTTGGTGGTAATGATGATCAGCCAACCAGCAATGATACGCAAACTGCCTCGAACACAGCCGATAATGATGAGGGCGAATCGGATAAGGATACTGAAACAAACAATGATGAGAATGATACGGCAACAGATTCTGAAGGCGGACAAACAGACCCGAATGAGTCCAGTGATGATACTTCCAGTGATTCAGACAAGGATGCGTCTGAGGAAAAGGAGCCGGCTGATTCTGAGGATGAGGAGAAAGAATCAGAGATTACAGAAGAAACTCCTTCCGACAGCAATGTAGAAAAAGCCTATACAGACCCCGCCTGGGAACCGGTTGGTACAGAGCAGTCGGGTGAGCATGTAACCCAGTATGAACAAGGTTCTGTTGACTGGCAGGAGATGGAGAAAGCTCTTGCCTATGGAGCGGGTATTAGTGAGGGCGACATGAAGGTCTACTGGCTAGGTAATGGCGGCTCGCCTGACACAGCTGTCGGCACCGTCAGTCCAAATGACGATTCAGAGACCTACCGTGTTCATATTCAATGGGTCGACGGCCAAGGCTGGAAGCCGACAAAGGTTGAAAAGTTAAAGGTAAACGATAAGAAATAACGATTCAATTCAATGGTCCGGGTTTCCCGAGCGTTTGGAAACCCGGCTTTTTCTATGGCAAGATAAGCAGGAGGGGAAATCAGATGGAATTCTCATTAGAGTTGATTGAGGATAAGATTGAGATTTTTGAAGCATCAAGCCCAAAGGCACTCGAAAAACAAATTGAGAAACAGATTAACCATAATAAGGCAATTATGCTGACTGTAAATACGGTTTCCTATCAAATTTATACGAGCCCGGAAGGAAAGCCAACTTACTCGGCAGCCGTTCATTTTAAGCTGAAGAAGCTATAAAGAATACATAGGATAAAAAGGAGCGATTAGGCTATGAAGATTGCTATTATTGGAGCAATGGAAGAAGAAGTTGCAGTATTGAGAGAAAAGATAGAAGAGAGTGAATCAGTGGTCATTGCCAATACGGAATATACGTCAGGGAAGATGCATGGCGCGGATGTCATCCTCCTCAAATGCGGTATAGGGAAAGTGAATGCTGCGATGGGAACAGCAGTGTTATTGGAGAAATTCAAGCCTGACTTCATCATTAATACTGGTTCAGCGGGTGGATATAACCCTGACTTAAACGTAGGGGATATCGTCATTTCAACTGAGGTGAGACATCATGATGTCGATGTGACTGCCTTTGGTTATGAATATGGACAAGTGCCAAAGCTTCCAGCTGGCTTTATGGCAGATGAGAAGCTTGTGGAAATCGCGGCAAGGATAGCGGAAGGAATCGAGGGTGTACAGGCTGGCAAAGGGCTGATTGTTACTGGAGATGTGTTTATGTCAGATCCTGCGCGCGCTGATTTTGTCAGAGGACAATTCCCGCAGCTTCAGGCCGTAGAAATGGAAGCGGCTGCGATTGCCCAGGTTGCCTACCAGTTTGGTGTACCTTTTGTCGTAACCCGAGCTTTGAGCGATATTGCAGGAAAAGAAAGTGACGTTTCCTTTGACCAATTCCTTGATCAGGCGGCACGTCACTCTGCACACCTAGCGATGGAAATGGTCAAAGAGTTAGCGAAATAAAGAAAACTTCGCTGGCAAGACTGTCACTAATTACATGTATGGCAAGCGGCTTCTTCATGATAAGATTAGGCTAACTTCTATGTGGAGAGGAGTTTCGCCATGAAAGAGAAAATAGAAGATTACAAACGCTTTGCGGTCACGCTTTTAATCGTGAGCTTCTTCTTCTTCATCGGGTCCGTACTCCCGAAAGAAGGCTTAAGCATATCAACGAGGGAAGCATTAGTCGCGGCAACGACAGCCGCATTGACTGGGTCTATTATCTGCTTTTCTTTATCTGCCAAGTATCAAAAGAAGCTGGATAATGAAGAGTTTTAATCATATATCCCCATAGGTCCTACATTAACTTGTTGAACCTATGGGGATTTTTTAATTCTAATAAGTAAGTTGTTAAGTCCACTGGGGTATATTTTAAAAAATTGAAAAAATATTCAATTACCTATTTACTTAGCAGTTGTTGTTGGATATAATTTACATGTAAATAAATTCAAGAGGAGGTCGAACACAATGATTCGTCACGTAGCTCATATGGTTCAAGTTAAACCTAATTTCATATTGCAAGTTCGGCCGCTGTCTTAGGTATTCCCACGAAAGTTCATTTCGTTACGATGCAAGCAATCCGCAGCGCTGAATGATGCTCTGCGGCTTTTTTACGCCTTAATAACGATAATAGGGAAAATGATCCCTGTTTGTAACCGCAGAGCGAATCTGCGGTTTTTTGCTTGTTTAAAGGCAGATTCGTGTGAATGCTTAAAGAAAAGGAGGTTTTTTTGTGAAGGTTTTCATGGCTGCTAAAGATGGATTAATGAAGAGTACTTTAAAAGGAGGAGGTGAATATACATGAGGATTAATATGATACTGTTTACAATCATGATTGAGGCTAACAAACTGAATTGCGAAGATTATAAGCAAATGAACGCGGTAAAAAATGAAATGCTTGACCGTAAAGCGGATAATTTTAATAAATTGTTCTAAGGTTGTGTGAAAAAATCTAAATCTAATGGAAAGAAGGGATTAAATATGAAAAGCGTCCTACTTGTTGTTCCATCTAAAATTTTCTGGATTTATAAAGATAGCGCATAAATTCGGTTAAGGGCACAATGGTGTGGGAGAATTCTCGAAATTCTTCTTCGTCTATTGTCCAATTTCAAGGGAATTTGATTGTCCTATAAGTGACTTTTTCTAGAATAGGACGTCTCTAAAAGAAAAACTTATGCCCCGACAGGCATAAGTTTTTTGTTTACTTGAGGGGCGGACCATAATAACCTCCTCCAAAGAAGACCCAAAAGCCAAAGATGAACAGGAGAATAAACAAGATAATTAATATGGCATAGCCTGCTCCGAATCCTCCCCGACAAGGAGGCGGCGGGCAGAAGCCTGGCCCATATCCGGGCCCGCCAAATCCATAAGGGTACATAGAATCCCCTCCTTATATTTTAATTACTGACAGTGTATGGGTTAGAAGGAGTTAGAGTTTGGGCGAATGACGGATATCCGCTAATTTTCAACCGTACATGCAAGAACTAGTTCCTCTTGTCATACATATCTAGTAGGCGACCTGGTTGAATAAAGGGAGGAGATGATTCATTTGACAGGATTAATGGCAGCTTTTGGATATTTCATCAAGGAATTGGTCTTTCTCGTTTCTTATGTCAAGAACAACGCCTTCCCACAGCCATTGTCGGCTAGTGAGGAGAGAGCATGCCTTGAAAAGATGGCCCAAGGGGATGCTGAAGCCCGCAACCTCCTGATTGAGCATAATTTAAGGCTCGTGGCTCATATCGTTAAGAAGTTTGAAAACACGGGAGAAGATACGGAGGATTTAATTTCCATTGGCACAATCGGATTGATCAAGGCAATTGAGTCCTATTCATCTGGCAAAGGCACGAAATTAGCTACATATGCGGCCCGCTGCATAGAGAATGAAATATTGATGCATCTGAGAGTCATTAAAAAGACGAAGAAGGATGTATCTCTTCATGACCCGATTGGTCAAGACAAAGAAGGAAATGAGATATCTTTGCTGGATATCCTGAAATCGGAATCAGAGGATGTCATTGATACGATTCAATTGAATATGGAGCTTGAAAAGGTGAAGAAATACATTGATGTCCTTGATGACCGGGAAAAGGAAGTAATTGTCGGCCGATTTGGGCTTGATTTGAAAAAGGAGAAGACTCAACGAGAAATTGCAAAGGAATTGGGTATTTCAAGAAGCTATGTCTCAAGGATTGAAAAGCGCGCATTAATGAAAATGTTTCATGAATTTTACCGGGCTGAAAAAGAAAGAAGGAAGCAAAAATAGCACTAAACGGACAAATCTACCTGTCCGTTTTTTTTGCGTTCAAGGAAATAATAAGAGTACGCGAGAAGGAGACGATTGAGGTGGTTTTAACTTGTATAAGAAAGAGTCCTTGTATGGACGTTTTTCACGAAAGGTAATTAATCAGTCAAAAACAATTCTCGTTTTATGGGTATTCTTTTTTTTGGCGAGTTTATTGCTCGCTCCTGCCTTTTTCAGCCGATTAACACCGCCGCAGTTAAGTGTGAAAGGGTCTCCATCATTCATGGCTGAGAGTCTATGGGAGAAGGAATTCTCCGGCCAGATTGAGGAGCAGGCGATGATTGTATTTCACTCCGACCGCTATCGGGCAGATGCCATTGAATATAAGCAAGCGGTTGAGGGGGTGCTTGAAGAGGTCGAAAGGATTGACGGAATATATAAGGTTATCTCTCCCTATGAGGATGGGCTTACAGTTACTGGGGCTCCTTATTCAGCGGATGGGCATACAAGTTTTGCCCTTCTCTTAATGGAGGATGAAGGTAAAGAGGCAATAAGAATTGATGGGGAAATCAGGGGGATTATTGAAGGGAATAAGCCTATAGAGATGTATTTGACAGGCAGGACAGCGACTATTAATGATTTAACTGCGATGGTCAGAAAGGATTTAACGGTGGCGGAGAGAACAGCATTGCCGGTCGTCATGGTCATCTTGCTGTTCGTCTTTGGCTCTGCTGTCGCGGCAGTTATCCCTATCTTGCTTGGGCTTGCCGGCGTTTTTATCACCTTTGGTTTATTGGCCATCCTTGGGTTTGAAAACATTGATATCTTTGTACCGAGCGTTGTCAGCATGATAGGACTGGGGCTGGGAATCGATTACTCCTTATTTATACTGATGAGATACAAGGAGGAATGCGAAAAGGCTGATCGGACCGAGGCGTTAGTTAAGGCGATGACCACGAGCGGGAAATCTGTCATAATGTCTGGACTTACAGTGATGGCCTCCTTGGTCGGCTTGCTTGTAATCAAGGCAAGTCTTTTCGTGAATATTGCCCTCGGGACATTTATAAGCATTGGTGTGCTGCTTTCGCTATCGGTGACCTTCCTGCCGGCTCTTTTGCATGT
This sequence comes from Pradoshia eiseniae, assembly GCF_002946355.1. NCBI lineage: Bacteria > Bacillati > Bacillota > Bacilli > Caryophanales > Bacillaceae > Pradoshia > Pradoshia eiseniae. Next base: position 120,825 of record NZ_PKOZ01000001.1, read on the forward strand.
GCTCGGAGACCGGATTGATTATCTATCCTTCCGGAAAAAGGCTAGCGGTAACCATCAGCCTAAGGAAAAGCTATACAGATGGACGAAGCATATTTTGGACAGGCCAGGCTTTTTTTTATGGTGTTGCTTGCTGCTGCTAATTCTCATGATATTTCCTGCGTTTAGTCTGCAGCTAAAGACAGATATCAGTGATAAAGCGTTAGAAGGGTATTCGTCGGGAAAGGCCAATGACTTGCTTGCAAGACATATTTCTCCAGGTATATATGCTCCGGTTTATTTGATTTACAAGTCAGATGATGGTTCATTAACGGATAAAGATTTGCAAAGAATGGCTCAAATCACTGATGATTTGAGAGAAGATGCAAGTGTAGCAAATGTCGTCTCTGTCACGGATGTTCTTTCCGATTTACTGGGAGATTTGAGTGTGGACGGGCTAGAGGAACTTGCTGCAATTGACGACACTCAAATGGGATTATCGATGCTAGTGAACAAGGAATTGAGCATGGCTCCAATCATGATTTTGTTAAAGGATGCTCCTGATGAGATGCGATCCATTCAGTTTATAGAAGCACTGCGGAATCGATATGGCGATGAAATGGTATGGAACAAAGTGTATATTGGCGGAATGGCCGCCATGATAGCTGACCTTCATCAAGAAACCATTGATAAAACTCCTGTTGCTGCAAGTGTCATCCTAGTTATTTCCTTTATCTTGCTCATGCTCACATTTAAGAGTGTGTTTATACCGCTCAAGGCAATTGTTTTAAATCTATTGTGCATCCTTGCCTCTATTGGGACAGCGGTTCTTATCTTTCAATACGGCTGGGGTGAGCATTTGTTTTCGTTTGAATCTACCGGATATGTACAGTCCTATTTGCCTGTCCTGTCATTTGCCATTTTGTTTGGATTATCAATGGATTATGAGGTATTCCTTGTGAGCAGGATACGGGAAGAGAGGGAGAAGGGCATGCAGGATGAGGAGGCGATCGCGAGAGGGATTGAATACACTGGGCCATTCATCACACAAGCGGCGCTTATTATGATGGTTGTGTTTATTGCCTTCTTGTTTACTCATATGCTTGAAGTTAAGCAGCTTGGCTTTATGCTATCTGTTGCTGTTCTTCTAGATGCGACAGTCATAAGACTTATACTCGTGCCTATCATGCTGAGATTAATGGGGAAATGGAATTGGTGGATTCCGAAGAAATCTGCTTAACAGGCAGAGCTAAAATTTTTCTTTCCATCTGGGGAAAGGAATAGTACACTGTAAGAAGAAAAACACCCGTGACCTTATTGGGTGTTTTTTGTTTTCCGTTTTTATGTGTATTCATGATAAAAATATAGTATATTTAACTTTCAGCAGAATATGAAATTTCCCTATGTCTAGGACGGAATTACATAGGAGACTGTCACTTAGGACAGCCCGTTGCCAATGTGTGATTAATGAAAGCCAGTTATGTCATAATAAGAAATTTAGGTGGATAAAGTGAAAGAAAAACTGTATCAATCATTGATTGAATTGACAAACGGCAGATGGTCTTCTTCTTTGTTAAGAAGATTTGCCTTATCACCTGCCAGCAAGAGGATTGTGCCTTCTTTTGCGAAACAGTATAAAATAAACGTAGAAGAAATGGACAAGCCGCTTGAGGCATATGAAAGCCTCCATGATTTCTTCACGAGAAATCTTAAGAGCGGGGCACGGCGGTTTGACGGAGAAATAGACATGATAGCAAGTCCTGTAGATGCAGTACTAGAGGATATGGGCTCCATTCAAGAAGATGCGACTTTTCAGGTGAAAGGGAAAGTCTATTCAATTGAAGAGATGCTCGGCGGTAAAAAAGAAGCCGAAAGATACCTTGGCGGTCAATATATGGTACTTTACTTAAGCCCGAGTCATTATCATCGTATCCATTCCCCGGTGGACGGGACAGTCATCCGCAAGCAGACACTCGGAAGCAAATCTTATCCGGTTAACCGATGGGGGATGACATTGGGTAAATCTCCGCTTTCAAAGAATTACCGGGAGATCACAGAGATTGAATATGAGGGCGGAAGGCTCGCATTGATAAAAGTCGGTGCCATGTTCGTTAACACGATAGAAAGGACTCACACAGGGGATACTCTACATAAAGGAGAAGAAATCGGCTATTTCTCCTTTGGCTCCACCGTTGTGCTCTTGTTTGAGAAGGGGCGGTTTGCGGCTGCTCAAGTTAAGACTCCCGTACCTGTTTGGGCAGGAGAAATATTAGGAACCTATCGGTAAGAGCCAATAAAAGGGCTTCTATTATAAATAGCAGAAGCTAGGAAGCAAAAAGCCCTGTCAACCAGGGCTTTTTCATGGAATCTCTCTATAGCCTCGTTCGTAGGGAGCGCCGGTCAATTTCTCGTTCGATAAGGCGGATGAAATCTTTGCTAAGGCCTAGGTCTCTTGCTTTGTAATAGGATTCGATTAAAAGGGCATCAGAAAGTTTTTGCATTATGCGCACCTCCGATTTAATGTTCTAACAGGGGTCCCGCTTTCATATAATGGTATGTTTGAATGAATGTACCCTTAATTTAACAAATTAAAAGCGGCAGAACAACCGTTCTCTTATCCACAAGTTAAAGTGTATAACTTGTGGGTAAAATGTGAGTATTCATATAATTTTTCTATAAAGTCCATGAATGCCACGTCTGAACAAGTGTGCACGCTGTGAATAAACTTATCCACATGTCAGAGAAAAGCTGAGGGGTGTCGAAACATTTTCTCTTTCGACAATATATTTGACATGAAAAGTCAAGAAGCTTATGACAGAACCGGGTTTATCCGTTATGATGAATAACAGTGATTAATGAATGATAGAGGTGTTTATTGTGTTGAAAGCATTTTTGCCTGCTCAGCATGTGAAGAGCATTTATGAAATTAAACCTAGTGATTTGAAGGAAAAGGGCATTAAAGGGATTATAACAGATCTAGATAATACGCTGGTGGAATGGGATAGACCGCTTGCGACCCCTGAACTGATTACCTGGTTTGAAGAAATGAAGCGCCATGAAATTAAAGTGACCATTGTTTCAAATAATAAAGAGATGCGAGTAAAATCCTTTGCCGACCCGCTTAATATTCCGTTCATCTTTCGTGCGAGAAAGCCGATGACAAAGGCATTTAAGCATGCGGTGGAGCTTATGGGCATTCAAAAGGAGGAAGCAGTGGTTATCGGTGACCAGCTATTAACGGACGTCTTTGGAGGCAACAGAAGCGGATTCCATACAATCTTGGTTGTGCCGGTTGCTCAGACAGATGGCTGGGCAACGAAACTGAACCGGAAAGTTGAACGCCGAATCCTGGCATGGTTCCGGAGAAATGGAAAACTAACATGGGAGGACTAGAATTGACAAATGAAGAAATCAGCTGTATTGGCTGCGGAGTGACCATACAGTCAGAAGATAAGAATAAAATCGGATACGCACCGGCCTCATCCTTGGAGAAAGATCAGGTGATCTGCCAGCGCTGTTTCCGTTTGAAGCATTATAATGAGGTGCAGGATGTTTCTTTAACGGATGATGATTTCCTGAAAATCCTAAATGGAATCGGGCAGAAGGATGCCTTAATCGTTAAGCTCGTTGATATATTTGATTTTAACGGAAGCTGGCTTCCGGGTCTGCAGCGTTTTGTCGGGAAGAATCCTGTTGTCTTAATTGGGAACAAGAGTGACTTGCTTCCTAAATCAGTCAAACACAAAAAATTGATTGATTGGATGAAGGGGATGGCAAAGGAGCTAGGATTGCAGCCGGTTGACGTCATGCTTGTGAGCGGTGCGAAGGGACAAGGTATCGAGGATGCGATGAAGCGCATTGACGAACTCCGCGAGGGCCGAGACGTGTATGTCGTTGGCTGCACAAATGTGGGCAAATCAACGTTCATCAACCGTATCATTAAGCAGGGCAGCGGGGTAGAGAACGTTATTACAACTTCTCATTTCCCAGGAACGACGCTAGATATCATTGAAATCCCGCTTGATGATGAGAGAGCCTTGGTTGACACGCCGGGAATCATTAACCACCATCAAATGGCCCACTTTGTCGGGAAGCAAGATTTGAAAACCATCACGCCGAAAAAAGAGATCAAGCCAAGAGTGTTCCAGCTTAACGCCGGTCAGACCCTCTTCTTTGGAGGCTTGGCTCGTTTTGATTTTGTTCAGGGTGAGCGAAATTCATTTACATGTTATTTATCGAATGAACTTGATATTCATCGCACGAAGCTTGAAAAAGCGGACGAATTATATAAAAAGCATGCCGGTGAGCTGCTTGTGCCTCCAGGACCAAAAGACATAGAAGATTTTCCGCCGCTTGTTGGCCAGGAGTTTTCTATTAAAGAGGGAAAAACAGATATCGTATTTTCCGGACTTGGCTGGGTAACAGTCAACCAGCCGGGGGCTATTGTGAAAGCCTATGTGCCTAAGGGAGTACAGGTGAGCATTCGTAAATCATTAATCTAAGGGGAAGATTCACATGAAGAAGCTGTATGGGGTGCTGGGGAATCCAATTGAACATTCACTGTCCCCGTTGATTCATAATGATGCATTCAAGCGAAACGGAATAGAAGGGGACTATTTGCCGTTTCTTGTTGAAGAGGACGCCCTTGAAAAGGCGGTCAATGGGTTAAAGGCTATTGGGGCAGGCGGCTTCAATATTACGGTTCCGTTCAAGGAGAGCGTCATTCCGTATATGGATGCGCTTGATCCATTTGCCAAAGAAGTGGGGGCTGTCAATACGGCTGTGATCAAGGATGGCGTTATTACCGGCTATAATACGGATGGGCCTGGCTTTGTCAAAAGTCTAGCCCCCCTTATTGATTATCAATTCAGCGGCAAAAAAGTCCTCGTCATTGGAGGCGGAGGAGCGGCCAGAGGAATTTATTGTGCTATGGCAAAAACGGAGGCTGGAAGAGTTGATATCGCGAACCGGACTCTTTCTGCTGCACACAAAATTGTATCTGACTGCCATAATGGCAAGCCGTCTGATGTGTTAAGCTTGGCTGATGCGGAAAAGTCGCTGTCCAAATATGACATCATTATTCAAACGACCTCGGTCGGTCTTTCTTCGTTAGATGAATCCCCCATCTCCTTATTGGGCATAAAAGAAAAGACAGTCGTCTGTGATATTATCTATAATCCGCTCAAAACAAAGTTCTTGCGTGAGGCAGAAGATAATGGCGCCATCATTCAAACCGGGGTCGATATGTTTGTTCATCAAGCGGCTCTTGCATTTGAGCTGTGGACAGGCATCAGTCCGGATTGTGAGCGGATGAGAGAATTAGTGTTAGAGAAATTAGGAGGATAACCATGTTAACAGGTAAACAAAAAAGATTCTTGCGTTCTAAAGCGCATTCACTTCAACCGATTTTCCAAGTAGGAAAAGGCGGCGTAAATGAAAATATGATCAAGCAGATTGGAGAAGCGCTTGAAGTAAGAGAGCTGATTAAGGTAAGTATTTTGCAAAACTGCGAGGAAGACCGTGACACGGTTGCAGCAGAGCTTTCAAAGGGTGCTCGTGCAGAGCTTGTACAAATCATTGGTAACACGATTGTGCTGTATAAAGAATCAAGGGAAAACAAACAAATCACTCTGCCTTAATAATTCGTGTTAAAGAAGGGTGGATAACCATGAAGAGAGTTGGCATTTTAGGCGGAACATTCGACCCGCCTCATATGGGCCATTTAATCGTGGCGGAAGGAATTCGGGATGCACTCAGGCTGGATGAAATACGTTTTCTCCCGAATAACCTCCCTCCCCATAAGGCCAAGACATCAACGACAAATCAGGAACGGCTGGACATGCTTGAGCGATCTATTAAGGGGAATCCATACTTTCAAATCGATACGATTGAATGGGAAAGGGAAGGTCTATCCTATACGATTGATACGATTAAGCTTTTGAAGGAAAGAGAACCTTCTGCAGAATGGTATTTCATTATTGGGGCGGACATGATTGAATATCTCCCGAAATGGAAACAGGTTGATGAACTGGCGAGTCTCGTACATTTTACGGGTGTGAAAAGGCCTGGTTATCGGGAAGAGACCAATTATCCCGTCACAATGGCAGAAATTCCTGAAATCTCTATTTCCTCTTCTCTTATTCGGTCGAAGATTAGAGAAGGGAAATCCATCAAATATTTAGTGACTGAAGAGGTCAAGCTATATATTGAGGAGAATCATTTATATGGATAAAACAAAAGCGCTTGAATTAGTCAAACAGCAATTGCCGGAGAAACGCTATATCCATACGCTTGGTGTGGTACAAAGCGCCAAAGAGCTGGCACACCGGTATGGAGTGGATGAAGATAAAGCAGAGCTTGCCGCCATCTACCATGATTATGCCAAGTATCGTCCATTGGATGAGATGGAGCAAATCATTAAGGATGATGGTTTGCCAGCTGATTTGCTGACGGCTAACACCGAGCTATGGCATGCTCCTGTGGGAGCAGTGCTCGTTCGAAGGGAAGCGGGAGTGGAGGATGAGGAGATTTTATCTGCCATCCGCTATCACACTTCTGGCCGTGCACAAATGACGGAATTGGAGAAAGTGATTTATTTAGCAGATTATATAGAGCCAGGGAGAAGTTTCCCGGGAGTAGATGAAGTGAGGGAGCTTGCCGCACGGAGTTTGGATGAGGCAGTGATGAAAGCGATAGCCAACACGATTGCCTTTTTAATGTCAAAACAGCAGACTATCTATCCGGATACCTTCCATGCCTATAATGATTTTGCCATGCACAAGGGAGGACATAGAAATGAATGAAAAAGAATTATTGCAGATAGCGGCGAAAGCTGCTGATGATAAACGAGCAGAAGATATGATCGTGCTTGATATGAAAGGCATTTCACTTGTATCTGATTACTTTATTATTTGCCATGGTAATTCTGATAAGCAGGTTCAGGCCATTGCCCGTGAAATGAAAGAAAAAGTGGAAGAAGCAGGATTTGACGTGCGCAAGATGGAAGGCTTTGATGAAGCGCGCTGGGTATTGGTAGACATGGGTGATGTTGTCGCTCATATTTTCCATAAGGACGATCGCTCATACTATAAGCTTGAGCGCTTATGGGGAGATGCCCCTTCATTGACTGCGCAGGAACTGAATATATGAGCTATCAGAATTTCGCCTATTTCTACGATAATTTGATGAAAGATGCTCCTTACGAAGATTGGGTGGATTTTGTCAAAGAAATTGCAGAGAAATACTCATTAAGCGGGCGGAGCATTCTTGATGTCGGCTGCGGTACAGGTGAATTGGCGACACGTCTCTGTAGAGAAGGCTTTGAGGTAACAGGTGTGGACCTCTCGGAAGAAATGCTTGAGGTTGCCATGGCAAAAGCCTCGGAGGCGGCCGTTCAGATTCCGTATTTCCATCAGGATATGAGAGAGCTTTCTGGTCTGGGACAGCATGATTTGGTCTTGATTTTCTGTGATTCCCTTAACTATCTGGATGGGGGAGAAGATATCAAGAAGACATTTGCTGCAGTAAGCGGGCATCTAAAGAAGGAAGGGTTGTTCCTATTTGATGTTCATTCCCTCCACAAGATGGAAACATTATTTAATGATCAAGTTTATGCAGATAACGGTGATGACGTCAGCTTTATTTGGAATGCCTGGAAAGGCGAGAAACCATATAGTGTTCAGCATGAGCTCACCTTTTTCATGTATGACGAACCGTCGGATGCTTATGTTCGATTTGATGAGGACCATGAGCAGCGTACATACCCAGTTGAAGATTATTTGAAATGGCTGGATGAGAGCGGATTCGATTGCTTAGAGGTCATTGGGGACTTCCGTGAATCTCCGCTTGATACAGCAGAGAGAATTTTCTTTGTGTGCAGAATGAAATAAAGTAATTGTAAAGACTATCCTATATGTCGGTGATTCGTGGCATATAGGGATAGTCTTTTTATTGTGTTAATGGCCCAGGCTTTTGGAATATTATAGAAATAATTGTAATTATGAATAGGGATAAATGACTGTTAATGTCATCGTTTATTTGTTTACTTAATATAAATATCTAATTTTTAATCATTTATTAACCAAATAATTGGTAAAAAGTGGATTAAAATAAGGGTAGATTCTATTATTATACTTTGGGAGGGATAGGATGTTTCGTAAACAGGTTCGGTTTAAAGGGTGGTTTGTCATAGTGGCGTTCGTTCTATTGTTTGGATTAACTGCTGGTACCTTGGGTAGCGATAAGCAGGAAAACGTTGAGGCCTCACAGCCGAAAGTGAAAAATATTATATTCATGATTGGCGATGGCATGGGCAATCAAGTCATGTCCGCTCACCGATATATGAAAGATGATTTATCAACAAAAAAGGTAGAAGCTACTGCATTTGATGGCCATTTAGTTGGAATGCAGACAACCTATGCAGATGATCCAGATCAAAATATTACAGACTCAGCATCAGCTGCTACAGCCATGGCTACTGGTGTTAAGACCTATAATGCAGCAATATCCGTTGATAATAATGGGAAAGAAGTAAAAACCGTACTGGAGGAGGCAAAGAGCAAAGGGAAAGCAACAGGGCTTGTAGCTACTTCAGAGTTGACACATGCATCACCAGCTGCATTTGGAGCGCATGACGAATCGAGAAGCAATATGCCCCAAATAGCAGATGATTATTATGATGAACTTATACGCGGGAAACATAAAATAGATGTCTTGCTCGGCGGGGGACGCTCTTATTTTGAGAGAGAGGAAAGAAACCTGGTAACCGAATTCCAAGAAGATGGTTATAGCCTCGTGACGGACAAGCAAGGGATGCTAAAGAATAAAGATAAGCAGGTAATCGGACTGTTTGCGGATGAAGGTCTGCCGAAGATGATTGACAGGACATCGGCTATTCCTTCCTTAAAAGAGATGACAGAATCAGCCTTAAAAAGATTGAACAGCAATAAAAACGGCTTTTTCCTAATGATTGAAGGTTCCCAGATCGATTGGGGAGCACATGACAATGATATTGTCGCAACAATGAGTGAAATGGAGGATTTCGAACAGGCTTTCCAGACGGTGATTGATTTTGCCAAAAAAGATAAAGAAACGTTGGTTGTTATGACGGCTGACCATTCAACAGGAGGCTTCACTATGGGTGCGAATGGCCAGTATAATTGGTTTGCTGAGCCTGTTCAGAATGCTGAACGTACCCCGGATTACATGGCTGAAGAAATTGCCAATGGCGCCGGAGTAGAGGAAACCTTAAATGAATTTAGCGGGCTGGTTTTGACTGAAGATGAGATTAACTCCGTTAGTCAGGCTGCGCAGCCTGTTGATGGTGTTATCGATGCAGAAGTTGTGGATAATGCTATTGAGGAAATTTATAATGCGCGATCAAATTCCGGATGGACCACATCAGGCCATACAGGAGAAGTGTTGGAGTATATGCCTACGGGCCGATGCACACACGCTTTGCGGGGCTGATTGATAATACGGATCACGCGAAGATTATTTTCGATATCTTGCGAAAAAAGAAGTAATATTTATAGGGCTGGGAAATACGTATTTTAATCAATATTTCGTCTGATAGTTCAGTTTTTGATTTTTGTTTTCAATAGATTTGTTCATTCTGTATATCATTATGAATAATTAGTGGAATTTCACTTCGGCTACTCGACTCCTGCGGGAAATAGAGGAAAGGCTGAGACCCCGCAGGCGTAGCCGAGGAGGCTCTGCTTCCTCCCCGCGGAAAGCGAGGTGGCCGCAAGCGGAATGGAACGAACTTGCTTATTAACCTAACTCATTCAAAAGAAATGAAGACTATTATGATTTAGATATCGTTCGTGTTTCAGGATTGTTTATAAGTTATGTCCGAGCCCGACTTTTTGTTCATAGAAAAACGGCTAAAAAATAGCCGCTTTGAAAAAATTTTATTCTAAAGAAGGATATCCGGATTTTTTATGGAATAAAATTTAATAGTAAGTCACACCGAACTGCTCCTCAATCTCTCCCAAGTCCTCCTCAAATTTCTTTTCTGTCGCTTCGAATAATCGTTTGAAAACCCCCTCTAACTCCTTATCAAGCACTTTAATGCCTTCTCCCGTAATCCCGCCTTTTACACATACCTTTTCCTGAAGGGCCGGCAGCGTGAAGTATTGCTGATTTAATAACTCGCCAAGGCCGATAAGCATGGATTGCGTCAGCTCAGTGGCCTGCTCTTGGTTTATTCCTGTATGCAGAACGGCCGCATCAATGAAACTTCTTGCAAGGTAACTGAAGAAGGCAGGTCCGCAGCTGACGATATCAGATGTCACTCTTGTATATTGAGTCTCGATTTGTAATGGTCTTGAAAAGCTTTCAGCCAATTGATGCAGATGCGCCCGCCACTCCTCTTTGCAGGATTCCCCGAATGTAAGAATGGAGGCTCCCGATTGTGCCCGGTTCGTAATAGATGGAATGAGCCGTGCGCAGGAACACGGGACCATTCTCTCAAGCTGTTTAGGCGAAAGAGGGCTGGTTATGGTGACAAGGCATTGCTCGGCCGTTAAATGCGGCTCCATGATTTCAATCAATGGATGTATTTCATGAGGTTTAACACAAATGAAAATCAGATTTGCGCTTTTCGCTATTTCAACACTTGATTGGGCAACGTGGATGCCTGGATACTTTTCCTTCAAACACTCCGCTTTAACGTGGGTCCGATTGTTAATGATTAATCGATTCTGATTCAAAAAACCCGATGTGATCAGGCTCTCAATCAAAATGGTCCCCATATTCCCCGTCCCGATGATGCCGGTAATCATGATTCATCTCCTCCTAAATGAATAGGCCCTATCCATTATTTCTTATCAAAATATATGCAAATATAGTCATTATATGAATCGGCAGGTGAATGATATGAATGAACAGCTCGCTGAAATTTGGCAAAAACACAAAAAACTCCTATTGGGAGCAGCTCTTTTGATGGGCTTGATTTTTTTCTTTTACAACCAGACAGATGAAAAAGCTCAGAATAAGAATGAAAAAGAACAATGGGCACAAGTTGAGGAGATTATACCTTCTGCAAAAGATGAAAAGGCAGAAAAAGAAGAGCCATCGATACTTAAGGTGGATATTAAAGGGGCGGTCCAAAAGCCAGGTGTTTACGAATTCAAACAAGGGGACAGAGTTACAGATGTTATTGGGATGGCAGGAGGCCTAAGCGAAGCCGCCGATAGTACACAAGTTAATATGGCGCAGCTGGTTGAGGATGAAATGGTCGTTTATATTCCTATAGTAGGAGAGGAAACGCAGGCGGTTCAAGCGGCAGCAGACGGAATGAGTGGAGGAGGGAAAGAGGGAGCCTTGATTGACATTAATAAGGCTACGCTTGAGGAATTGCAGGAGCTGCCAGGTATCGGTCCGAGTAAAGCGGCGGCCATTATCGCGAAAAGGGATGAACTAGGCTCATTTAAAACGATTGAGGACCTAAAGCTTGTGAGCGGGATAGGTGAAAAAACATATGAAAAGTTAAAAGACCTTATTTCAAGCTAGAAAAATAATAGGACTTGTCTGTGGCTATGTTTTCTTGTTAAATTGTAAGCAATACAGAAGAAAGAGGGGAACATACATGGAGCGTATATCCTGGGAACAATATTTTATGGCGCAAAGCCATTTGCTGGCTTTGCGCAGTACATGCACAAGATTAATGGTAGGCGCGAGCATTGTGCGCGATAACCGAATCATTGCCGGGGGATATAATGGCTCAATTGCTGGCGGTGTCCACTGTGTGGATGAAGGATGCTATGTCATTGACAATCACTGCGTGCGCACCATTCATGCGGAGATGAACGCATTGCTGCAATGCGCTAAATTCGGTGTGCCTGTTGATGGGGCCGAGATCTATGTGACGCATTTTCCTTGTCTTCAATGCTGTAAGGCATTAATTCAAGCGGGTATTAAGACGATTTACTATGCCGAGGCATACAAGAATCATCCCTATGCGGAAGAGTTGTTTGAGCAGGCTGGTGTGAGGGTGGTACAGGTTATCGTCGACCCGAAATGGATAGATTTTCATGACACCGGGAAGGCTAATCTTGTTTCAGAATTGATTGATAAACTCAGAGAATCGGGGATTTCAGAGCAGGAGATTGCGATGTACATGCAAAAGGCTGCTGAGCTATTCCCGGCACAGCAACAAGCATGAACACACGGTTCATGCACCATCTGGCTGTAACGGCCGTGTTTGCCGTTACAGCCTCTCTATATCTTAACTCTTATCTAATATTCACTATCCTCTTTTATTTCCTCTTCGTATTCTCGCGTTTCCCTTTACGATATTGCACGTTCCTCTTTATCTTTTTTGTCCTATTTGCAACGTATGTATTGATCATAGATCGAATGAATGTGAGTGCATTAAGCGGGAAAGAAACTGTTTTTAGCCTGCAATTCACAGGGATGCCTTCAAGAGATGGAGACCGGTTAAGCGGGTTTGCCAGAATGGAATCAGGCGAAAAATTATGGGTTACATACACGATTAAAAGCTCAGACGAGGCTCGCTTTCTCGATCGATCGATTCTCTCGGGAATGAGCTTTATGGCTTCAGGAGAATTGACCTCTCCGCCTAAGCCGACGATTGAGAATGGCTTTGATTTTCAAACGTATCTTCGTTATAAACGTACTCATTATATTCTCGAAATGGATAAGATGAGCAATCTGGTTGAAGGGAATAGCGGATTGGTGACAAAGCTCTCGCGTTTAAGGGAGCAGGAGATTAAACGTATTCGTTCCTATTATCCTGAACCAGCTGGAAGCTTTACGGAGGCATTGATATTTGGAGAACAGGCTAATCTGCCGCATGAGCTATATGAGCAATTCCAAAAGCTTGGTATTGTCCATATTCTGGCCTTATCTGGGACGCAGGTAAGCCTTGTCGCCGTTTTCTTTTTCTATCTGTGCATTCGCCTCGGTTTGTCCCGCTCACAGGCTGCTTTGTCTGTTGCAGCAGTCATTCCTCTTTATGCCATCATGACGGGTCTCTCTCCTTCCATTATTCGCGCTTCCTCAATGGCGACGCTCTTCTTTCTTGCGAGGGCGTTTGGGATTAGCCTTGGGGGAGATAAGGTTTTAGCCATTTGCTTAATCCTTTATTTAATCTTTGATCCTTATCAGCTCTTTCAGGCAGGCTTTCAATTATCTTTCGTGCTGACATATGCATTGGTTTTCTCCTCAATCATACTCCGTGACAAGAACGGGCTCACCCTTCTGTTTCTTATCACCGCTATCTGCCAGGCTGTCTCCCTGCCTTTTGTGGTCTATCATTTCTATGAGATTTCCCTCGTTGGCTTCCTCTCAAATCTTCTCTTCGTTCCCCTGTTTACATTTCTGTTATTTCCCGCGACTGCCGTTGTGTATGGGCTGGTTTTGTTTGATTTCATGAAAGGACCTGCTTCCTCTCTTCTGAACCTCTTATATCAGCTGACGGAAAGGGGAGCGAATTATATATCTGATATCCCCTTTGCCGTCCTTTTATTCGGAAAGCCCTCGTTAACAATTGTCGCTGTCATTTTTCTTGGGTTATTCGTGTTCCTTGCTCACTGGGAGCAGAGGTCAAGGATGCTATGGCTGAGCGGCCTACTTCTTGTTGGTGTGCTATTTCTTCAATACAATCATTCGCGCTTTTCAAGTGAGGGCGAGGTGACGTTTGCAGATATTGGACAAGGGGATGCGACGTTGATAAAACTGCCTTATGACGAGGGAGTTTACTTGATTGATGCAGGTGGGGCCATGGTTTTTGAGAAGGAAAAATGGGCACAGCGTGAGGTGGAATATGATCCTGGGAAGGCTATCCTTGTTCCTTTTTTAAAGAGCAAGGGAATCAAACGTATCGATAAATTCATTGTGACCCATGCTGATCAGGATCATATAGGCGGAGGAGCGGTCATTCTGCAGTCCTTTCAGGTACGGGAGCTCGTGATCCCCTTTGAACAGAGAGAGAACTTTAAGGCATTGCCTGCGATTGAGCAGACCGTTAAACAACAAATTCCCATTAAGGAGGTTAGGGCAGGGGTCAGCTGGAGTGAAGAGGGAGCTGCGTTTCACATCTTGCATCCTTCAATGAAAGAAGAGGAGAAGAATGAGTCCTCGATTGTGATTAAGGCATCAATGGCTGGTCTCGATTGGCTCTTTACCGGGGATTTGGGGCATGGCGGTGAGGAGGAGTTGATGAGCCGGGCAGAATCCGTTAATGTAGACATCTTGAAGGTGGGGCATCATGGGAGCAAGAACTCCAGTTCACAGCCGTTCATTCAGGCGGTGAGCCCGATGATCGCGGTGATTTCAGCTGGCAGGAACAATCGGTTTGGCCACCCGCATCAGGAGGTAATCAATACCCTGGAGGAATCAAAGGTATCGATTTACCGAACGGATCAGCAAGGGAGTATCAGCTATCGATTTTTTGAGGGGGAAACTGGCACGCTTTTGACCTATCCCCCATAGTATGAAGCATTGAATGACCAATAAAAAAACGGCCTAGGGGCCGCCGTGGTAACTTGCATATGAAAGATTTAGCCGCCGATTAATTGGATTACTACGGCGATAATAAACATGGTCGCAAAAAATCCGAATGAAACTGTGACTCCCACGATGGAATCTGAGACATCATTCGTTTTTGATTGGACGTTCTTTTCAAACTCGTTCATCGAATCCACCCCCCTGACCTCTATACCATTATAGAACAAATAGTTAAAAAAATCCACAATCACCATATTTTTATAAAAACTTTGCGGGTATTTGGAGAAAGGCTGTGAAATCAGTCAATACTTATGCGCTTTTTCGCTTTCTTGTTTGGTATCCCGGGTCCGGCAGGAAGGCGTTAATATATATTTCAGGGGGCCGGAATGTTCCGGTTTCCCTGCAACCTCTTGTCAAATATGGCTGCTATCGATTAGGATGAAAGAAGCATATTATAGTTAGAGGCGATAATTTTGGTCACTGATTTGTGGAATTCTATTAAAAGCGGACGATTCAGTCCAGTCTATTTGTTATATGGAGAAGAAGAGTATTTCATTAAAGAGACAAAGAAGCTCATTTGCGAGTATGCTTTGGCAGATGAGGATGCTGAATTTAATCTCGCTACGATTGATTTAGAGGAGACACCGGTGGAGGTCGCTATTGAGGAGATGGAAACATTGCCCTTCATGGGAGAGCGCCGTGTCGTCATCCTTCATAATCCCTCCTTTTTGACAGCTGAGCGCAAAAAAGAAAAGGTGGAGCATGATCTGAAACGTCTTGAAGGCTATTTAGCTAACCCATCCCCAACGACAATTGCTGTCTTCATTGCACCGTATCCTAAATTGGACGAGCGTAAGAAAATCACGAAGGAATTGAAGCGTAATGCAGCAGTACTTGAATCGAAGCCATTGTATGAAAGGGATTTGGCAAAATGGATTGGCAATCATACTAAGTCTCTAGGTGTGACAATTTCTCAAGATGGTATCGAAGCGCTGCTGGCTTTGACAGGCAATCATTTAATGATGGCAGCGACAGAGCTTGAAAAGCTGGCCCTTTATGCAGCCAATGAGCAAGTGATTGATGGAGCGATGGTCGATAAACTTGTACCAAAGAATTTCGATCAGAATGTATTCGATCTTGTAGATTATATTTTGAATGGGCAGAAGAAAAAGGCGGTTGAGCTTTATAAGGAGCTATTGATGCAGAAGGAAGAGCCTATTCGAATTTTGGCCGCAATTGCCCGGCAATACCGCATTATTCTGCAGGTTAAGAAGCTTAGCTCTCAAGGTTATGGGCAAATGCAAATCGCGTCAAAATTGAAGATGAGCCCATATCCGGTGAAACTCGCGCTGAAACGAATCAATCATTTCTCTGAAAAGAGCCTGCTCCGGGTTCTGGGACAGCTGGCTGAACTGGATTATCGGATGAAAACGGGGTTAGGAGATAAGGAAATACAGCTGGAATTATTTATCTTGCAATCATGAATAAAGAAGGTACCGCTTTAAAACTTGCGGTACCTTCTTTACTTATATCTTCGTGACGATGAAATTATCCTGAATAAGCAGCCAGTTTTGCGGGAAGGAGAGGCCGAGCTTCCAATAGCTAACACCGCGCAGGTCAAGCTCCTTAACAAGATTGAACTTAGCCTGGATGGAGCGGGCATCCTCAAACCAGACCTCGTGCTGCTGTCCATCTTCGTCTGTATACTTGAAAAAGGGTGCCTGAGCCGTATAGTCATATTTGATCTCTACCTTGTATTGTCTGGCAAGCGCAATGGCTTGCTGTGGGGAAACGGCCTTGGCAATCGAGCCTTTCACAAAAGGGAGGGTCCAATCATAACCGTATAAATTCTGTCCCATCATAACCTTCCTTGAAGGAATCTCTGATATGGCATAAGTCAAGACACGGCGCACAGGGCCAATGGGTGATACAGCTTGGGCTGGACCTCCGCTGTAACCCCATTCGTACGACATGATGAGAACCCAATCGACGACCGCTCCTTGTGCTTTGTAATCATGTGCTTCATACCATGAACCCTTTTGATTGGCGCTCGTTTTAGGAGCAAGGGCAATCGAGATCTGCCAGCCTTCCTTGGAAAAACGAGCTTTTGCTCGCCTTAGGAAAGAGGTGTAGGCATTGCGGTCTGACGCCTTTAGATTCTCAAAGTCGAAGTGGATGTCACGAAAGCCGACTCTCCTCGCCGTTTCAGCGATATTGTTAAATAATGTATCCTGAAGACTCTCATTATTCAATATGACGCTTGCCAAATCTCCGCTAAATCCCTCGTTCTCAAGATTTGTTACAACCATAACGAGCGCATTGCCATTGTCGCTCGCAATCGTAGGGAAATTATCCAGTAAGGGTGCTTTTAGCTTGCCGTCGCGCAAGACCTGGTAGCTGAAAAGGGATAAATAGGTTAAGTGAGGTGCGGCGATTCGGGTCTCTTCTTCCAGGGTTTCAGATACTGCCGATCCTCGGGGCTCAACGTAAGCATTAAATTCGGCATCTCGTTTAGAACTTGGTGGGATGTACAGCCTCAAGCCCACAGTAAGGGGTTCGTTGATGGAAATATTATTTGCATCTGCAATTTTTTCAGGAGAGACACCAAACATTCTCCCTATGCTATAGAGGGTTTCGCCTTGCTGCACCCAGTGATACCTTCCTGTGATAGGGATAACGAGCGCTTGACCGATAACAAGTTCATTGGGTGCCTGAAGTGCATTGGAGGAGATAATTTGGTTGGCGCTTATATTGTAGGCCTGGGCAATCGAATAAATGCTTTCACCTTGTCGGACAACATGGATTTGCATAATCTCACTTCCCTTCCTGTCGAATCTTTTTTATCAATATATGATTCGGAGGAGAAGTTCATACTATGAAGTGTTTACGGCGGGGAAAAGGGCAGAAAAAGAGGGAAAAGAAAAAGGCCATGGCTTTTGGAGGTTAGGCAAACGTCCGAAAGAGCAATGGCCAGTGCGATAAAAAAACGACCCTATAAAGGGTGCGTTTTATTAAGCGTTAAGTTGGTTAACTTTTTTCATTAGACGAGATTTTTTGCGGGCAGCAGCGTTTTTGCTGATTAAGCCTTTAGTTGCAGCCTTATCTAGTCCTTTAACAGCAGCTACGATAGAGTCTTTAGCAGCAGTTGCATCGTTTAATGCGATAGCAGCTTCTACTTTCTTAACGTTTGTACGTACAGCTGATTTTTGAGCGATATTATGAGCTCTAGCAGCTTCGCTAGTTTTAACGCGTTTGATAGCGGATTTGATGTTTGCCATTTGTTTCACCTCCAGAAACCGAATTATGTCAACTCGATATTCTTATCAATTAACATTCACAACATATGATATTCTATCAAAATGTATATCTTAATGCAATACTCAAGATGAAGCAAAATAAAAAATGCTTACGGAATATAGGTTTTTACTGTTAAGTTTCTTATCTTTACATTGAAATTTTGCTGCATGTTCTCTGAATAGTGATGGAAAATTGTCTTCAGATTTTTACTCTAACAATCGGTCAATTCTTCCTTCCGGAAAGAATGAGACTCTCTCAATCAGGCAATCCTAATAGGAAAAGAATGATTGAGGGGGTTTTTTAAGTTTGAATAAGAAATTGGATTTATCATCGTATGCCATACGAACGGATTTGGCTATAGAGGCAAGGGAATTACTGATTGAGGAAGTAGAAGATAGCTCTAAGATTGCCGGCGTTATCCTGAAGGAAAAAGAGATTGACGGTATTGAGCTTTCCTATGTGGAAATCACAGAGGAAGGAGAGAAGGAGGTCGGCAAAAAGCCTGGCTTTTATATAACAATGGAAATGCAAGGGATTCGCGATCAGGATTCGGAGCTGCAAAGAAGAGTTGAGGCAGTATTTGCTAAGCAGCTTGGGTATATTCTGGAGAGGATCGGGCTGTCAGCGGATGATTCTTGCCTTGTGGTGGGTCTTGGTAATTGGCATGTAACTCCGGATGCGCTCGGGCCGGCAGTCATAGAGAATTTAATTGTGACTCGCCATTTGTTTGAATATCAGCCTACAGCTGTCTCGGAAGGATTCAGGCCAGTCAGCGCGATTTCTCCTGGGGTGATGGGACTGACCGGAATCGAGACGAGTGATATTATCAAGGGAATTGTAGAGAAGACCAAGCCTGGCTTCATCATTGCCATTGATGCGCTAGCAGCACGTTCGATCGACCGAGTCAATACGACGATACAATTAACAGATACGGGCATTCATCCAGGCTCAGGCGTGGGCAATAAACGCAAAGAGCTAAGCAAGGAAACGCTTGGCGTACCCGTTATTTCAGTTGGTATGCCGACTGTTGTGGACGCTGTGACCATCACATCTGACACGATTGACTACATCCTCAAACATTTTGGCCGAGAAATGAAGGAAGGCGACCGGCCATCAAGGGCGCTTGCGCCAGCTGGAATGACCTTTGGTGAGAAGAAAAAGCTAAGTGACGAGGATTTGCCGGGGGAGGAGCAACGAAAAACCTTTCTTGGAATTATCGGAACGTTGCCGGAGGATGAGAAGAGAAGGCTCATTCATGAGGTCCTTTCGCCGCTTGGCCATAACCTGATGGTTACGCCAAAGGAAGTGGATGTATTCATTGAGGATATGGCCAATTTGGTAGCGAACGGTCTAAATGCAGCCCTTCACCAAGCGGTTAACCAGGATAATACCGGTTATTATACGCATTAAATCAAAACTATGGGTTCTAGCAACTCTATCAGAGCATACAATTTACTAGAATGCTTCTGAAAGGGTGGAACCATGAAACAGACAAAGTCTAATCTGATTATCGCATTGAAAGCAGCCACCATAATCCGTTTTTTCGTTTATCTTGCCGGCGCCATGATGATTTTATTTCTGCTGATCGGGCTGCTGACAGCCTTGAAGCCTGAATATCGCGTTTCATCTAATTCCTTAAATGAAGCAACAAGGCAGATGGCAGGTAAGACTCTTTATAAGCATCTTGTTAAAGGAAATGTGTATTTTCAGCAAACATTGCCCACTGGTGAGGTGCCGACAATCGGGGAGCAACTGTTTCAATATGTGACGAATATAACGCTGGATGACCCAAGAAGCTTGCTTGGCAGAGAATTGCCTGGCTATTCACTCTTTGATGGGGATATTCTAATTGCGGGCGAAGGGACAAATTACACGAATATGCCGATTGAATCCGCTCCTTTGCCGGAGTCGCTTGAAAAGGATTCGGATGTTGACCCAATAGAGAAGGAGGAAGGCTCAAAAGAAGAGAAAAAAGCGTCTCCTGAGGAAAAACAAGTATTCATTTATTTCTCTCATACACGGGAATCTTATCTTCCTCTATTAAAAGGGGTGACAGACCCTAATGCGGCTTCCCATTCGAAGGTGAACGTTACGCTTGTAGGTGATAAACTGAAGGATGCTTTGGAAGAAAGAGGCGTGGGAGCGAAGGTCGACAAAACGGATGTTTATGCCCAGTTGCAAAAGAAGAATTTGAGTTATGCCAGCTCCTATACAGAGTCTAGGAAAATCATTGAGGCAGCCGTAGCGCAAAAAAAAGATACACACTACTATATTGATGTTCATCGAGATTCGCAAAGAAAAAAAGTGACAACCATTAATATTAATGGGAAGGATTATGCAAAAATTTGTTTTATCATCGGGGGAGAGAACCCGAACTATGAGAAGAATTTGAAGCTTGCGAAGGAAATTCATAAGCGGATTTCGGATAAATACCCTGGGCTCAGCCGTGGAGTTTTCGAGAAGAGAGGTGCTTCCACAAATGGGAAATTTAATCAGGATTTATCCGAAAACGCTATGCTCGTTGAAGCAGGCGGGGTGGACAATACGATGGAGGAGTTGAATCACTCCATGGACGTTCTCGCTGGAGCGCTGTCTGAGCATATACTTGATGCAGAAGCTGTTATGGGTGATGGCAACTGATTAACTGGAAAATCACGAAAAAGGAGAATGCCAAATGGGTAAATTTATATGGAAGGCAAGTTTGCTTATTCTGCTGCTTTTCTTCGGCGTGATTTTGGGTATGCAATATGCCAACCAAAACATGAAGAAAATGCAAGGATATGATGATCCGAAGATGTATGAAGCCTTTACGGTAGAGAAAGAGGGCGACGGGGAAATCAATGCGACCATGCTCGGGCAGGATATCTCGATGGCGGATATTGAGGAGAAGAAAGAGGAAATGGAAGAATGGAAAGCCTATAATGTCCTCTCAAGTGCAGGCAAAGGTATCTCCAATGCGTGTACAGGCATTTTTCAAGGGCTTGCCGATTTAATTTCAAATGAATAAGATACCCATTTCCCGAAAGACATATGTTTTTCGGGTTTTTTATCTGTAAACAGAGGCTGTCACTACGTTAGTGAACCCTGTTGCCTCGGACGGAATCCGGGGAGGAAGAATTTAATTCTGACGCCTCGTGCATTAACCGTTTACGGTTTGAATTTCTTTCTGCTATAATCAACAGTATCTGTGTTTTGAAAGTAACAGGAGTGAAAACGACAATGAATAATCAGGAACGGCTAAAAAGACAAAGCAAGATCCGTAACTTCTCGATTATCGCCCATATTGACCATGGGAAATCGACATTAGCGGACAGAATATTAGAGAAGACCAATGCCCTCACGTCCAGAGAAATGAAGGATCAGCTGCTGGATTCCATGGATTTGGAAAGAGAGCGCGGCATTACAATTAAATTAAATGCCGTTCAATTGAAATATAAAGCAAAAGATGGAGAGGAATATATTTACCATCTAATCGATACTCCAGGACATGTTGACTTCACTTATGAAGTTTCCCGATCCCTTGCGGCTTGTGAAGGGGCAGTTCTCGTTGTAGACGCTGCCCAAGGCATTGAAGCGCAAACATTGGCCAATGTGTACCTTGCGCTTGATAATGACCTGGAAATCCTGCCAATCATCAATAAGATTGATTTGCCAAGTGCGGATCCTGAGCGCGTGCGCCAGGAGATTGAGGACGTGATTGGCCTTGATGCCTCTGAAGCAGTACTTGCATCAGCGAAAGCTGGAATCGGCATTGAGGAAATCCTGGAGCAGATTGCCGAGAAAGTCCCTGCGCCGAGCGGAGACCCAGAAGCGCCTTTAAAAGCGCTAATTTTTGACTCCTTATATGACGCGTATCGCGGTGTTATCGCTTATATCCGTGTCGTAGAAGGCACAGTGAAGCCTGGCGATAAGATCAAAATGATGGCAACAGGCAAGGAATTTGAGGTCATCGAAGTAGGTGTTCATACGCCAAAGGCAACCGTTTGTGATGAGCTGACTGTCGGAGATGTAGGATTCTTGACGGCAGCAATCAAGAATGTTGGCGACACCCAAGTAGGGGACACAATCACAAATGCCAAGAATGGGGCGACTGAGCCGCTTCCTGGCTACCGCCGCTTAAATCCAATGGTGTATTGCGGTCTTTATCCTATTGATACAGCGAAATTTAATGATTTACGTGAAGCATTAGAGAAGCTGCAGTTAAATGACTCTGCTTTGCAATATGAACCAGAGACATCCCAAGCGCTTGGATTTGGTTTCCGCTGCGGATTCCTCGGGCTGCTTCATATGGAAATCATTCAAGAGCGGATTGAGCGGGAATTCAATATTGATTTGATTACAACCGCGCCGAGCGTTATTTACAAGGTAAAGATGACAGACGGAACAGATCTTGATATTGACAACCCTTCTAATATGCCTGACCCGCAAAAGATTGACCGCATCGAAGAGCCATATGTGAAGGCGACATTGATGGCGCCGAATGACTTTGTTGGAGCAATCATGGAATTATGCCAAACGAAGCGCGGCAACTTTATCGATATGCAATATGTTGATGAGAATCGTGTGAGTATCATATATGAAATTCCGCTTTCTGAGATTGTCTATGATTTCTTTGATCAGTTGAAATCAAGTACGAAGGGATATGCATCCTTCGACTATGAATTAATCGGCTATAAAGAATCAAAACTGGTTAAGATGGATATCCTTCTTAACGGAGAAACAGTCGATGCCTTAAGCTTCATCGTTCACAAAGACTTTGCCTATGAGCGCGGCAAGGTCATTGTTGAGAAGTTGAAAGAGCTCATTCCGCGCCAGCAATTTGAGGTGCCTGTACAAGCGGCAATCGGTAATAAGATCATTGCACGCTCTTCTATTAAAGCGATGAGGAAGAACGTTCTTGCCAAATGTTATGGCGGGGACATCTCCCGTAAGCGTAAGCTTCTAGAGAAGCAAAAAGAAGGGAAGAAGCGGATGAAGCAGGTCGGTTCTGTTGAAGTGCCGCAGGAAGCCTTCATGGCTGTCCTGAAAATGGATGATTCAAACACGAAAAAATAACAGGAATACGAAACCTTGGAGGCCGGACATTTTTGTTCTGGCCTCATTTTTATTATGATGATAGTGCAGTACCACCAGTTCGAAGAAAAGAGGTGCTATCTATTGGCACAAAGCATGTATGTTCATATACCATTTTGCACGCAGATTTGTCATTACTGCGATTTTAATAAATTTTTCATTCAAAACCAGCCGGTCGATGAGTATATAGAGGCACTGGGCAAAGAGATGTCCTTATATGACTTGGATAACAAAGAAATGAAGACGGTATTTATCGGAGGGGGAACACCAACGGCGCTTGATGCTTTCCAGATGGAAAGACTTCTCACTTCCATTCATGATCATATTCGTCTTGGAAAGGGCTATGAATTTACAATTGAGGCCAATCCAGGTGACTTGACAAAGGATAAGCTTGCCGTCATGAAGGAGGCAGGGGTCAATCGCTTGAGCCTGGGTGTCCAGACCTTTAACGAACAACTGTTGAAAAAAATCGGTCGTGCCCATAATGTGGATGATGTGTACCGTACGGTCAGCCTTGCCCGTGAAGCAGGATTTGAAAATATAAGCATTGATCTTATTTATTCGCTGCCTGGACAGACAATCGATGATTTGAAAGAAACGATTGACCGTGCGCTGGAGTTTGAGCTTCCGCATTTCTCCGCTTATTCGCTTATCATTGAGCCGAAAACCGTCTTTTATATTATGCTTAATAAAGGAAAGCTGAGCTTGCCTTCAGAGGATACAGAGGCTTCCATGTATGAATATGTGATGGATCGGATGGAACGGGCGGGATATCATCAATATGAGATATCTAATTTTGGTAAACCGGGCTATGAGAGCAAGCATAATCTCGTCTATTGGAATAATGAAGAGTACTATGGGTTTGGAGCGGGCGCGCACGGCTATTTGGATGGGATACGCTACCATAATCATGGTCCCTTGAAAAAATACATGAATGCCATCGGCAATGGAGAGAAACCTATTATTGAGCAGATAAATGTCTCGATGAGGGAGAGGATGGAAGAGGAAATGTTCCTCGGCCTCAGGAAAACAGACGGGGTTTCGCTAGAAGGGTTTAAGCGCCATTTCGGTGTTGATATGAATGAGGTGTTTGGTGAGGTAATCACCAATTTGACTCAAAAGGAATTACTCGTTATCAGTGAGGGGAAAATCAAGCTCACCCGTCAAGGGAAACTGATTGGCAATGAGGTATTTCAAGATTTTTTACTATAGTTAAAAAATGATACTGAAAACACAATCATAACCGTTGACACCTTCCGACCGTTTTGATACTTTATTTATAGACTTAGCACTCGAGAGTAAAGAGTGCTAACAGGGGTGATTATCGATGTTAACAAACAGACAACTGCTTATTTTGCAAGTGATCATCGATGATTTTATTTCTACCGCTCAGCCTGTCGGTTCACGGAATATCTCGAAGAAGGATGGCATTTCGCTCAGTTCGGCTACCATCAGGAATGAAATGGCTGACCTTGAGGAAATGGGATATATAGAGAAAACCCACACCTCCTCCGGGCGTATTCCCTCTGAAAAAGGGTATCGGTACTATGTGGATCATCTCGTATCACCGCAGCAGCTTCAACAAGAAGACATCCATAAGTTAAAATCGATTTTTAAAGATAAGCTTTTTGAACTTGAGAAGATTGTCCAACGGTCAGCTGGCATTCTTTCAGAGATCACCAATTACACGACGATCATGCTCGGACCTGCTGTGTCAGATAACTACTTACGCAGGATTCAAATCGTGCCGCTTGGCAATAATATGGCAACAGCCATCATTGTCACCGATACGGGGCATGTTGAGAATAAGATGATTTATCTTCCGCCAGGCATCGATATGGATGAAATGGAGAGAATCGTCAATATTTTAAATGACCGCCTTATAGGGGTTCCATTAACACAGTTGAGGGAGAAAATCTATAAGGAGGTAGCCGTTCTGCTGAAGCAGCATATCACGAATTATGATATGGTGCTGCATATGATTGCGACAACTTTGCAGATTCCGGCCAATGAGAAGCTGTTCTTTGGCGGAAAAGCCAATATGCTCAGCCAGCCTGAATTCCATGATATTGAGAAAGTGAAAGCGATTCTGAATGTCATCGAACAGGAAAAGGATTTGTATGAATTGGTAAGTCAAACACCTGTTGGCATCAATGTCCGAATTGGTCATGAGAATAATAATCTTGCACTAAGCAACTGCAGCATCATAAGCGCATCCTATTCCATAGGAGATGAGAGCTTAGGTTCTATCGCAATTCTTGGGCCAACCAGGATGGACTATGCTCGCGTCATTGGCTTGCTGTCCTTTTTCTCTGACAATTTGAGTTCGATGCTCACAGAGCAGTATCAAAATAAAAAGTAACGGTAATAGTAGTAATATTATTGCTGGATATATTGGAAAGCTTTTAGGGAGGTGAGAAGCAGTGGCTGAAAACAAACAGGAACAAACTGTAGATGAAACAATTGAAGAGATTTTTGATGAAACAGATGTTAATGAAACACAAGATACAGATTCAACATCCGAATCTGGTGCAGCTGATGCGGCTTCTGATGAGGTAGCCGAGGAGCAAGAAAGCACAAGAGAAGCTGAGCTTGAACAGAAGCTGAAGGAAGCGGAAGCAAAATATTTGCGCCTTTACGCTGATTTTGACAATTATCGCCGCCGCGTTAAGCTTGATGCTGAGGCAGCGCAGAAGTATAGAGCGCAATCCTTGGTGACAAACTTACTGCCAGCGCTTGATAACTTTGAAAGAGCGCTTAAGATTTCCTCTGAGAATGATGAAACAAAGGCACTTCTTCAAGGAATGAACATGGTGTTAAGCGGCATTCAAGCAGCGCTTAAGGAAGAAGGCGTGGAAGAAATTAAAGCCGTTGGCGAGGAATTCGACCCGCATCAGCATCAAGCTGTCATGCAGGACAATAATCCGGACTATGGTTCAAATATTGTAGTGGATGAGCTTCAAAAAGGCTATAAACTCAAAGACCGTGTGATTCGACCATCAATGGTGAAGGTGAATCAATAAGGTTACATATTACGGGAGGTAATTATTCATGAGCAAAATTATCGGTATTGACTTAGGAACCACTAACTCTTGCGTATCCGTGCTAGAGGGCGGGGAACCAAAGGTAATTCCTAATCCAGAAGGAAACAGAACAACTCCATCAGTTGTTGCTTTCAAAAACGGCGAGCGTCAGGTTGGTGAAGTGGCTAAACGCCAAGCAATCACGAACTTGAACACAGTAAGCTCCATTAAACGTCATATGGGCACAGACTACACAGTAAACATTGAAGGTAAAGACTATTCTCCGCAAGAAGTATCTGCAATTATCCTTCAATATTTGAAATCCTATGCAGAAGAATACTTAGGCGAGAAAGTATCCAAAGCGGTTATCACTGTACCAGCTTATTTCAATGATGCAGAACGCCAAGCAACAAAAGACGCAGGACGTATTGCGGGCCTAGAGGTTGCGCGTATCATCAACGAGCCTACTGCTGCAGCGTTAGCCTATGGTCTTGATAAAGCAGACGAAGATCAAAAAATTCTTGTATTCGACCTTGGCGGCGGTACATTCGACGTTTCCATCCTAGAATTAGGTGATGGCGTATTCGAAGTTCGCTCCACTGCCGGTGACAACCGTCTTGGCGGAGATGACTTTGATAACGCAGTAATGGAGTACTTGATTGAAGAGTTCCGCAAAGAAAATGGCATTGACTTGTCTAAGGACAAAATGGCGCTTCAACGCTTAAAAGATGCTGCTGAAAAAGCGAAAAAAGACCTTTCAGGTGTAACATCCACACAAATCTCTCTTCCGTTCATCACGGCTGGAGAAGCAGGACCATTGCACTTGGATGTGACGCTTACTCGTGCGAAATTTAATGAAATTACAGCTGATCTTGTTGAAAGAACAATGGGACCTACTCGTCAAGCGCTTCGCGATGCAGGCTTATCCCCATCCGAAATCGATAAGGTTATCCTTGTTGGCGGTTCTACTCGTATTCCTGCCGTACAGGAAGCAATCAAGAAAGAAACAGGCCAGGAACCTCATAAAGGTGTAAATCCTGACGAAGTTGTGGCGATGGGTGCAGCTATTCAAGGTGGCGTTATCACTGGTGACGTTAAAGATGTTGTATTGCTTGACGTAACATCTCTATCTTTAGGAATTGAAACAATGGGCGGTGTATTCACTCGTTTAATCGACCGTAATACAACCATTCCGACAAGCAAATCTCAAATCTTCTCAACAGCAGCTGATAACCAAACAGCGGTTGATATCCATGTCCTTCAAGGGGAGCGTCAAATGGCTGCGGACAACAAAACACTTGGCCGTTTCCAATTAACGGACATTCCGCCAGCACCACGCGGTATTCCGCAAATTGAAGTAACATTCGATATTGACAATAACGGTATCGTTAACGTTCGTGCGAAAGACCTTGGCACAAATAAAGAACAGGCTATCACAATCCAATCTGCTACTTCCCTAAGCGATGAAGAAATCGAGCGTATGGTGAAAGAAGCAGAAGAGAATGCGGAAGCTGATAAGAAACGCAAGGAAGAAGCGGAACTCAGAAACGAATCTGACAGCCTCGTATTCCAAACTGAAAAAACATTAAAAGAGCTTGAAGGCAAAGTAGATGCAGCAGAGGTTCAAAAAGCAACCGAAGCGAAAGATGCTTTGAAAGAAGCAATTGAAAAGAATGACCTTGCAGCTATGAAAGAAAAGAAAGATGCCTTGCAAGAAATCGTTCAAGCACTTAGCGTGAAGCTTTATGAGCAAGCGGCACAAGCGCAGCAGGCTCAGCAAGGCCAAGATGGTGCGGGCAAAGCAGATGATGTTGTGGACGCAGAGTTCACTGAAGTGGATGACGACAAAAAATAATGACCGTACAAAAATAGTCAAAGTCAAGGTTTGCTTGACTTTGGCTTTTTTTAACGTCTTATCCATTTGCTGTTTATATTGCAACGCATGTTTATCAAGTGGTACAATATTTTTTATGTGAAACGACGGATATTAAAAGAATCAGGAGTGTGAGGAATGAGCAAACGGGATTATTATGAGGTGCTTGGGGTTGGCAAAAATGCCTCGAAGGATGAATTGAAGAAAGCGTATCGTCGCCTTTCCAAACAATATCACCCTGACATTAATAAAGAAGCAGATGCAGCGGATAAGTTCAAAGAGGTCAAGGAAGCTTATGAAGTCTTAAGCGATGACCAGAAGAGAGCCCGCTATGACCAATTCGGCCATGAGGATCCAACTCAAGGATTCGGTGGAGCTGGCGGTGCCGGCTTCGAAGGCTTTGGCGGTTTTGAGGATATTTTCAATACATTCTTTGGCGGAGGCGGCGGCCGTCGCCGCGATCCGAATGCACCGCGTCAAGGGGATGACCTTCAATACACGATGACTTTGTCGTTTGAAGAAGCGTGCTTTGGAACGGAGACTACGATTGAAATTCCGAGAGATGAAGAGTGTGATACATGTAAGGGAACTGGCGCTAAGCCGGGAACATCCCCAGAGACATGCTCGCATTGTCATGGCACTGGCCAGCTGAATGTGGAGCAAAATACACCATTTGGCCGGATTGTAAACCGCCGTGTATGTCAGCACTGCAGCGGTACAGGGAAGATCATTAAGAATAAATGCGCAACCTGTCATGGAAAAGGTACGGTCAGAAAACGCAATAAGATCCAAATCAAGGTTCCGGCTGGCGTGGATGATGGTCAGCAATTACGTGTACCTGGCAAAGGGGAGCCTGGTGTTAATGGCGGCCCTGCCGGAGACTTATTTGTCGTATTCCAAATTAAACCTCACGAGTTTTTCGAGCGTGATGGGGATGATATTTATTGTGAAATGCCAATTACGTTTGCACAGGCAGCTCTCGGGGATGAGATTGAAGTTCCGACCATCCATGGGAAAGTGAAACTGAAGGTTCCTGCAGGCACGCAAACAGGCACACGTTTCCGATTGAAAGGCAAGGGTGTGCAGAATGTAAGGGGCTATGGCCAAGGTGACCAGCATATCCGCATTTTAGTCGTAACACCGACAAAGCTTTCTGATAAGCAAAAGGAACTGATCAGGGAGTTTGCGGAAATCAGCGGCCAAGGTCAGCTGGACGAACATGAGGAAGGTTTCTTCTCAAAAGTAAAACGAGCATTTAAAGGTGAATAAACAGGTAGGAGTTGGTAGATGATGAAGTGGTCCGAATTATGTATTCATACAACAAATGAAGCAGTCGAACCAATATCGAATATATTGCATGAGGCTGGAGCAAGCGGTGTGGTGATTGAAGATCCGCTTGAACTTGTCCGTGAGAGGGAGAATGTATTCGGCGAAATCTATCAGCTCGACCCTAATGACTTCCCGGATGAGGGCGTCATTGTTAAGGCGTACTTGCCGGTTAATAGTTTCCTTGGAGAAACCGTTGATGGAATCAAAGAATTGATCAATAACCTTGTTGAGTATGATATTGACCTAGGCGTGAATAAAGTGACAATTAGTGAAGTGAATGAGGAAGAATGGGCGACAGCGTGGAAGAAGTATTATCACCCAGTGAAGATCTCTGAACAAATCACGATTGTCCCAACATGGGAAGAGTATACACCTGTCAGCAGTGATGAGAAAATTATCGAGCTTGACCCAGGGATGGCGTTTGGAACAGGTACGCATCCTACGACAATTCTATGCATCCAGGCACTTGAAAAACGGGTCAAGCCTGGCATGCGCATCATCGATGTGGGTACTGGCTCAGGTGTTTTGACGATTGCTGCAGCTAAATATGGGGCAGAGGAAATCCTTGCGCTTGACTTGGATGAAGTCGCTGTAAATAGTGCCAAGATCAATTGCAAACTGAACAAAGTTCATGATAAAGTGACGATTAAGCAAAATGACCTGTTAAAGGGCGTGGAATTTGAAGCTGATATCATTGTCGCCAACATTCTTGCTGAGGTCATTGTCCGCTTCACTGATGATGTAGCGCGCCTGCTTAAGTCTGGCGGACTCTTCATTTCTTCCGGAATCATTAAACAGAAAAGAGCGGAAGTTGAAGAGGCGATCGTGAAATCAGGATTGGTCATAGATGAAGTCGTGACCATGGAGGACTGGGTGTCCATTACAGCACGAAAGCAATAAGCTGGAACGGAAATTAAGATAAGTAAGGAAGAAGGATGCGAGGCCATGCAGAGATATTTTATTCAAGAAATGATCGATGAAGATACCGTAACAGTCTCAGGAGATGACTTTCACCATATGACCCGAGTAATGCGGATGGAGACAGGAGACCGTTTCTACGGGGTGGTTAACACCAAGACCGCACTTATCGAAATCGATGATATCCTCGAACAAACTCTTCGTGGCCGAATCGTTGACTGGGTGGATGAAACGAAGGAATTGCCTATTCAAGTGAGCATCGCGAACGGCTTGCCTAAAGGGGATAAATTAGAGTGGGTCATTCAAAAAGGGACAGAGCTTGGTGCCCATGCGTTTATCCCTTTTATGGCAACTCGTTCCATCGTAAAATGGGATGCAAAAAAAGCCGCCAAAAAAACAGAACGGCTGCGCAAGATTGCGAAAGAGGCGGCGGAGCAATCGCATCGCACCGTTATCCCGCAAATTGATGACCCGGTCACATTCAATCGCTTGCTTCAGCTGGCCGAAGATTATGATCATAAGCTTGTAGCTTATGAAGAGGAGGCCAAGCAAGGAGAAAGCTTGCGGCTAGTCGAGACCTTAAAGGAAATCAAGCAGGGTGAGAAGCTTTTAATCGTCTTTGGGCCCGAAGGTGGTTTGGACGAGAAAGAGATTGAAGGACTGATAGCTCAAGGCTTTAGAACATGCAGTCTAGGACCGCGTATTCTCCGGACGGAGACAGCGCCAATGTATGCCTTATCAGCGATATCTTATCAATTAGAATTAGTGAGGTGAAGGAAATGGCAACCGTAGCGTTCCATACATTAGGATGTAAAGTGAATCATTATGAAACAGAAGCGATATGGCAGCTGTTTCAGGCATCAGGATATGATCGAGTAGATTTTGAACAAGTAGCAGATGTCTATATTATTAATACATGTACAGTCACAAATACCGGCGATAAGAAAAGCCGTCAAATCATCCGGAGAGCAGTCCGTAAAAATCCGGATGCTGTTATCTGCGTAACAGGCTGTTACGCTCAAACTTCTCCAGCGGAAATTATGGCTATTCCGGGTGTGGATATTGTTGTAGGAACACAGGACCGCGGGAAGCTTTTAGACTATATTGATACCTTCCGAAAAGAGCGCCAGCCAATCAATGGCGTCCGCAATATTATGAAGACAAGAGTCTATGAAGAAATGGACGTGCCAGCCTTCACTGACCGTACACGTGCATCATTGAAAATCCAGGAAGGATGCAATAACTTCTGCACCTTCTGCATCATTCCGTGGGCACGTGGTCTCCTGCGCTCACGTGACCCGCAGGAAGTCGTTCATCAAGCCCAGCAGCTTGTAGATGCCGGATACAAGGAAATTGTCCTGACAGGCATTCATACAGGCGGCTATGGAGAAGACTTGAAGGATTATAATCTCGCCATGCTTCTTAAGGATTTGGATGAGAAAGTGAACGGATTGAAACGTATCCGGATTTCCTCCATTGAAGCTTCGCAAATCTCAGATGAGGTCATTGAAGTATTGCGGAAATCTGACAAGGTTGTCCCTCACTTGCACATCCCGATTCAATCAGCCTCCAATACAGTGCTGAAGAGAATGCGACGCAAGTATTCAACGGAATTCTACGCTGAGCGTGTAGCACGCTTGAGAGAGGCATTGCCTAACCTTGCAATCACATCAGACGTAATCGTTGGCTTCCCGGGGGAAACAGAGGAAGAATTCATGGAAACCTATAACTTCATCAAGGAACAGCGTTTCTCTGAGCTTCACGTCTTCCCATATTCAAAACGGACTGGTACGCCAGCTGCACGTATGGAGGACCAAATCGATGAGGATGTGAAGAATGACCGCGTCCATCGTTTGATTGCTCTTTCTGATCAATTGGCGAAAGAGTTTGCCTCTAAGTATGAGAATGAGGTTCTCGAAGTTATTCCTGAAGACCGCTTCGAAGAAGGAGAAGGCTTATACCAAGGTTATTCGGATAATTACCTGAAGGTTGTCTTCCCGGCTACAGAGGAAATGGTCGGCCAAATCGTCAAGGTGAAAATTACGAAAGCCGGCTATCCATACAGTGAAGGGCAATTCGTCCGCGTCCTCGACGACCAAGTCCAAGCAGTCGCACAATAAAATGTGAGAGCCTAAGGTTTCATCGTGAGCCTTAGGCTCTTTTTGATGACCAACTGGATGGGCTAGCCTGTAAAAAACCATAAAACAAAAGAGGTCGCTTCCTGCGACTGATATGTCTAGTCTGCGGACTTTCCCATTAGCCGATGAAGCCTCGTGATGCATGAGAATGGGCACATTTCGTCAGCTGTTTACAATGCAGGAAGAAAGCGAGAAAACCAAGCTTTAAAATTGGAATAATTAGTTGACCTAAGATACCTGATATATTATAATTTTAAGGTACATGGTTTCCTTCAACATGAGGAAATTAGAGTTGTTGTGCTCGGAGGGAGGGAAAGAGATGTCTAAAACAGTCGTTAAGAAAAACGAATCGCTTGAAGATGCTCTTCGACGCTTCAAACGCACAGTTTCCAAGCAAGGTACTATGCAGGAAGTAAGAAAGCGCGAATTCTATGAAAAACCTAGTGTTAAACGTAAGAAAAAGTCTGAAGCTGCGAGAAAACGCAAGTACTAAAAAGAGGTGCCTTTAATGAGTCTTGTTGAGCGTTTAAACAGCGATATGAAACAAGCTATGAAAGACAAAGATAAAGACAAGCTCTCCGTTATCCGAATGATGAAGGCTTCTCTTCAGAATGAAGGGATTAAGCTTGGCAAACAAGAATTATCCGAGGATGAAGAGTTGACCGTGCTTTCACGTGAGTTAAAGCAACGAAAAGATTCCCTTCAAGAATTTGATAAAGCAGGGCGCCAGGACTTAACCGATAAGCTTCAAGCTGAAATTGCTGTTGTAGAAAGCTATATGCCGAAACAATTAAGCGAGGAAGAGTTGGATGCGCTTGTCGCAGAGGCGATCGCCCAAACAAATGCCACTTCTAAGGCTGATATGGGGAAAGTAATGTCCGCTATTATGCCGAAGGTGAAGGGCAAAGCTGATGGATCTTTAGTTAATAAACTGGTACTGCAACATCTTACAAAATAAGACATATAAAACCCGTGAATCAATTGATTTACGGGTTTTTTATTTATTTTTAGGAAAAAAGAGATAAATCCAGAAGATTATTGAAACTAATAAGGTTTTTGCCCGTATAATGAGATATAAGGAAAAATGGAAGGAGGGAGAGACATATTGCGAAAACGTTGGTGGTCGCTCTTTTTTATTGCCGCCTTTTGCTTGAGCTTCATAAGCGGACCGGATGTGAGTTCGGGTAATGCTGAGAAGGTCTACATCGTTCCTATACATAATGAAGTAGAGAAAGGATTGGCCAACTTCTTGAGCCGCGCTATCGAGACGGCTGAAGAGGGTGGAGCTGAGGCAATCATTTTTGATATTAATACACCAGGCGGCGCTGTTGATGCAGCAGATAGAATCGGGCAAATCTTCACGGAAACGGACATCAAGACAGTGGCGTTCGTGGATAATCGTGCATTATCGGCTGGGGCCTTCATTTCTTTGAATGCTGATGAAATATACATGGTACCGGGAGCGACGATGGGGGCAGCGGCAGTTATTACCTCTGATGGGAATGCTGCGAATGAGAAGGCTCAATCTTACTGGCTGGCCAATATGGAGAAAGCGGCAGAGTCCAGCGGACGTGATCCATCCTTTGCTAAGGCGATGGCAGAAACTGATATAGACCTTCCGTCTGAATATGACTCCTGGGAAGGAAAGCTATTGACCTTAACGGCTTCTCAGGCTGGCAAAGTCGGCTATAGTGAAGGGACTGTCGAAAATGAGGATGCCCTTCTGGCAGAACTCGGGCTGCAAGACGCAGAAAAGGTCATGTTTGAGGAGACCTTTGCCGATAAGATAGCACGCTTCTTGACAAACCCTTATATTATCCCGATTCTATTAACAATCGGGACAATTGGGCTGATTGTGGAGCTGTTTTCCCCGGGGTTTGGTTTGCCTGGGGTTGCCGGGATTTCCGCCTTGCTGCTGTTTTTCTTTGGGCATCTTGTATCTGGTCTTGCCGGCTATGAAACCTTAATCCTGTTTATCGTCGGGATTGGCTTGATTCTGCTTGAGTTTTTTATACCGGGAGGAATCATTGGCATAGTGGGCTTTATAGCAATCATTGCAAGTCTATTTCTTGCATCGGGGGATGTGGAACTTATGGCAAAATCCATTTTTATTGCACTGCTTGCGGCCTTCTTGGTTGCCGTTATTCTTATTAAATTCTTCGGAAAGAGATTTACGGCATTTGATAGGCTGGTGCTCTTTGATTCAACCAGCACTGAGAAAGGCTATATTTCCAATGTGAATAGGGTTGAACTTATCGGCAAGGAAGGTGTTTTGCTGACTGCCTTGAGACCTGCGGGCACTGCCTTGGTCGATGGAGAAAGAGTTGATGTAGTAAGTGAAGGCAGCTTTATTAACAAGGGAACCGCAGTGAAGATTGTGAAAGTAGAAGGTTCCCGTGTGGTTGTTCGTCAGCTGGACGAAAAGAATGAATGAATGAATATAGATTGAAGGGAGAAATAAAACTATGGTATTTACTGGTGGAACTGTCGCAGCCTTACTAGGTGTCGCGCTGATTATCATCGTTCTGGCCGTCTTATTTACATTCGTGCCAGTCATGCTCTGGATCTCCGCAATTGCGGCAGGAGTTCGCGTGAGTATTTTTACATTAATTGGAATGAGGCTTCGCCGAGTGGCGCCGAGCCGTGTCATCAACCCATTAATCAAGGCATCTAAAGCCGGATTAAACGTAACAACGAATCAGCTAGAGAGCCATTACTTGGCTGGAGGAAATGTAGACCGTGTTGTTAATGCGTTAATTGCTGCTCATCGAGCGAATATTGACCTGACCTTTGAGCGTTGTGCTGCGATTGACCTTGCAGGCCGTGACGTGCTTGAGGCTGTTCAAATGAGCGTAAACCCTAAAGTAATCGAAACACCGTTCATTGCCGGTGTGGCATTAAACGGGATTGAAGTCAAAGCAAAGGCAAGGATTACCGTCCGTGCGAATATCGAACGTCTTGTCGGGGGTGCCGGGGAAGATACCGTCATTGCGAGGGTCGGTGAAGGTGTTATCTCGACAATCGGTTCCAGTGAAAGTCATACGACCGTTCTTGAGAATCCGGAAAGAATCTCTCAAACCGTCTTAAGTAAAGGGCTAGATGCAGGAACAGCCTTTGAAATTCTGTCCATTGATATCGCAGACGTGGACATCGGCAAAAACATCGGTGCTGAGCTTCAAACAGAACAAGCTGAAGCAGATAAGAAAATTGCCCAAGCGAAAGCGGAAGAACGCCGCGCGATGGCGATTGCCCAAGAGCAAGAGATGAAGGCCAAAGTAGAAGAAATGAAAGCCAAGGTTGTGGAATCTGAGGCTGAGGTTCCGCTTGCAATGGCTCATGCCTTTAAAGCGGGCAATATGGGAATTATGGATTACATGAACTATCAAAACCTTGCATCTGATACGAAGATGAGAGAGTCAATTGGTAACATGAATCAAGATCAAACCAATCAGGAAGACGAGTAATAAGATCCCTTAACCGGGTATCCTGGAAAAGGAGGTTCTATCCGTGATATTAGGGGCTATTTGGGATAATCCTATACTGATTTTCATCATTATTAGCTTGATCAGCTGGTTTTTCGGAAAAGATAAGACGGCTGGTCAGCAAGGGCCTAAGCCTGCTCCCCAGCCGGTTGAATCTGATCGAGAGGTCAGTGAAAGCAGGGTAGAAAGGCCAACCATCCAAAGGGCTAACACAGATGATGATATCCGCCGCAAAATCCAGGAAAGGGAACGCCAGCTGCAAAAGAAGCTGAGCCGGGCACCTGAGCTGGAGAGAGAAGCAAGCACATTAGCGCAATCCATTAAAGAGCAGTATGAACGTCAAAAGGCTAAGCTTGCAGGGGCTGAGGTAAAAGAGAAGAGGCATGAATCTAAGCCTGAGCCAGTTGTTTCTGTACCTGTACAAATGGTGAAGAACACGGTTTCTAAAGACATATTGTCTAAGAAGAGTAAAGAACCTTCAGGCAGTGCGAGGGCTCGCGTGAACCTGCAGGGTGCTGACCTAAGGCAAGCCGTGATAATGTCAGAAATTCTAGGGCCTCCCCGTTCAAAAAGAAGGCATATCAGATAATTTGCAAAAGAACCTTCCGAGGTATTCGGAGGGTTCTTTTTTGCGGATGGGGCTGCTTTTAATTCTTTACTTGCCAAGCTTTAATTGTCATGTAAGCCGCTGGCGGCGAATAGATTATAAGGAGAGAACTCCTGAGCTTTGTGGGCATCTGTTTCGGTTTAACCCGCTCATTAAGCCATTATACGTTCATCCAGATAACGGAGAAAGGGGGCTCTTTATGGCCCGAGCATGGGGGAATCGCTTAAAGAGGTGGGTTACTGCCACCATGGATCTGCCTGAAGATATCATGATGGACCTGCCGCGCATTACGATGGTTGGCCAACTTCATATATACATAGAGAATCACAAGGGGCTGCTGGCTTTTTCAGACAAGGAATTACGATTAATGCTTAAGAACGGACAACTTCTGGTCAAGGGTGAAGACTTCGTCCTGAAGACTATCCTGCCAGAGGAAATCCTGCTTGAAGGAAAGATTGAAAGTGTCTTATTTCTTGAAGAGTAGCAAGGGGAGGTACTCGAATGAAAAATCATTGGACGAATCATTTGAGCGGATATGTGAAGGTTCAAGTGAGAGGGCGAGGGGCTGCGAGGTTCATTAACCGGCTTCTCGAGCAAAAGGTGCTTGTTTGGGATGTTAAAAACATGGGGACCGAAACGGTTGTTTTTTATATGAAATTGGAGGAAGTGCAAACATTAAGAGTTGCAGCGAGAAAAAGCGAATGCAAGGTAACCTTTCTTGAAAGGAAGGGCGCACCGTTTTTTGCAAAGAAATTAATGAAATACA
This sequence comes from Pradoshia eiseniae, assembly GCF_002946355.1. Lineage (NCBI taxonomy): Bacteria > Bacillati > Bacillota > Bacilli > Caryophanales > Bacillaceae > Pradoshia > Pradoshia eiseniae. The sequence continues at coordinate 157,782 of NZ_PKOZ01000001.1, forward strand.
GCGGTTTGCTTGTCGGCCTGTTCTTGTTTTGTACGTTGATATTTATTCTCTCCAATGTGGTGTGGGGAATAGAAATAAAGGGAGCGAGTCCTGCGACAGAGCATGAGGTACGAAAAGCGCTTGAAGACATGGATATTAAGGTCGGAAAACTGCAATTCGGACTTGATCAGATGGAGGATATCCAGAAGGAACTAAGTGAGCGTGTCCCTGCTATCACATGGATTGGCGTTCAGCTGAAGGGGACAACCTTTGAATTTCAGGTGGTTGAGAAAAAGCAGCCGAAAGAAGAGTCGGCTCAATCCTATATGAACCTGATTGCGGCCAAAAACGCCACGATCATTCAGCCGATGGTTGAAAGGGGACAAGGATTGGTTGAAAAAAACCAATATGTTCAAAAAGGAGATGTATTAGTCAGTGGCTTCATCGGCAGGGAGGATAATAAAAAATTTGTTGGAGCTAAAGGGAAGATAATGGCGGAAACATGGTATAAAACAGCTGTCACAGTACCGCTTAAAACGAATTTATTTGTCTTTAATGGTGACTCTAAAACTAAACATACCGTAAAGTTCTGGGATTTTGAAGTGCCAGTATGGGGATTTGGGAATCCTGAGTTCCCGGAATTTGAAGTCGAAGAAGATACTAAGACATTTCGCTTTTTGGGCTGGAAGATACCTGTTTCTGTTCATAAAAAACAGTATTTAAGCAAGGAAAAGGCGGTCAGAGTCTATACAGAAGAAGAAGCAGCTGTTCAAGCGGAAAAGATGGCCAGGCAGGATGTATTGAAGCTCGCTCCGGACGATGCGACCATAATTGCAGAAAAAATTTTGCACAAGCGAGTTGACAATGGTAAAGTTAAAATGACTATACATTATCAAGTTTTAGAAAATATTGCAATCGGACAACCGATGATTCAAGGAGACTAAGGAATGTCAGATCAAGCAAAACTTATGAATTTACAATTAGCGTCACCAAATGAAGCGGCAGAGTTGTTTGGTGTCAATGACAGCAATCTCAAGCTTCTAGAAAGTGAGCTCTCTGTCAATATTATCTCCCGCGGTGAAACCATTAGTATCGCCGGGAATGAGGAGAACCTCGAAAGCGCAGATGAGATCTTGCACGCCCTATTGGCGATTGTCCGCAAAGGGATAAAGGTAGGTCCGCGTGAAGTCGCGTATGCCATTAATTTGGCCGAGAATGGAACGCTTGAATATTTTGCGGATTTATATAATGAAGAGATTACGAAGAATGCGAAAGGGAAATCCATCCGAGTCAAGACACTTGGTCAGAAGGAATATCTTTCAGCTATCAGGGGCAAAGATCTTGTCTTTGGTATTGGGCCAGCTGGAACCGGTAAAACATACCTGGCTGTTGTTATGGCCGTTCTTGCGCTAAAGAATGGGGAAGTGAAGCGAATCATCCTGACCCGCCCGGCAGTGGAAGCGGGAGAAAGTCTTGGATTCCTGCCGGGAGATTTGAAGGAAAAGGTCGATCCTTATCTGCGTCCGTTATATGACGCCCTTCATGATGTATTAGGAACTGAGCAGACAGCAAGGCTGATAGAACGCGGTACGATAGAAATTGCCCCATTAGCTTATATGCGAGGAAGAACCCTTGATGACGCCTTCGTCATTCTTGATGAAGCTCAGAATACCACACAGGCTCAGATGAAGATGTTCTTGACCAGACTTGGCTTTGGTTCGAAATTGGTGATCACCGGAGATACCTCTCAAATCGATTTGCCGAAAGGAATTCAATCAGGTTTGAAGGCAGCTGAAAACATTTTAAAAAATGTTTCGGGCATTTCCTTTATCCATCTCGACCAAACAGATGTCGTGAGGCACCCGCTTGTGGCCAAGATTATTCATGCCTATGAGAAATATGAAACAAAATAATCATAATCCTCTAGGAAAAAGAGCCCCAGCATAACTGTGGCTTTTTTTCTTTTTTTAGCCTGATATAGAAAACAGGGTGAAACGCTTGCTAAAAACTGATATTATAACATCAAGTGTTCGATTTTATACATAGAAATCTTCCGTCCGAAGGAGGAAAGTGCGTGAATTGGCTGAATAAAACTGTTCATTCCATAGAAAGCTGGAAACATAACCGAATCCTCCAAGCAACCCTCTTATTCTTATTAGCTGTGCTTTCTTATAGTTTGATATTTAGCAGTGTGCAGCCTGAAAAGCTTGATGTTCAGCAATTCAGTGTGGCAGAGACAACTATTCGTTCTCCAAAGACTGTTGAAGATCCTGTAGAGACTGCAGAAAAGAAAAAGAAAGCGGTCAGTAGTGTTGAAGATGTATATACCCCGAATGAGGAATATGTCAAAAAAAGGGTGAAAATTGTTGAAGATATCTTCACCAGTGCGGAAGATGTTGTCGCAGCTGGCTTGAAGAATGAGGAAGCAGGGGATGGGGAAGAGGCAGAGGTTCTCAATGACCCGAAGAAACATTTGGAGAATTTGCGTTCCCGGCTATCAAGCACAATAAATAAGGATATATCAGATGAGACCTTGCTTTATTTGCTTGGGTCCTCAAAGGCAGATTTGGCGCTGGCTAAGGATATAACGAAGACGAGTGTCAATGATATGATGAAGGCAGGCATACGGGCAAATGAGGTCGAAAATGCCAAGAAGAAAGTAGAAGAACAAATCAAGTATAATAGTCTTTCTACGGCAAATTTACGCTCTGCAGCCATTGATATCGGCAGATACGCAATCATCCAAAACATCTTCTTTGATTCGTCTGCGACCGAAACGGCCAGGGAGAAGGCGGAAGAGGATGTGGAGCCTGTCCGGATTCTTCAAGGACAGATTATCGTAGAGGAAGGTTACTTAATTGATGCGGAGGTATATAGGCAATTAAAGCTTGTCGGGCTGCTGGAAAGCGAGGAGTCATTCCTCCCGTATTTAGGGCTTGGCTCCATTTTGATTTTGACTTTCGGGGGAATCTATCTCTTATTCCGCAAGGTCGAAACACCTGATCATGTCAGGGATAATATCTTTATCTTTGCTTTTGTGTATGTAATTGGGATCACCCTAATGAAAATTATCCATATTACAGCTAAACTGAGTGACGAAACTTTAGCGTACCTATTTCCTTCTGCGATGGCTGTCATGCTTATCACGATTTTAATGAGGGAACGGTATGCAGCAGGGATTGGCATTTTGCTTTCTGTCATAGGAAGTATTATGTTCAAGGATGGCTTATCTGGCAGTATCCAGGGCAGCTTTGCGCTGTATTTGTTAATCAGCGGGCTGGTGGGCATTCTGTTGTTAAGACAGCACCATGAACGCTCGAGCATCTTAAGAGCCGGTCTTTTGAACGCATTCATCAATTTAGTGCTCATCACAGGACTGTATTGGATTAATGGGACGGATATCCCTTATGTTTGGATGGCGATTGTGGCGATTTCCTCAGGAATCATTTCTGCAATCAGTACAATCGGGCTGCTGCCTTTCTTTGAGAGCAGTTTTGGCATTTTCTCTTCCATGAAGATGATTGAGCTGTCGAATCCGAACCATCCATTGCTGCGAAAAATATTAATGGAGGCTCCTGGCACCTATCATCATAGCGTGATGGTCGCTAATCTCGCTGAAGGTGCTTGTGAGGCGGTTGGTGCTAATGGTTTGCTTGCCCGGGTGGGATGCTATTATCATGATATAGGTAAAACAAAGCGCCCGGCTTATTTTATCGAGAATCAAACAAATATCGAAAACCCGCATGATCGTTTGTCGCCAGAAAAAAGCGCGAAAATCATTTTGGCTCATGCAACAGATGGAGCCCAGATGGCCCGCAAGCATAAGATGCCTAAAGAAATCATCGATATCATTGAACAGCATCATGGGACGACCCTTTTGAAGTATTTTTATCATAAGGCGAAGGAAGAGGGGCTTGCTCCTGAGGAGAAGGATTACAGGTATAAAGGGCCCAAGCCGAAAACGAAGGAGGCGGCAATTATTTCGATTGCTGACAGCGTGGAGGCTGCAGTCCGCTCGTTGAAAAAACCGACACAGAGTTCAATTGAAAAATTGGTTAAATCCATCATTGTGGATAAATTGAATGACGGACAATTTAATGAATGTGATATAACGCTCAAAGAGCTGGAAAAGGTGAATGTATCACTATGTGAAACGCTAGCGGGCATTTTTCATAATCGGATTGAATATCCAACATTGGATGATAAAGAATAAAGAAGGTGAAAGATTTGATTTTAACAATAGATGTTATGGATGAGACGGACAGAGTGACCGATGAACAGCGGAAACTTGTTGAAGACTTGCTTCAATATACGGCAAAGCAGGAGCGGGTAAAAGAAGGAAGTGAAGTGTCCGTCACCTTTGTAGATAACAGCCGAATTCAAGAAATTAATAAGGAATATCGTCAAAAGGATGCAGCAACAGATGTCATTTCCTTTGCAATGGAAGAGATGGGAGAAGGAGAGGTTGAGATCATTGGTTCTGATGAACCAGCTCTTTTAGGCGATATCATTATCTCCATTGACCGTATGGAGGAGCAAGCAGCAGAGTACGGTCATTCGAATGCTCGTGAGCTTGGGTTCCTTGCGGTTCATGGCTTCCTTCATTTGCTAGGTTATGACCATATGAATGAAGAGGATGAGAAGGTCATGTTCACAAGGCAAAGGGAGCTGTTAGACAGCTATGGTCTTACGAGATAACCCTTCCGGTCTAAAACGATTTTTCCGTGGCTTTGTGTATGCTTGGTCAGGAATCAGGTATGGGTTTAGGAATGAATGTAATTTCAGATTCCATACTATTGCAGCTGTCATTGTTTGTTTTTGTGGAGGTTATTTTGGAATCACGAAGGTAGAATGGTTATTCGTGCTGACGGCGATTGGGGGCATGCTTGCCCTGGAATTAATCAATACTGCCATTGAGAAAGCTGTAGATTTAGTTTCGATTGAAGAAAACCCGCTAGCCAAGGCTGCAAAAGATACAGCGGCAGGAGCGGTCCTGGTCTATGCGATATACTCAGTGTTGATTGGGCTAATCATTTTCTTGCCGAAATTCATGCAACGATTTATGTAAACTATAGGAGGCGTATTATGCAAAAAGAAAAATTGATAGAAGAAGCTAAAAAAGCAAGGGAGAAAGCTTATATTCCATATTCACGCTTTGGGGTTGGAGCGGCTTTGCTTGGAGAAGACGGAAAGATTTATCATGGATGTAATATTGAAAACGCGGCTTATTCCATGTGTAACTGTGCAGAGAGAACAGCGTTATTCTCAGCTATTGCTCAAGGTGTAACGAAATTCACTACTTTGGCTGTCGTGGCTGATACAGATCGTCCAGTATCGCCATGCGGTGCTTGCCGTCAGGTTATCTCTGAGTTATGTGACCAAGATATGCCTGTCATCTTAACAAACTTAAAGGGTGATATCCTTGAGTTAACTGTCAAAGAACTATTGCCTGGGGCATTCTCACCGGAGGATTTACATGAGTAAGCAAGCTAATACAACATATAAATCAGGCTTTGTATCCATCATTGGAAGGCCGAATGTTGGGAAATCCACGTTCATTAATCACGTTATCGGGCAGAAGATTGCCATCATGAGTGATAAGCCGCAGACAACGAGAAACAAAGTGCAGGGTGTTCTGACAGCAAATGACAGTCAAATTGTCTTTATTGATACCCCTGGGATCCATAAGCCAAAGCATAAACTAGGTGATTTTATGATGAAGGTTGCCTCCAATGCCCTTCAGGAAGTGGATGTCATCCTTTTCATGGTCAATGCAGAGGAAGGGTTTGGCCGCGGCGAAGAATTTATCATTGAGAAATTAGGTTCATACAAGACACCGGTATTTTTGGTCATCAACAAGATTGATCAAATCCATCCAGATGAGCTCTTCAGCATCATCGATACGTATAAGGAAAAATATGATTTCGCCGAAATCGTTCCTATCTCAGCGCTTGAGGGAAACAATATCGAAACATTGTTGAACCAAATCAAAGCCTATTTGCCTGAAGGACCGCAGTATTATCCGGCTGACCAGATCACCGATCATCCGGAACGGTTTATCATCTCTGAAATGATAAGGGAAAAGGCACTCCATTTAACAAGGGAGGAAGTACCTCATTCGATTGCGGTCGTCATTGATAAGATTGAGCGTAAGGGCAAAGCGGAAACCGTCCATATCATGGCGACAATCATTGTTGAACGGGATTCCCAAAAAGGGATCATTATTGGCAAGAGAGGTGTCATGCTGAAGGAAATCGGACAGCGCGCCCGTGCAGATATCGAGAATCTGCTTGGCTCTAAGGTATTTCTTGAACTTTGGGTAAAGGTGCAGAAGGATTGGAGAAACAAGGCTTCTCATTTACGGGATATTGGATTCCGTGAAGATGAGTATTGAAGAAACTAGGGCGTGTAAGTTCATCTGCTCTAGTAAGAGAGAAGCCCAAAAACGGGCTTACATTATTCGGCAATAAGGGAAATGGGAAACTAGCCAATTTTTTGACTACATGATTTTCTGGCCGGTTGGTGAAGCTAATGACAGGTAAGATAAACAACAGTTCTATCAACGAAAGGTGGAATAAGTATGATTGAATTTACCTGGAATGTGTTTAGACAAACCGGAAGCGTGGATACTTATCTTCTTTTAAAGGAACTTGAAAGACAAAGTGATGCTAACCAGCCAGTCATGCAAGAGGAAAATGAAGAGTTAAACATTCCCCTCGTATAAGGGTGATCTTGCCGTCATATTGGAGTTGAGTGGCTTGCTGGCTAAATGCGAAGGCATTGTAATTCGCACAACCGATTATGGTGAAACGAACAAAATCATTACGTTATATACAAAAGAATTTGGCAAGGTTGGAGTGATGGCGAGAGGAGCTAAAAAGCCTAATAGCCGCTTTTCCGCTGTCACCCAGTTATTTCATTTTGGCCATTATCTCTTTCTCTCAGGCAGAGGGTTGGGGCAGTTGCAGCAAGGGGAGACACTTGAATCCTTTCGTTCGATCCGTGAGGATATTTTTCTGACAGCCTATGCCTCCTACATAGCAGAGCTCCTTGATAAAGGAACGGAAGAGAGAAAGCCGCATGAGGCTTTATTTAACTTGTTTTATCAATCGCTCCATTACCTTGATGAGGAATACGATCCTGAAATTATCGTGAATATCTTTGAGATGAAGATGCTCAGTGTCTTTGGGTTCGCCCCAGAGCTTAATCGATGCGTCAATTGCGGAGCACAGGACGGGTCATTCTCTTTTTCCATTCGGGAAGGCGGGCTGCTTTGTCATCGGTGCGAGGGAATTGATCCGTACCGGATGGCAATATCACCCGCCGTAGCGAGAATTTTGCGAGTCCTTTATTATTTGAATCTAGACAGGCTTGGCACAATTTCCATTAAGGAAGCGACGAAGAAAGAAATCAGGCTAGTCCTTGACGCTTATTATGACGAATACCTAGGTATTGAGCTGAAGACAAAACGCTTTTTGAGGCAGATGGGCAAGATGAAGGATCAGCTGTAATGAAAACTTCTTCACTAGGTGTATTGACAATACAAGGGTAAATTGGATAGAATGTGAGATACATTAATATGTAGTTACCGTGAAGGAAAGTAGTATTTGGACGAAGGTATGATTAGCGAGTTCGGGGATGGTGCAAGCCGAATGATATCTTGCCAAAGAAGGCAGTCTGGAGTAACGCATTTGAAAGCGGCCAAGTATTCTTGGCAAATAGGGTGGAACCGCGGGTAAACTCTCGTCCCTATGCATCATGCATAGGGTCGGGAGTTTTTTTATATTGAAATAAAAGGAGAGAGCGAATATGACCAAAACAATGGATCAAATTGTATCACATGCGAAACATAGAGGATTTATCTTCCCAGGTTCTGAGATTTATGGCGGTCTGGCCAACACATGGGATTATGGCCCGCTTGGCGTGGAGCTTAAGAATAATATTAAGAAGGCGTGGTGGAAGAAATTCATTCAGGAATCTCCGTACAATGTCGGACTAGATTCTGCCATCCTTATGAATCCGCGTACATGGGAGGCTTCCGGACATATCGGGAACTTTAATGATCCAATGATTGACTGTAAGAAATGTAAAGCTCGTCATCGTGCTGATAAGCTTATTGAGGAAGCTATGCAGGAAAAGGGCCAAGAAATCATCGTTGATGGCCTTCCGTTTGAGAAAATGCAGGAATTAATCGTTGAGAATAATATCGCTTGTCCTGATTGCGGCAGTAAGGATTTCACGGAAATCCGTCAATTCAACCTTATGTTTAAAACATTCCAAGGAGTGACGGAATCAAGCACAAACGAAATTTTCCTTCGTCCGGAAACAGCACAAGGTATTTTTGTGAACTTCAAGAATGTTCAACGGACCATGCGCAAGAAACTTCCATTTGGTATTGCCCAAATCGGTAAAAGCTTCCGTAACGAAATCACACCTGGTAACTTTACGTTCCGTACCCGTGAATTTGAGCAAATGGAGCTAGAATTCTTCTGTAAGCCAGGAACTGAACTAGAATGGTTTGACTATTGGAAGAATTTCGCGGAGAAATGGCTACTTTCATTGGGCATGAAGGCAGAAAACTTCAGACTTCGTGACCATGAAGAAGAAGAGCTTTCTCACTACAGTAACGCAACAACAGACTTTGAATACAAATTCCCGTTCGGCTGGGGTGAACTATGGGGCATTGCTTCTCGCACAGACTTTGACCTGAAACGCCATATGGAATACTCCGGAGAGGATTTCCACTATCTTGATCAGGAAACGAATGAAAAATATGTGCCATACTGCATCGAGCCATCTTTAGGCGCAGACCGCGTAACACTCGCTTACTTGATTGATGCTTATGAGGAAGAGCAGCTTGAAGACGGCACAAGCCGTACCGTGATGCACCTGCACCCTGCGCTTGCTCCATATAAAGCGGCTATCCTTCCGTTATCGAAGAAGCTATCTGAGGGGGCAAAGGAAGTGTTTGCTAACCTTGCGCAAGACTTTATGGTCGACTATGATGAGGCAGGCTCTATTGGCAAGCGTTACCGCCGTCATGATGAGATTGGCACACCATTCTGTATCACCTATGACTTCGATTCGGTAGAAGATAAGATGGTCACTGTCCGCGACCGTGATACAATGGAGCAAACAAGAGTAAGCATTGAAGAATTACCTGCTTTCTTGAACAGCAAAATGAAATTTTAATGAATGGCCAAGATAAGATGTTGAACATATGCCGTAAATAGCCTTAGGCTCCCGAAGCCCCTTCTAACAGATGGGGATTCAGGCATACATGCTCAACACTGCCTAAAGAAAAAAGCCCGCCCATAGAAGAATTGTTCGAATGTGTTCATTCTTTTTTGGGTAGGCTTATTTTAAGTTTAGGATGATTAATTACACTTCATGAATAAATAGTATATAATATATACTAAAGAACAGTGAAGTGTTATGGCACTTTAGGGTGGTGAGTACAATAGAATTAACAAAAAGACAGGAACATATATTGCAGATCGTAAAGGATAATGGTCCCATTACTGGTGAACATATTGCCGATCAATTAAATTTGACCCGTGCAACATTGCGTCCAGACTTAGCAATCCTCACAATGGCTGGATATTTAGATGCCAGGCCAAGAGTAGGCTATTTTTATACAGGAAAAACGGAAACACAGCTTTTGGCAGATAACTTGAAGAAGCTACTTGTCGGGGATTATCAGTCTATTCCGGTCGTCGTAGGTGAAGGTATGACGGTCTATGACGCAATTTGCACCATGTTTCTTGAGGACGTCGGTACGTTATTTGTCGTCGATAAAGAGTCCCTGCTCGTAGGTGTATTGTCACGTAAGGACTTATTGCGTGCTAGCCTCGGTAAGCAGGACTTAACTACTATTCCTGTGCACATCATTATGACGCGTATGCCAAATATCACGGTGTGTACTAAAGAAGATTATCTGATAGATGTTGCCGAGAAGCTCATTGAGAAACAAATTGACGCTTTACCGGTCGTGAAACAGATTGATAAGGGGTTTGAAGTGGTCGGACGAATAACAAAAACGAATATAGCCAAGGCTTTCGTTGCCTTAGCCAGTGAATAATGGGTAAGGGCGGCAGCAGCCCGGTAATGCATGGAGGATGCTTATGGAACAGTCTATGATTTATGTTGTTTCAGATTCAGTTGGAGAAACAGCTGACTTAGTAACAAAAGCAGCCGTCAGTCAATTCAGCGGTGAGAACATTATCTTGAAGCGCATTCCATTCGTGGAGGATGTTTCAACCATTGATGAGGTGCTGAGTCTGGCAGAAATCAATAATGGCGTGATTGCTTATACATTAGTGAAGCCGGAAATCCGCTCATATATGAAAGAAAGGGCAGCCAAGATGAATGTCGTAGCTTATGACATTATCGGCCCCTTGATTGATATTCTTGAGCAAAAATACGGAACAAGCGCATTAAATAAGCCAGGTCTTGTCCGCAAATTGGATGAGAATTATTTCAAAAGAGTAGAAGCAATTGAATTTGCCGTAAAATATGACGACGGCAGGGACCCAAAAGGCATCCTGAAGGCTGATGTCATCTTAATCGGGGTATCTAGAACATCCAAGACACCATTGTCTCAGTTTCTTGCCCATAAACGGGTCAAGGTAGCCAATGTGCCATTGGTACCTGAGGTGGAACCGCCAGAGGAGTTATTTGATATCGATCCGAAGAAGTGCATCGGACTGAGGATAAGTGCTGATAAGCTTAACCATATCAGGAAGGAACGCCTAAAATCATTGGGGCTTAATGATAATGCTGTTTATGCGAACATGGAGCGGATTCATGAAGAACTTGATTATTTTGACAGGATTGTGAATCGGCTGAATTGCCCAGTGGTCGACGTTACGAATAAAGCGGTTGAAGAAACGGCAAACATCATTATCGATATCATTAGCAAACGAAACTAAAAGAGCATGCGAAAGCATGTTTTTTTACTTCATTTTGTGGTATCAATTACCATGTAATAAAAGGGTGGAAATTTAAAGCGATTTGTTCTATAATAAAAAATTGTGATAAAATATCCTGCTTTAGGTTTAGACTTATTTATAAAGGAATAAACTAGAATAAGCATCGTATATAAAAAAGTCAAGGAATCCTGAGGAAAATTATTCGACATTCGGACAAACTGTCCTTAAAAAAGAAGGATTAAGATGAGAGATGTAGAAATACAAAAGAAGAGTCATTTAACGATTTACGTAGATGCGGACGCTTGCCCAGTGAAGACCGAGGTTCAACAAGTATGTGAGCCTTATGATGTGGACATCAAATTTGTGGCAGCTTATACAAATACAACCGATCGTTATCCCGGTGTTACTTGGATATGGGTTGAGCCAGGTCGGGATTCTGCAGACTTTTATATATTAAATCATGTAAGGAAAGGTGATATCGTTATCACCGAGGATTTAGGGCTGGCGGCTGGTTGCCTGGCTAAGCATGCTCATGTGATAACCTCGAGAGGAAAAGAGATCAAGGATAGCGAAATTGATCAATTTCTTGAAACGAGGCATTTGCATGCTAAGGCAAGAAGGGCTGGCAGGTATGAAAAGGGTCCCAAAAAGATAAAGATGATTGATAAATCCGCTTTCATGAAAACACTAAAAAAAATATTGTCGAAAATTGAAGGATTTTAGCAACTGATATAGAATTACAATATTCAGACCCATAATGAAATAGGTGTTAAACAATTGAAAAATCAGTTAATCCCAGAAGATACCGTGAATGAGATTCGCAGTAAGAATGACATTGTTGATGTGGTTGGCGAATATGTCCAGCTGAAGAAGCAAGGCCGAAACTATTTTGGTCTATGCCCATTTCACAATGAAAACAGCCCATCCTTCTCCGTTGCACCGGATAAACAAATCTTTCATTGCTTCGGATGCGGAGCTGGCGGAAATGTTTTTACCTTTTTAATGGATATAGAAGGATATTCCTTCGCTGAAGCTGCAAGAAGCCTCGCAGAAAGGGTTAACATACCTTTAGAGATTAATGTGAATGAATCCTCTGAAGGACAAAAACAAAAGCATGCGCTCAATGATATGTATGAAGCTCATGACCTTTTAAGGAAATTCTACCATCATTTGCTTGTAAACACAAAGCAAGGTCAGGAAGCGCTGGAATATTTACTTCAAAGAGGTTTCACAATGGAATCTATTGAAAAGTTTCAGTTAGGTTATTCATTAGATTCTTGGGATTATGTGCATAATTTCCTAAAGAAAAGGGATTTCTCCATTGAACGGATGGAGAGTGCCGGCTTACTTGTCAGAAGAGAAAACGGCGAGAATTACTTCGACCGCTTCAGGAACCGAATCATGTTTCCGATCTTCGACAGACAAGGGAAAACGATCGCCTTCTCAGGACGTGCACTTGTCAAAGGGGATGAACCAAAATATTTAAACAGTCCTGAAACTCCCCTGTTTAATAAAAGTAAAGTCGTTTATAATTATCATCTTGCGCGCCCCTTTATTCGTAAGAAAGGGGCGGCGGTCTTGTTTGAAGGGTTTGCGGATTGTATTTCTGCTGATCGGGCATTAGTGCATAATGGAATCGCAACGATGGGTACCGCACTGACGGAACAGCATATCCAGCTATTAAAGCGGAGCACAGATACTATTATCATCTGCTATGATTCGGATGCCCCTGGAATTGAGGCGGCGAATAAAACAGCTGATATGATTCGTGACCATGGCATGCATGTCAAGATCGCCCTTATGCCAAATGGATATGATCCCGATGACTATATCAAGGAGTTTGGAGAGGAAAAGTTCCAAACCGATATAATAGGGGCAGCCCATACGTATATCTCTTTCAAGATGATTTATCATAAGAGAGGCAAAAACTTTGCAAATGAAGGCGATAAGATGGATTATATTGAAAGCGTCCTTCGAGAAACAGCAAAGATAGACAGTGAAGTGGAAAGGGAATTCTACTTAAGACAAATTGCGGCAGAATTTACGCTTTCACTGGAATCCTTGCTTAATCAGCAGAGCAAAGTGGGTAAACATAAGAAAGTGGCGCCTAAACAAGCACAGGCTGCTTCTTTTCAAGCGATGCCATCCCCAAGAAGAAAAGGGATGAAGCCTGCTCATCTAAAAGCAGAGGAGACTTTACTGGCTCTAATGCTTCATGACAGGGAAATGGCCTATCGCATCCAAAAAATGCTCGACGGAATGGAAATGAACCATGACGACCACCAGGCGATTATTACTTATTTATTTGCGTTTTATGAGGAAGGTCATGAAGCAGATGCGAGTCTTTTCCTTCACTTCCTTCCGGATGCGAATTTAAGGAAGATTGTCACCGAGATTGAAATGATGGATTTCCATCACGAGCCGAGCGAACAGGAATTACTGGATTACGTTAACCAAATTATTAAATATAAACAGTTAATGGTTATTAAAGAAAAAAAAGCGGAACAACTTGAGGCTGAAAAGCGATTGGATTTTATCCGGGCAGCTGAATTAGGGAAAGAGTTGATAGCGCTAAGAAATTCTTTATGACGGAAGTAAAAGAAGTGGATTGAGAAGGAGGGGAACAAATGGCTGAAAAGTCAGCACGTTCCAAAGAAAAAGCAGTAGACATCACAGATATGACATTGGACCAGACAAAAGAATTTGTTACAGAGCTTGGTAAGAAAAGAGGCCAGCTAACATATGAAGACATAGCTGAGCGACTTTCCAGTTTTGTGCTTGATTCTGAGCAAATGGATGAATTTTATGAATACCTTGGTGAGCAAGGTGTTGATATAGTGAGCGAAGCTGATGCAGATGATGAGAATCCTGATACACAGGAACTCGAAAAAGAAGAAGAATTTGACCTGAATGACTTAAGCGTTCCTCCAGGTGTCAAAATCAATGATCCGGTGCGTATGTATCTTAAAGAAATCGGGCGTGTAGACCTCCTTTCCGCTGAGGAAGAAATTCTTCTTGCCGAACGTATCGAAGAAGGTGACGAAGAAGCTAAACGCCGTCTTGCTGAAGCAAACCTCCGTCTCGTTGTCAGCATCGCAAAACGTTATGTCGGACGCGGGATGCTGTTCCTTGATTTGATACAAGAAGGAAATATGGGTCTTATCAAAGCAGTTGAGAAATTTGATTACCGCAAAGGCTTTAAGTTCAGTACGTATGCTACATGGTGGATTCGTCAGGCAATTACACGTGCAATTGCGGACCAGGCTAGAACCATTCGTATCCCTGTTCATATGGTTGAAACCATCAACAAACTTATTCGTGTTCAACGCCAATTATTGCAGGATTTAGGACGAGAACCGTCTCCTGAAGAAATTGCCGAAGAAATGGACTTAACGCCTGAGAAGGTGCGTGAAATCTTGAAGATTGCTCAAGAGCCGGTCTCACTTGAAACGCCAATTGGGGAAGAAGATGATTCACATCTTGGCGATTTCATTGAAGACCAAGATGCCACGTCTCCTTCAGATCATGCGGCCTATGAACTCTTGAAAGAACAATTGGAAGATGTCCTTGACACACTCACAGATCGTGAAGAAAATGTACTTCGCTTACGCTTCGGTCTTGATGACGGCAGAACGCGCACACTTGAAGAAGTTGGTAAGGTATTCGGTGTAACACGCGAGCGTATCAGACAAATTGAAGCTAAGGCGCTGCGCAAGTTACGTCACCCAAGCCGCAGCAAACGTTTAAAGGATTTCTTAGAATAGAATATAACATATATTGTCAATGTGATGGAAGCCCGCTTGAAATTTTAGCGGGCTTTTTTCAATTTTGGAGCATGCATAGTCAGAATCGTCATATTTATGCCTTAGACGTTAGATTGATGCTCTGCATGTAAACACCCTCAAAGTTGATTTTGAAGCCTATACAGGCAAGGTAATGTCCTTATAGAAGGCATACACTGATAGTCATCCTCATGAGTTATATGCGAGGTGGAGCAGTCAGCTAGAAATCGTAAAATTTTTCATAAATTTCACCTTTTACTTTTCCAAAAATGGTTTTTAAAGTAAAATAGGGATTGGTATTGTAAACTATTGTCATATGCAGCCGCATAGGGGAGGGGAGCTAATATATGAAAAACAATGCAGTTATGCCATATATCGTCATTATGGTTCTTGGTCTAACACTCGTCTTTTTCCTGTCAATCAAAGGCATAGGGGATGCAGATAAGATGGCAAAGGAAAAAGAGGGAAATGAAAAAACGGAAGAAACAGCTAGCAATGATAAGCCAGAGGATATTTATAAAAATCAATGCTTGAGCTGTCACGGGGGTAATTACGAAGGCGGAGCCGGTCCTAAGTTAGTCGGAGTAAAGGACAAGGAACTGATCAAAGATCGTATTGTCAATGGTAAAGGCATCATGCCTGGAGGACTCGTGCCAGAGGACAAGGTTGATGAAATGGTTGAATTTATCGCTGGCCTGGAATAAGTGTATATTCAAAAAAAGAAGAGGCATCCGCTGGGTGCCTCTTCTTTATTGAATGCTTTTTAGCTGAACATATCCTGACGCGTAAAGACGACGAAGGCGACGCATAAGGCGGCAATTCCCCAGATGGCAAGAATCATGATGGAGAAGTCGAGGGACAAGCCTTCAACCATTGGTAAATTTCCGGATAAGTAGTCCGTTAAATCAAGGTTAACACTGAAAATATACTTGGCGCCTGCCCATGCGCTCGCAAATCCTTTTAAAATGGCTCCGGCAATCAGGGCAGCAAACATGATGCCCATCCCGATAGAAGTGTTACGCACGAGCACAGATACCATAAAACTAATGGTTCCAGTAATTACCCCGACGAACCAGGCAAGTCCAGCAATCATTAGGATATACTGCCATTGAGGAACTAGTTTGATGGATTCGGTCACTAACGCGCCATTTTCAATGGCAAATCCGGTTGCGACTGGGATTTTTAACCCGTCAAAGTGAAAGAACATACCCGCGAGCAAATAGGACATGATCAAGACCAAAAGGATAATGAGAGAAACGGAGAGCAAGAGGGTAACATACTTGCTCAAGAGAATCTTCCATCTCTTTATGGGGCGTGTGAGGAGAATTTTGATGGTGCCGTCACTCCGTTCCCCACTGACGAGATCGATGGCAATAATCATAACAAGGAGCGGGATGAACATTGCAATTCCCTCACTCAAGAATTCACGCACAAAGGTAGGAGCCCCGGGTGAATTTGGATTAATATCATGGTCAAGATAATATTGCTGCTGATCAATCATGATTGTAAGCTGATTTTTCCACTCCTCAGGGATTCCGCTGCTTTGGAGCCTGTTCTGACTATCTATGATGCTTTGCTGGAGAACGATTCGCCAATCATTCGTGCCAAGCCGCTTCTCGCGCTGCTTCATCTGTGCATCTTGTGCATAAATGAAGATAGGGATGAGGACAAGAAGGATGAGAATGATGGCCGCAAGCCGCTTTTTCTTGTATAGCTTCTCCATTTCGTTTAGGAGAAGCCTCGAGAATTCCATCATGCTTGTTCCTCCTTCGTTAAATCCATAAATAATTCCTCTAGGGTAAGCGGCTTTTCGTTTACGGAATGGACTTCTATGCCGTTTTCAACCAGCAATCGGGTACACTGGCTGACAGTGGCCGGATCAACTGTGCAGAAAATACGGTCTTCTTTAATGGCTGCTTCATGGACCTCTTCCATACTTTCAAGGAGGGAGAAGGCTTCGTTCAAAGGGGTTGCTTTCCATTCCACGCGATCGCTCGAAGTTCCGATAAGCTCGCTGACCTCAGCTATAGTGATCATCTTTCCTTTATTGATAATAGCCACACGGTCACACATAAGCTGGATTTCACTTAAGAGATGACTGGAGATGAAAACGCTGATCTGACTCTCCTGAACAAGATTTCTGACGAAGGTTCGCAATTCTCTTATGCCAGAAGGATCAAGGCCATTCGTTGGCTCATCAAGTATTAATAAGTTTGGGTTTCCGAGGAGAGCCTGTGCAATTCCGAGCCGTTGCTTCATGCCGAGAGAGTAGGTTTTGACTTTCTCGTGGATGCGCATATCCAGTTTGACTTGTTTGACGGTTTCTTGAATTCGTTCTTCTGGGATTCCGCCAAGCATGCGTGAAAATTGTCTCAAATTCTCCCAGCCGGTTAAATACCCATACAATTCTGGGTTCTCAACGATAGAGCCGACTTGCCGCATCGCTTGCTTGAAGGATGTTTGCACATTATGTCCGCCTAAGGTGATTTTCCCGCTGCTCGGCTTGATTAGACCGACTAGCATGCGGATTGTCGTCGTTTTTCCAGCTCCGTTTGGTCCGAGAAAGCCGAAAATTTCACCGGGTTGGACTGAAAAGCTCACATCATCCACTAACTTTTTCCCTTTCACAAGCTTTGTAAGATGCTCCACTTTCAAAACAGATTCCATGCCTTCACTCCTCTCTTAACTGCTGTTGACTTACAATTGCTTGTGTCAATCTTTCAGCAATGGCTTCATAGCCTTTGGCATTAGGGTGAAAATGGTCGGTATATAGAAATTCCTTTACTTGCCCTTGAAATAAGTCAAAGACCGGGATAATAACCAAATTCTCATATTGAGAAGCAAGCATTTGCAGCTGGTAATTCCAATTAATGACGAATTGTGAGGTGTCTCCGAGTACAGTCAAATCCTCAAATGGGTTATAAAGGCTGATCCAATAGATAGGGGCATCGGCATTTTGCTCCCGGAGTCTGTCGAGTATCTTTCGGCTATTCGTTTCAAAGGCATCAGTATCTGGGGCATAGTCAGCCAGATTCTCAGCCGTCAATCCTTCCACACCGGGAAATAAATCATTGCCACCGATTGTCATAAGAATGATATCTGCCTTTGAGATGGCATGATTGGCTCCGGGAGTTTGCAGGAGAGAGGCGAGGTCGCCAGTCTTTGCACCGCTTACGGATAAATTTGCGAGAGAAATATCCTGATTGTACTCATCTGTCAATGTACGGGTTAGTCTTTTCACATATCCTTGGTCAGAGTCATCACCTATGCCTCGCGTGAGCGAATCACCAAGAGCGACGATAGAGAGTTTCTCATCCTCTGCTGCTTGCTCTGTTTCAGGTTCCATTTGGTAATTGGCGCTGTTTAATTTATTTGGCTCGAGAACAGCCGCTGTAGCTTGCAGGAAACCAATTAGGAGGAGTACAGAGACCATAAGGCCTGTAATGAGCAGGAAAGCAGGCATCCACCATTTTTTCATCTATATCACCTTCTTTTGATTATTTCATGATTCTCCCCTTAGTTTTCTCTTGTCTATTATTATTAAACCAAAATTTTCCGTCTGATGAAAACATGAGGAAGAATGAAAGACCTTTGCATTCATTACAGAGTTTTCTTATACTATAGAAATCAATGATATACATAGAGTGGAGCATAAAAGATGAATGTAGATAAATTATCGAAAAGACTTGAACGAGTATCAACGTATATTCCAGGCGGGGCCATCTTGGCAGATATCGGGTCCGACCATGCCTATTTGCCTTGTTATGCCATTAAAGAAGAGCTTGCATCTCAAGCTATTGCAGGTGAGGTAGTAGAAGGGCCGTACCAATCAGCCATCACGCAGGTTAAGGAATCGGGCTTAGAGGAGCGAATAGCTGTCCGCAAAGGAAATGGGCTAGAGGTACTGAGTCCGGGAGAAGCAAGCGCCATCACGATTTGCGGAATGGGCGGTTCCTTGATCACCCGTATTCTTGATGAGGGCAAGGAGAAGCTGTCTGGTCAGGAACGTCTTATTTTACAGCCGAACATTGGTGCGCAGTTCATTCGAACATGGCTTATGGATGAGGGCTGGCAATTGACGGGAGAGGAAATCCTCGAGGAAGATGGAAAGATTTATGAGATTTTGGTTGCCGAAAAAGGTGAGCCTCATCAGCCTTATGCCGGGTTAAACGAAGAGGCTGCCATACTGATGGGACCTTATTTGCTAAAAGGGCAAAATGAAGTATTCAAGAAAAAATGGAACCAGGAATTGACTCATTGGCGAAGAATTATCAAACAGGTAGAAGAGAGCGGAAATGAACGTTCTTTAGAGAAGAAAGAGGAGCTTACCCGCTTAATTGAAATTGTGGAGGAGGCGCTTGAGAGATGAAGATTCCAAACGGCTATGAGGTCATTCAATTATTCGAGAGTTTCTCGCCAAAATATCTGGCAGAGGATGGAGACCCTATCGGCCTTCAGGTCGGAACGCTTTCCAAGAAGATCAGCAAGGTGCTAATTGCGCTTGATGTGACAGAAGACGTTGTGGATGAGGCAATTGCCGGCGGAGCTGACATGATTTTAGCCCATCATCCATTTATTTTCCGGCCGTTAAAGAAGATTGATTTCAGCCATCCCCATGGAAGAGTCATTGAGAAGCTAATCAAGCATGATATTACCCTGTATGCGGCTCATACGAACTTAGATGTGGCTGAAGGCGGAGTCAATGATATGCTGGCGGAGGCTCTTGGGCTTCAAGATTTCACGGTTCTTGCTCCAACTTATCGGGAAGGCTTAAAGAAATTGGCTGTCTATGTGCCGGCCGAAGCCGAGGAAAAGGTGCGAGAGGCACTAGCTCAAGCAGGTGCCGGCCATTTAGGGCATTACAGCCATTGCAGCTTTTCTGCTGAAGGGATTGGACGGTTTAAGCCTGATGAGCATGCTAACCCGCATATCGGTGTTGAAGGGAAGCTTGAGGCGGTGCAGGAGGTGAAGGTTGAGGTCGTGGTGCCTGAGCCCCTGGTCAATAAAGTGATACGGGCCATGCTGAATGCGCATCCGTATGAAGAGGTGGCCTATGATTTGTATACGCTCGACAACCAAGGTGATAAGGAGCTTGGCTTAGGACGAGTCGGCATGCTGCCAGAGACGATGACCTTGCGAGAGTTTGCCGAGAAGGTGAAGATGGCGTTTGATGTGAAGACCGTGCGTGTAACGGGCGATTTAACTGCCCAGATTAAAAAAGTGGCCGTACTGGGAGGGACCGGGGATAAATTTGTCCGCACAGCCCAATTTAAGGGAGCGGACGTATTCGTAACGGGCGATATTTATTACCATACAGCGGTCGACTTCAAGCAAGAGGGTATGAATATCATAGACCCTGGCCATAATGTAGAGAAAATCATGAAAAAAGGCGTTGCCTCCAAGATGGATGCTCTTTGCAAAACAGCCGGATTTGAGATGGAGTGGAGCGCATCAATTATTGATACGGACCCATTCCAGGTTATATAAGAAATGACACTATTAATAGATAAGGCCATGAACTAATGATAGGTTCATGGCCTTTTGTTTTCCTATTTATTTCACTTTCACCTTAGGCAAAATCTTAGACAAAGGAACTTGCTTCTCATGTATCCAGGTAGAAGGGTCATTTGCATCAAATTGCTCAAGGAAAGTGATAACTTCTTTCGTAATAGGAGTCGGGGTGGAAGCTCCTGCTGTCACGCCGACCTTCTCGGCATCCTTGATCCAATCGATGTTCAATTCGCTGACATCAGCGATCCGATAGGCGGTTGTGCCTGCTATTTCTTCAGAAACCTGGGCGAGGCGGTTGGAGTTATTGCTCTTTGGATCTCCAACGACAATGACGACATCCAAATCCTTCGCTTGTTCGGCAACAGCTTCCTGGCGAACCTGGGTTGCCATGCAGATTTCTTTATGAATTTCGGCTCCAGGGTATTTCTGCTTCACTTCGTCGATTAGATCGGCAACATCCCATTGGCTCATTGTCGTTTGGTTTGTGACAATAATCTTGTCGTTAGCAATGTTGAGGTTGTCAATGTCCTCTTTGCTTTCTACCAAATGGACAATCTTTGGAGCGACACCAACAGCGCCTTCAGGCTCTGGATGTCCCTTTTTGCCAATATAAATAATGTCATAGCCTTCTTTTTCCTTGGCCTCAATCAGATTGTGTGTCGCCGTTACATCCGGACAGGTAGCATCAATAGTTACAAGTCCTTTTTGTTTGGCGATCTCACGTACCTCAGGAGAAATGCCATGGGCCGTAAAAATGACTGTACCAGAATTGACCTTTTCAATAATTTCTTTGCGGTCTTTCCCATCGAGCGTAATGATTCCTTCTTGTTCAAACGCTTCTGTCACATGCTGATTGTGAACAATCATGCCTAATATATAAATCGGCCTAGGTAATGTTTTATCTAAAGCGGCATTTCGAGCGATGACCATCGCATCAACAACACCGTAGCAATATCCGCGCGGGGAAATTTTAGTTACTTTCATTAAGAATATACAGCCTCCTTGCTCATTGAACCCTGTAAAAGGGTATGTGTTCTCTATATTATAATCGAGAGCATGGAAACTTACAAAAAAAGAAGTTGAAGAGGAGGAAATAACAGGACCGCTGGAAGCTTGTCCGCATAAAAAATGCCCCGCATGCAGGGCAAAATTCATTAAATGAACAATTTTGGTACGGATGGTTTTGAAGCTGAGCTTTTCGGTGCAGCTTTTATCGTTTCTTCTTCTGTTGACAATGTTGCTGCAGAAGCAGTTTCCTCATGCACTGTGCTTATGTCGTCAACTGCTGGCGTTTCCGTTTCGGCAGAATCAGCAGCTGTGTCAGCTGCTTTCAGCCCTCTGTACATTTTCCACATGGAAGGAAGATTCTTGATCAGTGGTCCGTATTGCTGTACTTGACGGACCATAGGAACGATTCTTTCTCCTGCGGCGAGGACCTTTTGTGTGCCGTTCATGATATTCGTCAAGGAAGCTCCTCCTTGGGCTGCAGATCCGGCAGCGCCTGTGACGGAACGAGCGGCTGTTACTGCATTGCCTGCAGCACCTCCGCCGCGTCCGAATAGAGAGGAGAGGATTCCGCCGCTGCGCGGTGCTCCTGCGGCAGCTCCTTGTGCCCCGCGGGCAAATAATCCTCTTGCTCCAGCAGCGCCGGCGTTGTTTGCAGCACCCATCATTCCCCTGGGGGCCATCATGCCAGGCCGGATCATGCCTCCCCCGCGTGGAGGAAGGAACATTGGTGGTCTCATTGGTGGCATTTGTTCGCCTCCTTTCTCCCTGTAGTCTAACCGCTAAAACTCATCTTGCACGGTTCCTTATATGGTATGTCGGACGAGTGTGGATAAGTGCCTTGAGTTAGAAGAATAGGCTTTTAATCCGTTAAAAACTTGTGAATACTAGTTAACATAAGGTAATATGAAAAGGATAAAAGGATATGTGTTAAGCATGTTGAGAAAGTTGGTTAAAAATGAGTTCATTTACATTATTCAAATTGCCGGACCATGTGTTGGAGGCTGTTGAGAAGGTTGGTTTCAAGGAACCGACAGTCATTCAGGAACGGGTCATTCCTTCCGTATTAAGCGGCAAAAGCATTATCGGCCAGTCCCAAACAGGAACGGGGAAAACGCATTCCTTCCTCTTGCCGATCATGACCCGCATTCAAGTGGAAGAATCAGCCGTACAGGCAGTCATTACTGCTCCGACACGGGAGCTTGCCTCACAAATTTACAAGGCTGCGACAGAGCTGAACGAAAAATTTCCGGAAGATAAACAAATTCATATAAAAAGTTATGTGGGCGGTACTGATAAGCAGCGTTCGATTGATAAATTGACCGTTCAGCCGCAATTGGTGATTGGAACACCTGGGCGCATTAAAGATTTGATTGAGGAAAATGCGCTTGTAGTATACTCTGCCAATACGCTTGTAGTGGATGAAGCAGATCTCATGATTGATTTAGGGTTTATGGAGGATGTTGATAAGGTAGCCGCGAGAATGGCGCCGGAATTGCAAATGCTGGTCTTCTCTGCAACGATTCCTGAGAAGCTGCAGCCATTCCTGAAGAAATATATGAATAATCCAAAGCATATCCACGTTGATCCGAAGAAAGCATCAGTGGACAAGCTACAGCATATACTCGTTCCTGTCAGACACCGCGACAAAGCGAAATTAGTGAAGGAAATCCTAGCCCTGCAAAACCCTTTCCTTGCGCTTGTATTTGCCAATACTAAGCAGAATGCTGATGAACTGGCGGATTCCTTGTTAGAGAAAGGACTCCAAGTCGGACGCTTACACGGCAATTTACCAGCGCGTGAGAGAAAGCGCGTCATGAAAGAAATCAACTCCTTGAAATATCAATATGTAGTCGCAACGGATTTGGCGGCACGAGGAATTGATATTGAAGGCGTCAGTCATGTTATTAACTATGAAATCCCGCAGGACTTAGATTTCTATATTCACCGTGCAGGCCGGACGGCACGTGCCGGTATGTCTGGCCTTGCGATTACCTTGTTTGAGGAAAAGGATGAAGAAGCGCTGCGGAAGTTAGAAGCCATGGGCATTACCTTCTTGAATCGCGATGTTGTGAAGGGTGAATGGGTTGAGATTGATGACCGCAATAAACGGAAAAAACGTAAAGACACATCCAAGGCTGGAGAAGTGAAGAAGTATGGGAAATTCTCCAAGCATTTACGTAAAGTGAAACCAGGCTATAAGAAGAAAGTAAAAGCAGAAGTGGAAAAAATAAAGAAGAGAGAAAGACGCTTAAAGAAAAAGTAGGGGGTATAGTCATTGACGGCATTGAAAATAGGCTCGCATGTATCGATGAGCGGAAAGAAAATGCTTCTAGCAGCAAGTGCGGAAGCCGCATCTTACGGAGCGAACACCTTCATGATTTATACAGGTGCGCCTCAGAATACACGCAGAAAGAAAATTGAAGAGCTGAATATTGATGAGGGCAGAAAGCATATGGAAGCGAACGGTATTAGCGATATCGTTGTCCATGCCCCATATATTATCAATATTGGCAATGCGGTTAACCCGGCTACCTACCAGCTTGGTGTCGATTTCCTTCGTTCAGAAATTGAGCGAACAGAAGCGATTGGTGCTAAGCAAATTGTCCTTCATCCAGGGGCACATGTTGGTGAAGGATCTGAAATCGGCATTAAAAGAATCATTGAGGGACTCAATGAAGTTATCATTCCGGGGCAGGATGTACAGATTGCTCTTGAAACGATGGCTGGTAAAGGCTCAGAGTGCGGACGAAGCTTTGAGGAGCTGGCGATGATTTTTGATGGTGTTACCCATAACGACAGGCTTAGCGTATGCTTTGATACATGCCATACGCATGATGCCGGCTATAATATCGTTGAGGATTTTGACGGGGTTTTAAATGAATTTGATAAATTAATCGGTGTACAGAATATTAAGGTGCTGCATATCAATGACAGCAAGAATGAATGCGGGATGAGAAAGGATCGGCATGAAAATATCGGCTATGGCAAGATAGGCTTTAAGCCGCTTCATTATATTGTCCACCATCCGCAGCTTGCGGACATTCCGAAGATTTTGGAGACACCTTATGTCGGTACTGACAAGAATAACAAGAAGGCTCCATACAAATATGAGATTGACATGTTAAAGGACGGAAATTGGACCAATTTCCAAGAGATGATGCTTGGCCAAATGGTCTAAAGTTGAAGCTCTTCCCGGTATATATAGAGGCCAAATCACCTGCTGATTTGGCCTCTATTCTTTCCCTTCAGTTGCCGGTCAGACTATAGAACAATTGTTCAATTTGCTTTGCCCTGTTAGAGCCAACAATTTGCTCAATCTGTACGAGTAATTCCTTTCGTTGCGACTCATCAAAAATATTTATGGATTTTCCTTTCAATAAGCGAACGATTTGCTCGGCCTCTGAATTGGACAGGGTAACCCCTTGCTGAGCGGAAAAGCTAAGCAATTCACCTGTCGTAATGCGGTTAAGCTTCATGTTGATAATCGTTTCGAATAGCTTCATTCCTATCACCCCATAGTTACATTATGAGAGGGTGCGTCTAAAATGAACCAAATCAGCAAATGTTAAGTAAATAGGTTTACATTCACAGTCTGCTCCTGTATACTACTTTTGTAAATCGTAATCATTCTTATTAACAGGCGGGAGATTATGAAAGAAGAAATAATCAAATTAGACCATATAACGTATAAATATGAACAAGAAGATGTCCTCGAGGATATTAACCTGACTGTAAGGGAGGGGGATTTCCTCACTATTGTCGGACCGAACGGGTCAGGCAAATCCACTTTATTAAAGCTCATCCTTGGAATCAATCGAGTGCAGCAAGGTGAGATTTATTTATTTGGCGAGAAAATCAATCGCTTTAAGAATTGGGAAAGAATCGGATATGTATCTCAGAAGGCCAATTCATTTAACAGCGGATTTCCGGCGACAGTCGAGGAAGTTGTCGCAAGCGGATTGACGAAGAAGATTGGCCTTTTCCGCTTCTATAAGAAGAAACACCGCGAGAAGGTTTTTCAAGCATTGAAGGAAGTGGGGATGGAGAATTTTTTACATCGCACGATTGGCGACCTTTCAGGCGGGCAGCAGCAGCGTGTTTTCATTGCAAGGGCGCTTGTCAGTGATCCGGAATTATTGATTCTTGATGAGCCAACTGTCGGTGTGGATGTACGAAATGTATCCAACTTCTATGACCTTTTATTTGAATTGAATCGTAATCTTGGCTTAACCCTCATCTTGGTTACCCATGATACGGGCACCATTACAGAGAAGGCGACTCATATTGCCTGCTTAAATAAGCAGCTGCATTTTCATGGCGACTCCTATGAATATGAGGAATTGAATAATCAGGATATGTCAGCTTTCTATGGTCATGATGTCTACACTTTAAAGCATGATCATTAATGTGGAGGAAATAGTATGCTAGCAATGTTTCAGTATGAATTTTTACAAAATGCCTTTATTTCAGGTTTAATCATAGGGGTCATCGCTCCCTTGCTCGGTGTTTTCATTGTGGTTCGTAAGCTATCCTTGATTGCGGATGCGCTTAGCCATGTAACCTTAACGGGAATAGCAGCAAGCTTGCTTTTGAGCAAGGAATTCCCGGCAATGTTCGCCAATCTGAATCCGCTCTATTTGGGAATGGGCTTTTCGGTTGGTGGCTCCTTATTTATCGAACGTCTGCGAAGCGTGTATAAACATTACCAAGAGCTGGCGATACCGATAATTCTCTCTGGAGGAGTGGGTCTGGGAGCTATCTTCATTTCGATGGCGAACGGCTTTAACGTCGATTTATTCAGCTATTTATTCGGCAGCGTGAGTGCAGTCAGCCGTACGGATCTTTGGGTAATCACAATCATTAGTATCATTGTAGTCTTTACAGTTATTTTCTTATATAAAGAACTGTTTCTTCTATCATTTGATGAGGAGCATGCCAAGACATCCGGCATATCTGCTAAAACCATTCATTTTATCTTTATTGTCCTTGTGGCGCTAGTCATTGCTATCTCAATGCGAATTGTCGGTGTGCTGCTTGTCTCAGCGCTGATGACTCTTCCGGTGGCAGCTGCCCTGAAGGTTGCCAAGAGCTTCAAGCAAACCATTTTTGTGTCTATTCTATTTGGGGAGATTGCCGTAATTGGCGGATTGTTTAGTGCCTATTATTTGAATCTGGCTCCTGGAGGAACCATTGTCGTCTTGGCCATCTTGGTTTTACTCGCAACGATTCTATTCAAGAAATGGCAAGTGAACCGATGAGGAGGAATTCTTGTGGATGTACAAAGAGCGCTTCAATTGCTAAAGAACGAAGGATATAAATATACAGAGAAACGAGAGGATATGTTAACTCTCTTCTCCAAAAGCAACCGGTATTTAACGGCCAAGGATGTTCTCGAACAATTAAAGAGTTCTTATCCAGGCATGAGCTATGATACCATCTATCGTAATCTGTCGCTGTACGTGAAGCTTGGCATTCTTGAGGCAACAGAGCTTTCAGGCGAAAAATGCTTCCGCTTTGCGTGTGAGGGCAGTCATCATCATCACCATTTCATTTGCATGGAATGCGGAAAGACCCGACATATTGATGCATGTCCGATGGAACACATCAAAGAAGATTTAAGTGGTTATGAAATCTCTGGGCATAAATTCGAGATCTATGGGGTGTGCCCGGATTGCCAGCCGCATCCATGAGCTTAATTATAAAGCCGCAATGTGTGTAATAACTCACATGTTGCGGCTTTTTTATATGATATGGTTTTTATAGAAGGGAGGGCGTATAGATATGGATAAGAAGGTTTTTGAGACTTTGGATAGAATGGGAATCGTTTTTGAAGTAGTGGAGCATCCTCCTGCGACTTCGACGGAACAAGC
The DNA here is from genome assembly GCF_002946355.1 of Pradoshia eiseniae. NCBI lineage: Bacteria > Bacillati > Bacillota > Bacilli > Caryophanales > Bacillaceae > Pradoshia > Pradoshia eiseniae. Next base: position 184,863 of record NZ_PKOZ01000001.1, read on the forward strand.
TTCTGAATATATTGCAGGGAAGAGTGGTGTGCGGACGAAAACATTATTCCTGACTAACCAAAAGAAGACTGCCTATTACTTAGTCGTCACAGATGAAGGGAAACGAATCAATCTGCATCATCTGGCTGAATCCTTGGGTGAAAAGCGTATAAAATTCGCTTCAGAGACGTTGCTAAGAGACAAGCTTGGCACTGTCCCGGGTGTTGTGTCGGTCTTCGGGCTCCTGAATGAGCAGGCCCGTGATGTTCAACTCATCCTAGATGATGCGTTTGGGCCTGATATGATTGTTACCTTTCATCCGGATGTGAATACAAAGACGCTCTTTATGACAGTAAGGGATATGAAGATGTTTGCCCATCATCTGGGGATTGAGGTGTGCATGCTTTCGATAGCATGAAATAAAAAAGGCAGACGGCGGATTCGTTCCGCTGTTTTTTTGAGCTGTAAACGTTACTTCTCAGGATGGGCGAATTCTACCGAAAAAGCTTATCAAAACCAAAGGGCTGAGCACGCAAGCTTGTAAAATGAAGCTCTCGGCTCAGCCTTATATTGGTCTTATTCAGCTGTTTCCTGTCTCCAGCGGTCCACCCATGCCTTTGCCTCAATCCAGTCATTAACGCGAACCACATTTTCAGGTACGGCCATCCGATTGTATGGTGCATCAAATAGCAGGACCGGAATGCGGCATTCCTCTGCAATAGCGACAGCATTATCATGCTTATCCTCAAAGAATAGATCCACACGATGTTTTTTGGCTGAAGCAATCTTGTCATGGCTGCCAATCAGCTCGATATGATGGTATAGCAAATCATGCTTATCAAACCATTGCTTTGTGACAGGCAGCAGGTTTTCACTGCGGGCACTAATGAAATAGAGCTCATAGCTTTCCTTCCATTCGTTCAAAACTTGCCCGGCATAAGCGGCCATTGGCGATTCTGTGTATATCCTCGGCTCCTGCTCCTTAAACCATTGTTGAAATTCAAGGGCGGGGACGTCTACAAAAGGTGTTAATTCATATTCCGTGATATCATCAAGGGTTAGCTGCAGCTTAAAAGCCTCATTTATGAACGGAAGCAGTGCTTCCTGGCAAGTTACAGTCCCGTCAATATCGATTCCAAATCGCTTTTGTTTTTTCATTATGGTTATTCCTCCAAGTAATTGTACATATGAAATCTTCCGCATTCATGCTATATTTTGTTGCTTTTTGCAACATCTTCTCCTTATGACTTTTCGCCTTCATGAGAACACTAGAATTGCTTCATCAACATAAAAGGGGGAGAAGGCATTGTCGAAGCGGAATGGAAGAATGGCCAACTCGCATCGGCAAATTACCTCGATGCGCAAAAATGATGAAAGACCGGCTGCTGAAGCTATTCAACAAAAAAAACCGATGATTGGCTATATCGCCATTCTTCTGTCCATTATATCTTTATTTCTTTATCCCGTCATATTTGGTTTGATGGGATTTTTGACAGGGATTACCGCTATAAAAAGAAGCCTTCGGATTTTTGGAATTCCGGCTGTCTTGATTAGTCTTTTTTCAGTTTTGGCAGGTTTATTCGTCTATCCTTTCTTTTAGGTAAATAAAAACAGGAGCTGCGTTCACAGCTCCTGTTTTTGCGTGCATTATTCAATGACGGTATTTGCTTGTTCCTTTTCTAGACGTTCTTTCTCGTAGTATTCTTCAGCTAGGATATCGATTTCTTTCTTCAATTCATCAACCATAATGGCTTCAGGAACTTTTCGTACGATCTTTCCTTTACGGAATAAAAGCCCTTCGCCTCTCGCACCGGCAATTCCTATGTCAGCTTCCCTGGCTTCACCAGGTCCGTTGACCGCGCAGCCAAGAACGGCTACCTTTATTGGGGCTTTAATCTTTTGAATATATTCATCGACCTCATTGGCAATGGAAATTAAATCGATTTCAATACGTCCGCAAGTCGGGCAGGAAATTAATGTTGCTGAGTTAGCGGAAAGACCAAAAACTTTCAATAGTTCACGCGCAACCTTGACTTCTTCAACAGGATCCGCACTTAAGGAAATGCGAAGCGTGTTCCCGATCCCTTTGCTTAAGAGGGCGCCGATTCCTGCAGCACTTTTTACAGTGCCGGAGAACAAGGTGCCGGATTCCGTAATTCCTAAGTGAAGCGGATAATCAAAGGCTTGGGCTGCTTTCTCGTATGCTTCGATAGCCAGGCGTACGTCTGAGGCTTTCATGGATACGATAATATCATGGAAATCGAGGTCTTCCAGGATCTTGATATGATGAAGGGCACTCTCTACCATTCCATCTGCTGTTGGATAGCCGTATTTCTCCAAAATCTTGCGCTCAAGCGAACCGGCATTCACGCCAATTCGGATAGGAATTCCTTTTGCCTTAGCGGCTTGTACAACAGCCTCTACCTTTTCGCGGCGGCCGATATTACCCGGATTGATTCGAATCTTGTCAGCTCCGCCTTCAATTGCGATTAAAGCTAATTTATAGTCGAAGTGGATATCAACGACAAGCGGGATATTAATTTGTTTCTTAATATCGGCAATTGCACGTGCGGCACGCTCATCCGGGCAGGCAACCCGTACGATTTGGCAGCCGGCTTCTTCCAATCGTTTGATTTCCGCGACGGTTGCTTCCACATCATGTGTCTTCGTTGTGGTCATACTCTGTATAATGACTTCATCGTTGCCTCCGATTGTTAAGTGACCAACTTTCACGGGGCGGGTTTTGGTACGATGTATTAATTCACTCACTGATCATTCTCTCCTTTTAGGCGAATTGCCTCTATGCAAACAAAGCATTTCTAATATATTGTATCAACGGTTGCCATGTAATTACAATTAAAGAGATTGGCAATCTCCTTAATAATTCTTCAGTTTGTATGTCTGGCCAATTTTAATTTCCTCAGGGCTCAATCCATTATTTAAAGTACGGAAGTCTTTAATAATCTGTTCAATAGGAACAGGAAGTGTCCCTTCTTTTTCTTCTATTAAGGAGATGACGGTATCGCCAGGCTCCACTTTTATATTATAGTAGGTTTCTTTGGTTTTATCCACAGCGGCTGGAGTTGCTTTTGGCAAGGTGCCGTATGTCAGGTCATAGTAGACAGAATAGATGACAATGCAGCAACCAAGGAAAATAAGTAGTTTTTTGACCATCTTCTCCTCCTGCCTTTCCCTTTTACTAGATTATATGCGGATAAGAGAGTGAATAGAATAGAGTTGGATTGATTTCTCTATCTTTTTTGGCTGGATGATCGAGAGCAAATAGAAAATGCCCGGAAATGATCCGGGCATTCGCTCATCTTCGCCAATAAAGGCTAAGCTTTTGGTTTCTTTGGCACAGGCAATTCCTTGATAGCCATATATAGCATCATCAGGCTAATAAACCATTTCACATAGAAGTCGCCAACGACTGGAACTTGAATGAATTCCATAATCGTAAAGAACACAACTGAAAGCGTAAAGCTGTATGCGGCAAGACGCCATTGCTGGCCGAAATTGATTCGACGGCCAAGTATGGCGGCGAATAGGCCGCCGAAATAAGCGAGCAATGTCACTTCAAGGAATTGAAGCGCTGCTGTCATCACGTACATGACAAGAATGACAAGAGCAATGACTAAATATAGGGAAGCTTTCGCGTTTTCTATGTATTCACTTGCCGATTCATTATTTAGGTTAAGCCCAGGAATCAAGGAGTATTCTAGCTCCTGTGCTTGACCGTTAACTACGAGGACTGCCTTATTCTTTAACAGGCCGACTGTGACATCACTTGAGTTATTCAAGTCTGAGGCATTCAAGGTGCCGGTACTGTCAAACTGAAGCGTGAAATCATCCTTTTCAATTCGCTGGGGCGTTTCGGCATCTGAGTAAAGAGTGCCATCTTTGATTTCGAATGGCGGAATGTCTGTTTTTAATGTCGTGCTGAATTCACTTACATTCGTTAGTGCAGCCATTGTGGTATATGTGGCGAGCGGCAAGATCATAATGAATGTAAGGAAGAATACGTAAAAAATTGTTTTACCGATGCCTTGGAAGCGATATTTGGCAATATCCTTAGGCGAGTAAAGGCTTTTAACTAATTGAGCAAAAATATTCATCTTGGGCTACAACACCTTTTTCTAATATCATTCTTTATTCTATCTGCCTTAGGTCAATATTACAAGGCAGTTCGCTCGGCAGTGCGGCAGAGTTGGGGTAAACTGTAGGTATAAATGAAACGAAAGGGAGGGGACAAAGAGTGGAGTGGATCTACTGGCTCGTTATTTGGGCATTATTTGTCATAGGGTTCATAGGACTTATATTCCCAATTATTCCGGGTGTGCTTTGTATTCTAGGCGGAATGCTTGCGTACGGGCTGTTTTTCTCGTTTGACCAATTTAACTGGCTATTCTGGGTTGTGCAGGGCATGTTTGTCCTATTATTATTCTTCGCTGATTATTTAGCTAATTTATTGGGTGTGAAGAAATATGGCGGTTCTAAGGCAGGGGTATGGGGGAGTACGATTGGATTGCTGGCGGGCCCCTTCATTATACCAGGATTCGGTATCATCATCGGGCCATTTGCCGGGGCTGTCATTGCGGAGCTCTTGGTCCATCGCAAGCCCATCAAGACTGCAGCTGCCATTGGTCTAGGCTCTGTTATCGGTTTTGTAGGGAGCACAATCACCAAATTGGTCATTCAAACGATTATGATTATTTACTTTTTCATCGCTATATAAACGTAAGCATTTCTATTGAAAATAATGGCGATGATTGGTACTCTAGAATTAATCACTTCGGTCAAATTGACAAAATTGTCTGTAAGTGTTAATTATTGACGATATTAGGAGGAATGTTACAATGGCATTTTCTTTACCACAATTACCGTACGAGTATGATGCATTAGAACCACATATTGACAAAGAAACAATGAATATTCACCACACAAAACATCATAACACGTATGTTACAAATTTAAATGCAGCACTTGAAGGACAAGAAGACTTAGCAGGCAAGAGCTTAGAAGAATTACTAGCTAATATTGAGTCTGTTCCTGAAAATATCCGTACAGCTGTACGCAACAATGGCGGCGGTCACGCTAACCACTCCCTATTCTGGGAATTGCTTTCTCCAAACGGCGGCGGTGAGCCAACTGGCGAACTAGCAGAAGCAATCGCAGCTAAATTCGGAAGCTTTGAAAGCTTCAAAGAAGAGTTTGCTAAAGCAGCGACAACTCGTTTCGGCTCCGGCTGGGCATGGTTGACTGTTAAAGACGGCGAGCTAGAACTTTCTAGCACAGCAAATCAAGATTCTCCATTAATGGAAGGAAAAACACCGATCCTTGGTCTTGATGTTTGGGAGCATGCGTACTACCTAAACTACCAAAACCGTCGTCCAGAATACATCGCATCCTTCTGGAATGTTGTTAACTGGGATGAAGTATCTAAACGTTACGCAAGCGCAAAATAAGACAGCCTTTTAAGTGTTTTGGAAACCGGAGCCTTGAGCTCCCTTTTCCAAAACGCTTTTTCTTATGCTCTTTTTAAAGCCTGAAAAAGCTGAGTTGTTAACTACTTCCAAGTGAAATATGCTTACATGTTCTGAGTTTCCCGCAGGAAAACTAACCGAGATGAAGGGGAGTTTTCATAATGGGAATTCAAAATGGCGTTATCAGTAAAATTAAGTCTAACAAGGAATTGTATATCCTGATTTTGATTGGGGGTTTATACTCATTAAGCACCGCATTGTCCAATACATTTGTGAATGTTTACTTATGGAAACAAAATGAGGCATTGCTGGATTTGGGCATTTATAACTTAGCGGTTGTTCTTCTTCAGGGGGCTGCCTTTCTTTTTGCTGGCGGGCTTGCGAAAAAAGTTGATCGTATTATCGTCTTGCGTATCGGCGTTTGCTTCTTAGCGTCTTTTTATTTGGTGGTTCTATTTTTTACGAGTGGCTCTCGCCTTTATTTAGTGTTGATTGGAAGCTTGCTTGGCCTGGGATATGGGTTTTATTGGCTTGCCTATAATCTTCTCACCTTTGAGATCACTGAACCTGAAACGAGGGATTCGTTTAACGGTTTACAGGGGATATCTGGTGCGTTAGGCGGAATGATCGGTCCATTCTTCGCTGGGTATGTTATCAGCAGCATGATAGGAAACACCGGTTACTTAATCATTTTTGGCTCTTCTCTATCCTTATTTGTCATTGCGGTCATTTGCAGCCTATTTTTGAAAAGAAGGGCAGCAGAGGGGAAGTATCGATTAAAGCAAGTGATGTCCGAGAGGAAGCGGAATCCTGATTGGAAGCGGATTACATATGCAAATTATTCGCAGGGACTGAGAGAAGGCGTGTTTGTATTCATTATCTCAGTTTTTGTATTCATAGAGACAGGGAGTGAAATGGCATTAGGAACCTTCACGCTCATAAGCTCGGGAATTTCCTTTCTCGCCTATTTTCTTGTAGGCAGATATGTAAAGGTGAAATATAGGAAGGGTTCGATGTTTGCTGGAGCTACGCTTCTGTATGGAGCAATTGCATTTTTGGTTTATAAAGTCTCCTATGTTAAACTGCTCATCTTTGCCTCTGTCATAGCGCTGGCATATCCTTTATTATTTGTGCCATATATGTCCCTGACCTATGATGTAATTGGGAGGGCCAGAGAGGCGGCAATATATAGAATTGAATATATTGTCATTCGAGAGCTGTATTTAAATGCTGGGAGAGCGACTTCGATTTTGGTGTTTATGGGGATAATCATGATGCTTCCAGAGGATTTAGGCATTAAGATTCTCTTGCTTGGAGCAGGGGCGGGGCATGTTTTTGTGTATTTGTTCATGAGAAAAGTAGCCATGAGAAATATAGATTGACTGGAATCTTTTACTTCTGTTAATCTTGATTAATTGGTACTAAAATGATAACCGAATGCAACTATGAAGGGATGGAGACAGTGAAAGTCAGAAAGAAAAAAAAGAAAAAACAGCTACCATTTCGCATGAATGTTTTGATATTCATTGTGTTTTTACTTTTCTCTGCCCTCCTGCTAAGACTGGGAATCGTCCAGATTGTCTATGGAGATGATTATAAACGCGAAATTGCGAAAACGGAGGAAGTAACGGTGCAAAACTCTGTCCCGAGGGGAAAAATCTATGATCGGAACGGACAGGTTATCGTTGATAATCAGCCGCTTTACGCCATTACCTATACTAGGACCCAAACAACATCAACAGAAGAAATGTTAGAGACAGCTGAGAAGCTGGCGAAACTGATAGATGTAAAAACGGATAAGCTTCGTGAACGGGATAAGAAGGATTTCTGGATTCTATTGAATCCATCAAAAGCAAAGAAAAAAATCACAGAAGCGGAATACGCGAAGCTGAATGAAGGCAAATTGACAGATGATGAAATTTATAAGTTGCAGCTTGACCGGATTACAGAGAAGGAGATTGATTTCTCTGAAGATGAGCTTGAAGTATTAGCCATCTACAGTACATTTATCTCTGGATATTATTTATCTCCGCAAATAGTCAAGAATAACGAGACAACCTATGAGGAAGTTGCTCGAGTCAATGAACAGATTGAGAACCTTCCTGGTGTCGATACAACGACTGACTGGGAAAGAAAATATGCGTATGGAAGCACGCTAAAATCAGTGCTCGGTAAAGTTTCATCCTCAAATGAAGGACTTCCATCTGATAAAGTTAAGTATTATCTGGCGCGCGGATACAGCCGCAATGATCGGGTTGGCACATCATACTTAGAACAACAATATGAAGAAGTACTGCGCGGGCAGCAAGAGAAAATCCGTAATGTAACGGATAAAGCCGGCAATATTGTCAGCAACGAAATCATTACAGAAGGGCAGCGCGGCAAAGATATCTTGCTAACCATTGATATGGATCTGCAAATAGCAACGGAAGAAATTATCGAAAAGCAATTGAAGGCCAAGACTGGAAAGGCAGATACTAGATTTTTGGACCGTGCATATGCCGTTATCTCTGATCCGAAAACGGGTGAGATCTTGACGATGGCAGGCAAGAAGTATGCCAGAGATGAAAAAACAGGACAGATGAAGATGACAGACCATGCGCTTGGCACCTTTACTTCTTCCTATGCAATGGGCTCCTCTGTCAAAGGGGCGACCATATTGACAGGTTACCAAACCGGGGCCATTTCACCTGGTCAGGTCATCCTTGATTCACCAATGAAGATCAAGGGAACCCCTGTGAAAAAATCCTGGAAAACCTTTGGTAATATTAATGATATTGATGCCTTGCGAGTCTCCTCTAACGTATATATGTTCAAAACTGCGATTGCGCTTGGCGGCGGTCATTATGCGGAGGGGAAATCATTGAGTGTCCGAGATTCAGCCTTTTCTACCATGCGCAGCTACTATAATCAATTCGGTCTTGGTGTACGGACAGGAATTGATTTGCCGGGAGAGATTTCGGGCTATAAAGGCATTACCCAGAATGCAGGGTTATTGATGGACTTTGCGATTGGGCAATATGACACTTACACACCGATGCAGCTTAATCAATATGTTTCCACCATTGCAAATGGCGGGAACCGAGTCAAGCTTCATTTACTGAAAGAAATTCGAGAACCATCTGATGATGAAGCATCATTAGGCAAGGTTATTAAAGAAGTTCAAACAGAAGTCCTGAATACTTTGCCAATGAAGGAATCATGGATTAATCGTGTTCAAGAAGGCTTCAGACAGGTTACGCAAGTTCCGGGCGGTACAGCCTATTCCTACTTTGCCAATGCCAAATATGACCCAGCAGGAAAAACAGGTACAGCTCAAGCCTTCTATGACGGTCCGAATTGGGAAAAAGGCACCATACAGCCAGATACGTATAATATTACTTTCGTGTCCTATGCACCAGCCGATAACCCTGAGATAGCCATCAGTGTTGTTGTGCCATGGGCTTATCAAAGAACGGGCCATAAGATGAACCTTGAGATCGCAAAAGAGGTTTACGAAAAATATTTTGAGTTGAAAGCTGAAAGATCTGGTACAAATAAGGACTCTGATAAGGCCGCTGACATAGACTCAGACTCCAATGCAGCAGACACTGATGAGGAATAAGTATTATGAGACAGGTGGAAAACATTCTAATGTTTTTCGCCTGTTTTTTTGTTTATTGGACCCAATCCTGCTGGAGAGGGTCTTTTTGCTTTATGGCTAAACAGTCATGAGTCATATGCTTGCCAGTTTTTAGGGCTTGAATTTACAAACAATAATAAATATTTACATAACCTTTACATTGGATTAACCCCTGGTTTAAATTGCTTGTTTAATATAGAAACTGTAAAGGGTATGCGAAATTAATCAAGGTATAAATAAATCAGGAAAAACAGGAGGCAATTAGTTATGTTTAAGAAATGGAAAAGAGCATCATTCCTCTTGACACTTGTGCTAATAATGGGAGTTCTTGCGGCTTGCGGAAATGACAACCCAAATGATGCGTCATCCTCTGATGGGGTGGGAGCGGAAATATCCGGAATTGTCACAGCGGCTGGGTCAACCGCGCTTCTGCCATTGGCTGATGTAGCTGCAAATGAATTTATGCAAAAGCATTCTGATGTATCTGTCACCGTACAAGGAGGAGGCAGCGGCACGGGAATTAATCAGGTTGCGAATGGGGCTGTAAACATTGGAAACTCTGATGTTCCATCTGCTGATAAGATTGAAGATGAAGCTCTTGCCGGTCAGTTAGTGGATAATAAAGTGTCCGGAATTGCTTTTGGGATAGTCGTAAATGAGGATGTGAAGGTCGATGATCTTACAGTCGAACAAATTCAAGGGATTTTCTCCGGGAAAATTACCAATTGGAAAGAAGTCGGCGGTCAGGATCTAGAAATCAACGTCATAAATAGACCTGCTTCCTCCGGAACACGTATCACATTTGATAAAACCGTTATGAAAGATGTCAAAATTAATGACAGTATTGGAACAAATCAAGATTCAAATGGTGCTGTTGAAAATTCAATCAATTCAACCTCGGGTTCAATTAGTTATTTGGCAATGAGTTACTTAGTCGAAGGTAAGGATACTTCTTTGAAAATTATCACTATTGATGGCGCAGAACCAACAACAGATGATGTGGCAAATGGAAGTTATCCTTTCTGGTCCTATGAATACATGGTGACAAAAGGTGAGCCAAAAGGAGCTGCTAAAGCATACATTGACTTCTTAGTGAGTGAGGAATTTGCTGAAAAAGTAGATCAAATGGGTTATATCCCTATGGTTGAATTGATGGATAGATAAAAGATTGATAACAATGGCTTCTATGCCATTTCTGTAATCGTGTTTAAATGAGAGGAGCAGATAGGGATGAAAGGCCACAAGTCGATTAACTACTGGAAGAGTGAATATATAGGCCGAACCCTTGTAACATTATGCGGAATCGTGATTGTGCTCACAACATTGGCAATCATCGCATTCATAGCTGGCAAGGGGATACAGTCATTCACCGTGAGCGGCATTTCACTTTGGGAAATGATTACCTCAACAAATTGGAGTCCAAATGACGGGCATTATGGTGCCTTGATTTTCATAGCGGGATCTACACTCGTATCGATTGGAGCGGTGCTGGTGAGTGCCCCGATTGCCATTGCATTGGCCATATTCATGAATTATATTTCACCTAAGTTCGGAGAAAAGGTATTGCGGCCAGTGCTGGAATTATTGGTTGGTATTCCGTCTGTTGTATATGGTTTATTAGGTGTTTCCATACTTGTGCCATTCCTCAGGGATTCATTTGGCGGAGTAGGTTTCAGCTTGATGGCAGGGATAATCGTTCTTAGTATCATGATTCTGCCGACAATTGCCACCTTAGCCTCAGATGCCTTGAGAGGGGTGCCGCCGCAATTGCTTGAGGCATCTTACGGACTTGGGTCGACCAGATGGCAAGCGATTAGCCGTGTGGTGATTCCTGCCGCCAAGAAAGGTGTGATGACAGGGATAGTCCTTGGTCTTGCCCGCGCCTTTGGTGAGGCACTGGCGGTTCAGATGGTTATCGGCAATACGATTAAATTACCTGAGGCATTGACAAGCCCAACGGCTACTTTAACAGGAGTTTTGACCATGGATATGTCAAATACGTTAAATGGAACAGCCTGGAATAATGCCCTTTGGAGCTTGGCGCTGATCCTATTGGTAATATCATTCTTATTTATCCTGATTATTCGTTTTATTGGAAATAGAGGTGGTGAAAAATGATGAATTCACGCACAGTCAATAAGATTTGGACAGGTATTTTCTATATTGTAGCCATCTTTATTGTCCTCCTTCTTGGTTTCCTCGTTTTTGAAATATTGAAAAGAGGCTGGGGATTTTGGGATTTATCCTTCCTGACTGGTAAATCGAGTAATGTCGAGGCCGGGGGAGGGATAGGGTATCAATTATGGAACTCCTTCTATATGCTGATCATTACGTTAATCATATCTGTCCCGCTTGGTTTGGGAGCAGGTATCTATTTGGCAGAATACGCGAAACCTGGAAAATTGTTAAACTTTATTCGTTTGTGTATTGATACGATGGCATCGCTTCCTTCCATCGTGGTTGGATTATTCGGTTTGCTCGTGTTTGTTACGGCAACAGGCTGGGGGTATACAATCATTGGTGGTGCGCTTGCCATTACCATTCTCAATTTACCAAGCCTTGCACGTGTAAGTGAGAGTGCTATATTGGATGTTCCGGGGAGTGTGAAGGAGGCCAGCCTTGGTTTAGGCGCAACAAGGTGGCAAACAATCGTGAAAATCACCCTGCCTTCGGCGATGCCTCAAATCATTACAGGAGTTATTCTTGCCGCAGGCCGTATATTTGGAGAGGCAGCCGCACTAATCTATACAGCTGGATTAATGACACCAATCCTGAATCCGGCAGCAGATTTAAGCAATCCTGTGAACCCGTTTAATATCTTCCGGCCAGCTGAAACCTTGGCTGTCCATATCTGGAAGCTGAATTCGGAGGGCATTGTGCCAGATGCACAAGCAATCGCAACAAAATCAGCAGCGGTGCTCATTATTATGGTTTTGATCTTTAATTTGCTCGCACGTTTATTCTCGACTCTATTGCAAAAGCATTTCGAGGGAAGCAAAGGGAAAAAGAAAAAGACTCAGGCAGCTGCTTGATGATTGATAACAGGTATTCGATCGATAGGGGGATAATGACATGAGTGAAATAAAAGATAAAAAGCAGGAGATGGCCATGCAAACAGAACAATCTAAATCCATGGATGCAAAACCGCTCGTTTATGATACAAGAAATTTGAATCTATGGTATGGAGACAATCATGCCTTGAAAGACATTAATTTGCCCATCCAGGAGAATGAGGTTACAGCCATCATCGGACCATCTGGCTGTGGGAAATCGACTTATATCAAAGTTTTGAATAGAATGATTGAATTAGTTCCTAGCGTCAAAACAACTGGTGAGATTCTCTATAGAGGCGATAATATCTTTGATAAGAGCTATCAAGTGGAAGAGCTGCGCAAAAAGGTTGGAATGGTGTTCCAAAAGCCAAATCCATTCCCGAAATCCATTTATGAAAATGTCGCTTATGGACCGAAAATCCATGGTGTTAAAAATAAAAAAGAGCTGGATGAAATCGTAGAAACGAGCTTGCGCGGAGCCGCCATTTGGGATGAGGTGAAAGACCGTCTTCATGAGAATGCCTATGGTCTTTCCGGCGGACAGCAGCAGCGGATCTGCCTTGCTCGATGCTTGGCTGTCTCACCGGATGTCATCTTGATGGATGAGCCGACTTCAGCGCTTGACCCGATTTCTACGCTGAAGGTAGAAGAACTAGTTCAGGAGCTGAAGGAAAAATTCAGTATTATCATAGTGACGCATAACATGCAGCAGGCAGCGCGTATATCTGATAAGACTGCCTTCTTCTTGAGCGGTGAAGTCATCGAATTTGATGATACCGATAAAATATTCTCCACACCTAAGGATAAGCGGACGGAGGATTATATTACAGGACGTTTTGGTTAATCATTTTATAGGTGAAGGGAGAAGATAAGAATGGTAGTCAGAGAGAAATTCGAAGGTGAGCTTCAAGAATTAAAGGTCAATGTAATCAAAATGAGTGATATGGCTGTTGTGGCACTTGAGAAAGCTTATAAAGCCCTGCTTGAAAAAGATATTGATCTAGCTTTAACAGTTTTGGATGAAGATAAGAAGCTTGATAAGCTTGAGGAGGACGTCGAAGAGGCTGCTATCTTAATGATTGCCAAGCAGCAGCCAGTCGCATCTGATTTGCGTCATATCATATCTGCTATCAAGATTTCTTCAGAGATTGAACGTGTGGGTGATTATGCGAAGAATATCGCCAAAACAGCCATTCGATTAGCGAAAGAAGAACGGCCGTTTGAAAATGCTGCTGTGGCTGAAATGCATGAAATTGGCCTAAGGATGATGGCGATGTTCAAAGAGGCCTATGTGGAAGAAAACCTTACAATGGCTAAGGAACTCGCAGAGCTTGATGACCGTATGGATGAGCTTTACGGGCAAGTCATCAAGTCTATCTTAAATGCGTCTCCTAAAGGGAATGATTCACGAAATCAAAACTCTCAGCTATTATTCCTCGTACGCCATTATGAAAGAGCAGGAGACCATATTACCAATCTGGCTGAGGATATTTTGTATATGGCAAAGGGCAGACGATATCACCTGAATGACTGATAAGGTTGCATGGAAATCCCCCCTCGAAAAGCGCTATTCCTTTTGTATCTGGATTATGGCGCCTTTTGAAGGGGGGATTTTTTGTGATTAAGTCAAAATCCGCGGAAGCTGTACTGAGCTCTCTTTCATGAGGAGATGAGGCAGCCGAATTCCAGAGGAGTTCCAGCCGGTATGAATCATTGAGAGCTAGGTATGGAAGGGGGTAAGTAGAAAATTTTGGAATACTAATCAGTCTTCCTATTGGAACTCAAAGAACTGATTAAGACTGTTTATAGAGCTGGTTTGAAAAAAGGCAGGCAAGGAAATAGAAAACAAATAACTCGGGAAGGGAAGCGGAAATATGCAAGAACGAAAAAGAATTCGTGTCAATGATGAAATGATTAGTTATTTTTTGAGTGAGAAGGCCGTTCATATTGATAATAACGATGCACTAAAACGGGCTATATTAAAGCCTCAAGCAGCCGCTGAAATGGCTCGGGTAATTTTGGATGATCATCAGAAACAGTTTAATCACGAGCTCCCAATCACTTCGACTTCTCTAGCGGCAGAAATTTACGGGCATGTTTTTCCGGAGAAGCTAGCCGAAGCCATAAAGAAAATCCCGATGCCAGATAAATTTGAAGATGTGCTTAATAAAATTATGGAAAAAACTGATGTAATCGATGCAGGACACGAATCGATAGATGGGAATCGGAAAATCTGGGATGCAGTATCTAAGATTATTCCTTTACAATAATACACTTCAAGGAATGTTCATGAAGTGACATCATTCTGCCATATGGCCCCTCCTATTCCTTCAAGAGTAAATTTTTGGAGAACGAAATCCAATCTTCGACAATATGCGTTTATTGTCAATGAGCTTACCGGATGATAGGATTTAATGGAAGAATATAGTAATCGAACAGGAGGGTGTACCGCTTGGATAAATTAGGGAAACTTAAAATTTCAGAAAATCGTGCACGCAGCTATAGGAAATTATCAGAAGCGACACCAGGGGGGATTGTTCCTTATTTATGGCGGGAGCCCAGTGAAACCCAAGAAAATCTTTCCGTGGGAATTCAAATGAATCATAATAAACAAGTTGATCGAATAGATGTTATCTGCAAGAATGATTCTCCCCGCCCTATTTCCTTTAAGGTATTTTTTGTGACAGAGAGGACAAGTCCTGTTTCAGCCTGCTTTTATAGCCCCACTGATGCGCTTGTATATTTCTATGAGGATGACCAGATTGTTCTTTTGAATGGACATGACAGAGCGAGTATATCCATCATGGAACAAAGAAGCAGGAATGCAGTATTTGAAGCGATGCAAAGGGGAACTGTTTTGCCTTCACCGCTAGCGCGCGGCTATGTCATTTGTGCGACTATGTACCAGCGAAATTTGCTTCCTGGAGAGGTTTCCATGCTCTCTAATTGGACTGTTAGAGGGGAAACGAAAGAAGATGCCATGCTTCTTGATTTTCTCATCAAAAATCAGACTAGCATTTATCAATGAAAGGTGGTATTATAGAAAAGTCGTATCAAATGAAGTTATGAATGAACTGGAGGGACTCACATGCGTGTAAACATTACATTAGCTTGCACAGAGTGCGGTGAGCGTAATTATATCAGCACAAAAAATAAACGTAATAACCCTGATCGCCTTGAGCTAAAAAAATACTGCTCAAGAGAAAAGCGTACTACTACGCACCGCGAAACAAAATAAGCAGCAGGAGATTACTCTCCTGTTGCTTTTTTTATATGGAAGATTATGGAAAGATAGCGAGGAAATGGGAATGTCAAAAGGTAGATTACGATCAGAATATCTGCGTCTATTGGATGATTACCCAAAGGAGAAGCGCAGCAAGAATACATACCAGATCACAAATTCTTTGGTCAATCATCCTGTTTGGAAAGAAAAGTACATAATTGCTGTTACACTTGCACGTTATCCTGAGATTGACACGAGTGCAATCATTGAGAGAGCATGGGCGGACGGAAAACAAATCGTCATCCCAAAATGCAAGCCAAAAACACGGGAGATGGATTTTTATCTATATGAGGAAGGAACTGAACTTGAATCGGTCTATCATGGACTGCTTGAGCCAAATCCCGTGAAAGCGAAGAAAAAAAGCGCAGAGAGCATTGATTTGGTCATTGTTCCAGGGCTTGCCTTTACTTCTCGGGGATATCGGCTCGGGTTTGGAGGAGGCTATTATGACCGATTCCTCTCAAGTTATTCAGGCGAGACGCTCTCAATTGCGTTTTCTGAGCAGGTGACCAATCATCTCCCGGTGGAGCCATTTGATGTGCCGGTCAATTATCTTCTGACTGAAAGGGGCATAATGGCTTGTGATTAAAGCACTCATCTATTTCTTAGTCACCTTCGGAGGAGCATTTCTTGCATATAAGGAGAGGGCGCTATCCCGTTCTGGCTCGATTGCGGCATTTTTTGTCGGTTTCACTGTCTTGATTGGTACGGGGTGGCGAGGATTTTTGATTTTGGGTGTGTTTTTTGCCTCCTCGAGCTTCTTCTCCACCTATAAAAAGCAGCTGAAAAAAAAGGCTGAAGAGAAATTGGCTAATACGAGCCGTCGTAATTGGGCACAGGTTGCAGCCAATGGGGGAGCCCCATCTGTCTTTTCCTTGGCGTATGCCTTCACTTCAAATGAAATATTCCTCTATGCTTTTTTCGTTTCCATTGCCGCGGCTGCGGCAGATACTTGGGCTTCAGAGCTGGGTATTTTGAGCAAGGGCAAGCCTATCAAAATTACTACCCTTAAAAAATGTACGCCTGGCACATCTGGTGCAATATCCTTTCTAGGAACGGCAGCTTCAGCTGCCGGAGCGGCACTGATTGCCATGTGTGCTCTTCTTTTGTTTGAATTACCTATGCCAGTCCTTTTGATGATAAGTGTTCTTGGATTCCTTGGTTCACTAGTTGATACCTTGCTCGGTGCATTTGTTCAGGTGGAATATAAATGTTCCGTATGCGGAGTCCGGACAGAGAAAATGGAACACTGTCTCGAGCAAACTATACATGAGAGCGGTGTTTCCTGGTTCAATAATGAGGCTGTCAATATTTCTTCCATTCTGTTTGTCAGCTTTCTTTGTATAATAACTTCACAGTATATCACATAATAAAGAAGCATTATTTGTAATAGTAGAAAAGGTGGTTTATCACATGAGTAAAAAAGATGTTAATCGTGTAGTCCTAGTAGGAACCGGATTTGTAGGAAGCAGCTATGCGTTTGCTATGCTCAATCAAGGTGTGGCTGAAGAGTTTATTATGATTGACTTGAATAGAGATAAAGCAGAAGGAGATGTAATGGACCTTAACCACGGTACTCCATTCGCACCTCACAGAACGAAATATAGACTTGGTGATTATTCTGATTGCAAGGATGCTGATGTGGTAGTCCTTACAGCGGGCGCGAATCAAAAACCTGGCGAAACAAGACTTGATCTTGTTGAGAAAAACATGAAAATCTTCCATGGCATCGTAAAAGAAATCATGGCGAGCGGCTTTGATGGAATCTTTTTAGTAGCTGCGAACCCTGTAGATATTTTAACTTATGCTACTTGGAAATTCTCCGGTCTTCCAAAGCACCGTGTCATCGGTTCCGGTACAATTCTTGATACTGGCCGTGTACGCTTCATGCTTAGTGATTACTTTGAAGTGGACCCTCGTAATGTCCATGCCTATATCATCGGTGAGCATGGGGATACGGAACTACCTGTTTGGAGCCATGCAAACGTAGGCGGCAAGAATATTATGGAATTGATCGAGAGCACTCCAGGAAAATCCATGGAGGACCTTGATGGAATCTTCACAAATGTGCGTGATGCAGCTTACGAAATCATCAATCGTAAAGGAGCTACCTTCTACGGAATTGCGATGGGCCTTGTACGTATCACAAAGGCAATCTTGGACGACGAGAACAGTATTCTAACGGTATCTACATACCTTGATGGAGAATACAAGGAGAAGGATGTCTATGTTGGTGTGCCATCCGTCGTTAACCGTGGCGGTGTTTCTGAGATTCTTGAGCTGAAATTATCTGATGATGAGCAAGCCAAGTTCTCTCATTCCGTCAAGGTACTGAAAGAGACGATGGATCCTGTCCTTGCCAAAATCTTAGCTGAGAATTAATTCTAGAAGCAGCATAAAAGTCCCCCCTGTGACCATACTATGTGGAAACACAGGAGGGATTTTTTTATGAAAAGATTTTTGATTATCTTAAGCATGGCTTCAGTTGGGTATATAGTTTATCAAAAGAGAAAATCCTTTTTCAGAAGCACGATTCTTCGGGATATGCTGCTTGCTGTTATACTTGAGCTTCCCATTTTTAAGAAGCTGGATGAGGATTGGACGCTCGAGAGCCGATAGGAATATTCTTCAGGCGCAAACAATGTTAAAATAAAGAGAAGTTTTCGGGAGAGAGAAAGTAGGGAACGTAATTGAGTTTTAAAGAGGAGTATATATTTTGGTCCTTTATAAATCAGCTCATTAAGCAATACGGTTATCGATTTGTATCTGCATCCGAGGACCAGACGGAAATATGGCTTGCTTCCGATGTGTTAAAGGATACCGATATCATTCGTTTAAAGCTCGGGGATTTGGGTTGGGCAAATAATTTAAAGAAGGATCAGCATATGGCTATTCGCAATGGGGAAAAGGTACGCAGGTTCCTTGGGAAGAAGGCAGCTACGGTCAAGACGATCTATATCAGCGCGTATGCTCCTGTGGATGATTATTCAGAGGCAACGAAACGTTATGAGGAGCCGGAATTTCGTCGTGTCCAGGCAGAATCACTTGTGTTCCAAACATCCGCTTTGCAGGAATCCATGGACAATCTTGACCGGTTCCTTCCTTATGCTTTGGAAGGGTTAAATAAGGATAGCGAGCTGATTAAGGAAGAAGAGATTCAACACTTGAAACAAAGCTCTTTATCCGCCTCCTACCAAAAAGTCAAAAGGGATGAAGCCGTTTTCCAGCAGGGAAAACCCATTCTCACCTATATGCTGATGGCGTTTCAGGTGATTATTTTCTTTATATTAGAAATGAATGGCGGAAGCACCAATACTCAAACCTTAATTGAATTCGGTGCGAAGTACAATCCGCTCATCCTTACAGGGGATTGGTGGCGTTTCTTTACGCCGATTTTTTTGCATATCGGATTCACCCATCTGGCCCTCAATACATTGAGCCTATATTTCGTAGGAATTATCGTTGAGCGCATATATGGCAGCGCCCGTTTCTTTGTTATTTATTTCTTTTCAGGCTTTGCCGGTACGCTCTTGAGTTTTCTGCTTGTTCCTAATATTTCCGCAGGTGCGAGCGGTGCTATTTTCGGACTGCTTGGTGCCCTTTTATACTTCGGGGTTACCTATCCGAATCTATTTTTCCGGACGATGGGCTGGAATGTCATTGTCATCCTCCTCATTAACCTGGTAATCACTTTTTCTGCTGCGGCAATTGATAGTGCCGGTCATATTGGCGGTTTGGTCGGCGGTTTCCTGGCTGCGGCCATTGTCGGACTGCCGAAGGTAAGAAAGCTTGCGTGGCAGCTTGTCTCTATGGTGGTGACTATTGCAGTGACGGCGGGGCTGTTGTTCTATGGATATTCTGCAGAAGCAAACGGCTCTTATGAAACGGATATGGGATTGGCACAGGAGTACATAAGTCAGGAAAAGTATGATAAAGCTTATGAGGCAGTTGAGGAATACCTGGATGGGGATAATTATCCGGAGGCTTACTTTTTTGCAGGTTATCTTGAATTCCGGGAGGGAAATCTCGACCAAGCGGAAAAACATTTTCTTGCGGCTATTGACCAACGCACGGAATTTCCGGAAGCCTATTATGATCTCGGCCTCATCTATTGGCAAAGAAATGAATTGGATCTTGCCGCTGATTATTTGAAGAAGGCGATTGAGCAAGATCCGGATAATGAAAATTTCAAGAAGGTACTTGAGGAAATAAACCAAAGTCGGCCATCATGATGGAAGCCGCTGGTAAAACTCGTGTAAATTGCCTGTCTTATCCTGGATAAGCAGGATTAGACGGTTGCTCTGTTTTTCCCTTAGGATAAGCGGGATGGTGCTGTCAATCGGATCGATGATAGTGCCATCCTGTTTTTTTATGCCGGTAACATAAATGGAGTATAGGGATTCCCATAATTTCTCGATGATTGCCAGCTGTTCGCGGTCCGAATATTCGGATAGCAATAAGTGCTTTTTGGCCGCTAATTCGGTAATGGGCAAGACCATATAATCAGATAAATCTATTTGTGATTTATCAATATATCGATCCAGTACCTTCGTGAGTCTCGAGGTTGCTACTGACCGTAATGTGAAAGCCCAATCCTTTTGCTCCTCTGTCTCAGGAGCCTGAAATGATTTGATGGGGCCAAAACGTGAGGATATCACATAAAGGGATGCATCTGTCGTCTTATACGTGCTCGTTGGGGTATCATCTTCATGTATTTCTCCGTAGTGAATCGTTACTGCCTCAAACAAGGAGGATTCGTGACCCTCGACGGTCAGCGTCTGATTCATCGTAGTCTCGTCTTGCTTCCAGCCCCTTAATAGGTCGATGAGGCGCCCATTTTGAAATAGGAGCGACATGTCTTGGCGCAGATAAGCCGATTGATTCAAAATAGAGCTCACACTTAAAGTAACCCCATACTTATCTTTGTTTTTATCGGGTTCCTTTAATGTTAAGGATGTATTGGCTTCACTGAACTTCGCCTTTTCGTTGAACGGAAAGAACTGGAGTGTCGATTGAACTTTGGCATTCGTATACGTCTTCCATACTACGCCTATGGTAAGGATGATTAGCAGGGCTATACCTGTATGATAAATGGCTTTCTTCAAATGAAGCTCACTCCTTGTTCATTAGTCAAAGTAAAGATATGGTCACTCCTGTGAAATATATGAGCCAGTCCAAGAGGATATGCTTTAGTAAGCCGGGTATCAGTAAAGAAAGAGTATTGAGGGAAGTAAATAAATTCAGCTATACTTAGAGGGTAAACGTCAGGAAGGAAGGAAGTTCAAGATGAAATCCGTTTATGATATCCAGCAATATTTAAAGAGATTTGGGAGCTATATATACTTGGGTGACCGATTGGCTGATCTGGAGATGCTGGAGTTTGAGGTGCGGGAGCTGTATCGCTCACAGCTTATCGAACCAAAAGAGTATCAAACAGCCATTCTGATTTTAAAACGTGAGATTGCACTTGAGAGAGATAAACAAAAGAAAGGGTGAAATAGATGGAGAAACAGGAGTGGCTTTTAGGGATTGATTTAGGTGGTACGACCGTTAAATTAGCTTTTGTAAATAAAGGGGGAGCAATCGTACATAAATGGGAGATTCCTACGAATCTCGTTGATAATGGCATACATATAGTTTCTGAGATTGCTAGCTCCGTTAAGGAAACAATCGGAAAATGGCCGGGAGCAACCCTTATAGCAGCTGGCATGGGCGCACCAGGCCCAGTAGATTTTGAAACGGGCAATATCTATGTTGCCGTAAATATCGGCTGGAGGGATTACCCGCTCAAGTCCAGGCTGGAGGGAGAGCTTGGCATTCCAGTAGTCGTTGATAATGATGCCAATGTGGCATCATACGGAGAATTCTGGAAAGGCTCCGGGGAAGGGACAAACGACCTCGTTTGCATAACGCTTGGAACAGGTGTCGGCGGAGGGATTATTGCCAATCAGGAGCTTGTACATGGGGTTAGCGGCGCTGGCGGAGAGCTTGGTCATATAACGGTTATTCCAGAGGGAGGCGCTCCATGTAATTGCGGAAAGACCGGCTGTATTGAGACAATTGCATCGGCAACAGGTATTGTTAGGCTCTCTTTGGAGGAAATTAATAAGAAGCCAGAATCTATGCTTGCCAACCGTCATCGCGACCAAGGCATGATAACGGCAAAAGACTTGTTCGATTGTGTGAAGGAACAGGATGAAGCGGGAGTGGCCGTCCTTGACAAGGTAGCGAAATATTTGGGACTGACGGCAGCTCATGTTGGCAATAGCATCAACCCGGATAAGATTGTGTTTGGAGGGGGCGTATCGAGGGCAGGTGAAGCGCTTCTCGAACCAGTCAGAGGCTATTTCCGCCAATACGCTTTTGGTCGTGTAGCTGAGTCCACTTCTCTTGAATGCGCCACTTTAGGGAATGATGCAGGAGTGATAGGAGCTGCTGGTTTAGCTTATAAGCAATACGGTAATTAATACTAGTAATTGTCGTTAGATTCTGAAGATTGATGAAATGGATGAAGGGAGGGGAATGATGAGGATGGATAGATTATTTAAGCCGCGCAAGATATCTCTTATTATGCTTGCGATTTTATTGCTTTGGCTGAAAACGTATATCGTCTACAAGACCAGCTTCGATATGAAGATTGAAAATTGGCGGCAGGAATTCATTCTGTTTATCAACCCCCTCAGCTTCCTCATGCTTATCTTTGGGATTGCTCTGTTTTTGAACCGCCGCAGGAATCAATATATCTTGCTGACAAGCTTTCTTTTATCCTTTATCTTATTTGCTAACATCGTATTTTTTCGCTTCTTCAATGACTTTTTAACCCTCCCTGTACTTTTCCAAACAAGCAATATGAGCGATCTCGGTTCAAGTGTCCATGACTTGTTAAATTGGACAGATATTCTCTATTTCCTGGATTTTTTTCTATTGGCAGCGGTTATTAAGCATCGGCCTCCTTTTCTAAAAGAGAATGAGTCATATACGACAGGAAGCAAACGTGTGTATTATTTATTGGCGTTTGCCATCACCTTTTTTAATTTTGCTATTTCTGAAGCAGAGCGTCCGCAGCTGTTAACGAGAACGTTTGACAGGGAAATCCTCGTCAAAAATATCGGGACCTATCAGTACCATATATATGATGTGCTTTTGCAGACAAAATCCTCAGCCCAGCGAGCGTTCGCTGATGGTCGAAAGCTCGTTGATATAGAAAATTATGTGCACTCTAAGCAAACGGAGCCTGATAAAGAGCTTTTTGGCCGCTATAAGGGGAGGAATGTCATCTATATATCGATGGAATCATTGCAGACCTTTCCAATTGGTTCAACCATTAACGGACAAGCTGTAACTCCTTTTCTAAATGACTTCATTAAGGAAAGCTATTATTTTGATAATTTTTATCATCAAACCGGTCAGGGAAAAACCTCCGATGCCGAATTCATTACCGAAAATTCCTTATACCCTATTGGGAGGGGGGCGGTGTATTTCACGAATTCCCAAAACACCTTCAGGGCTACACCAAGGATTTTGAAGAATGAAGGATATTATTCCGCCGTCTTCCATGCAAACGATCGAACCTTCTGGAACCGGGATATCATGTATGATAACTTTGGTTACGATGAGTTCTTTGATGTCTCTTCCTATACGGTCAATGAAGAAAATTCCGTTAATTGGGGACTAAAGGATATCGATTTTTTTAAACAATCTATGCCGATGCTTAAAAGTCTCCCAGAGCCCTTTTATGCTAAATTCATCACGCTGACCAATCATTTTCCATTCACGCTTGATGATGAGGATATGATGGTTGACTTATATGATTCGGACAGCAGAACATTAAACCGTTATTTTCCTGCCGTTCGCTATATGGATGAAGCCCTAAAGCTATTCGTTCAGGATTTGAAGGAATCCGGTTTATATGACAGAACCGTTATTGTCCTATATGGGGACCACTATGGCATATCAGAAAACCATAATGCCGAGATGGCTGAGTATTTAGGAACCGATCTCACCCCTTTCCAATCGACACAATTACAGCGCGTACCGCTGATCATTCACCTGCCGGGCCAAAAGGAGGGGCAGACCATATCAAGTGTTGCCGCCCAAATTGACCTTAGGCCAACAGTTCTGCATCTGCTCGGAATTGATACATCAGACCATATTCAATTCGGTGAGGACCTATTCTCGCCAAGCCGGGAGAATATGGCCATTCTTCGGGATGGAAGCTTTATTACTGATGATATTGTATACACGAAAGAAACCTGCTACAGCAAGGTGACAGAAAACCCGATTGACAATAGCGACTGTGAGCTTTATGCAGAGAAAGCGAAGATGGAGCTTGATTACTCTGACCGAATCATCTATGGCGATCTGCTCCGGTTTTATGATAATGATTAACGAGACTGCCCAATCGGTATGGGGCAGTTTTTTTGTTGTAAAAGGTGGGTCTTTAGTGAATGGTTTTGTTGGAAAAAAATGAAATAATTTTATGTCCAAACTCCTGATTACCTGTTAGGATAAAGAGGAGACTTTTTCATTGTATCTTCTTTTTCCTGCCGGTTATTCATATCATGGTGGAGAAAGGGGAGTGGTGATGTGAAAGTAATTATTAATGAAGAAGAACTATTATCAAGAATTGCTGTGCTGTTTACTCTCCCAATCTCAGTCTTGGTCGAGAGTAACCCGCATATCGCAAGCAATCAGCTATCTCCAGGTGATGAGATTATCATCCCGGGATATTGGACAAGAATGGAACGGATGCCAAAGGAAGAAGTTCTGCCCCCTCTCTATAGAGAGCGTATCCAATTCATTAATCAAAATCAACGAAACCTTCCGGGCAGTATAGTTAAGGTCCCGGTTAAGATAAAGCATCGAATTGTCGATACGGCCGAACCGTATCCCTCAGCCAAATATATGAATGATATTGACGTTTTACAAACGATTTTCCCCTTTATGAAAGTGAACAAAATCGGAAGCTCTGCCCTTGGAAAAGAAATCATGGAGATACGTGTCGGAATCGGGAAAAAGAAGGTTCATATGAACGCCTCTCTTCATGCCAATGAATGGATCACAAGCCTTGTATTAATGGAATGGTTTAATGAATACCTTGTGGCTCTCACGAACGGAATGAGAATAGGGCATTGCAGCGCCCTGGAATTATTTCAAGAATGTGATTTATCGATAGTCGGGATGGCTAACCCTGATGGAGTGGACCTTGTCATTGATGGGCCTCCTAAAGAGATTGCGAGCTCTTGTTTGGATATGAATAATGGGAATGACGATTACCATGGCTGGAAGGCTGATATTACAGGAGTCGACTTAAACCGGCAATTCCCCGCAAATTGGGATAGGATGAAAGAGAGATACCCTGCGGGACCAGGCCCAAGGGATTATCCAGGAGAGAGGCCTCTTACACAGAAAGAAGCGATTGCGCTGGCAGAGCTTGTGAGAAGAGAGGATTTTGATCGGGTGATTGCTTTACATACACAAGGACATGAATTTTACTGGGGGTATAATGGCGATGAGCCGCAGCTGTCTGCTATTATGGCAAGAGAGTTTGCTCAGAAAACCACCTATGCCCCCGTCCAGTATGTAGACAGCCATGCAGGCTTTAAGGATTGGTTCATTCAAGAATACAAGAGACCGGGCTTTACCCTTGAACTCGGCAAGGGGGTCAACCCGCTGCCCTTATCTCAATTCAAAGCTATTTATGAGGAGACGAAGCATTTGTTGAATGCGTCGATGTATTTATAATTAAATTAGAATAGATTAATAAACGGGAGCGAGGAGAGTTCTCTCATTGCTACTAGGTAAATAAATGATATATATATGAGGAGAGGGAAGAGTGAAAGAGGGAAAATATGGACCGTCTTATGACCGAATTATTCGCATTTGTAGCATTATCCTCTTCCTTTTGACAAGTTTTCTGCTAGTTTCCTGTACAAAGGATGAAAAGAATCATATTGATACCGTCGATACTAGGGAGAGGGATAATAAGCCATTAATGAAGGTGACTGAAGAAGAATTAATTGAAACAGCGGGCTGGCTTTCTCAGGATGAGATCCTCACTATAGAGCAAGACGATGAGGGACAAGCCGTATATCTCCATCAATTCAATGAAAAAGAGCCGACTGAGCTTTTTCGTACTTCGGATGCCATTATGTCTGCTGATGCCAGCACAAGTGGCGAGTATGTGGCCATCACGCACTCTAACAAATCCGATTCTGCCACACTGCTTATCATCAGCCGTGACGGTAAGAAGGTGCTGAGCCGAGAGGTTATATCCTCCTATGTGCTGTTTGAGTGGGACAATACGATAGACTATCAGGAGCGGTTGTTAGTGATGGCACTGAAGGAGGATTGGAGCTATGACAGTCTGCTCATCAATGCCGAAACAACAGAAGAAACACAGTTGAGCTTACCAAAACCGTTCATCCAATGGATTGATGACGAATATATTGCCTATATTGGAGATGCCACCGAAACGGGAGAGACTGTTCATCAATATGACTTGGAGATGGAAGAGGATAAGGTCATTCATGAAGATGCGGTGGGGGTCTTTAGCAAATATGGAAAGACAATCATCGCTACGGTGAATGAAGGGAAGTCCTCCATGATACTTAAGGTCTATACAGATGGTGATTTTGGAAGACCAGTACAGGAAATCGAGATACCCGCAATCGCGCATGAAGAGGAATATTTGATGCCTTATATGGATGTGCCAGAGGATAGCGACAGTATCTTTATCCTTGCGCCGCTCACCGGGGAGGCTTCATCACTCTTTGAGCTATTCAAGTGGGATTTACGGTCAAATGAGCGTGAGAGAATAATTGACCGGATTAATAATGAGCCGATTGCATGCAATGCGGACGGAACGTATTGCTTATATGGCCATTTGCTAGATTCTATAATTGATTTAAGAGAAAAGACAATCGAGAAATTTTCACAGGCTGAAATTATGTAAAAGAGGAATCAGACTAAATGTCCGATTCCTCTTTTACGGATTAATGTCCGGTAGGGTAGCCGTTATTCAGTACGGTCATCACGGAGAACCAGCCAAATACAGCTACAGTCCCGAGGGCAAATAAGACGCCGAGAAAGTTCTTGTTTTTAAATGCACTGATCAAGGCGAAGATGCCCAAAATCGCGGCTAAACCAAAGATAATCACTAGTCCCATTTTTTATTTCCCCCTTTGGAAATAATGAAATGCCTGAAATAATTAACAAAAAATAGCATTCTACCATATTTTAATGGTTTTGGTATCATTTGTCGAGAGGTTGCTTGTGTGACTCTGAAAGGCTTTAACGATAGCGGCGGGTTGTGTACAATAGGGAGAAGAGAAATGCATGTATAGGAGGAAAAATATACATTGAAAAAAATATGGAAACGAGTGCCGCTTGGCCCTCTGCAAACAAATTGCTATTTATATGCAAAAGAAAATGGAGAATGCTTGATTTTTGATCCTGGTGAGGAAGCACAGAAGCTAATCGGCATTATCCGCGATAAAGGATGGAAACCGGCAGCAATCTTGCTGACCCATGCCCATTTTGATCATATTGGAGCAGTGGATGCTGTTAGGGAAACCTTTGATATACCTGTATATCTTCATAAGAAAGAAGCGGATTGGCTCAGTAATCCTGCCTTGAATGGTTCGCAATATTTCCAAATGGGGCCGATTCAAGCGAAGGAAGCAGATGAGCTGATTACAGAAGAAGGCATGATGGAAATCGGCGGCTTCACATTTGAGATACTTCACACACCAGGTCATTCACCTGGAAGCATCTCATTTTATGATAGGGATGAGAGAATTGTTTTCTCAGGGGATGCCTTATTCCGCGGAAGCATTGGCCGCACTGACTTGCCAGGCGGCTCTCATGAACAGCTATTGAGCAGCATTAAGACCAAGCTTATGAAGCTGCCATCAGATACGCTTTGTCTCTCGGGTCACGGACCGGAAACAATCCTTGAAGATGAGATGAACCATAACCCATTTTTGCAATAGGATATGAAAATTTATGAGCCCTTTACTAGTAAGGGCTTTTTTATAAAAGACTTGTCATGAGGGGGATACAATGAAGGAGATGATTTTGGAGAAGATTCGGCAGAATCCTGAAGCGTTTATGCCCTATCATCAGTATATTGAATTGGCTCTCTATCATCCCAAAGGGGGATATTATATGCGAGAGCAAACAAAAATTGGGCGTGAGGGTGATTTTTATACAACTCCCGCAATGGCGCCTGTATTTGGAAAATTTCTCGGGAAATGGTTATGCCGCAGCCTGAAGAAGGCAGGGCTTCCGCCAGTCATTTGCGAGCTTGGCGGCGGGGGCGGCCAAATGGCTTTCAATGTGCTAAAGGGCTTTGCCGAGGAAGATAAAGAATTCTCTAGGGGACTCGTATACTATGTTATTGAAGCGAGCCCTTATCATCAAAAGAGCATCAAGCATCTCACCAGTCATGACTCAAGGGTACAGATTCTTTCTGCTCTAGAGTACCTTCCCTCCATTGAAGGCATTATTTTTTCGAACGAGTTCTTTGATGCCTTTCCAGTCGATGTGGCTGTGAAACAGGACGGGGAGTGGAAGGAAGCCGGCATTACCTTTGCCGGTGATGAGTTGAAAGAAACGGTCAGGGATATCAGTGATGTAGCCAGCAGGCAGCTCATCCAAGAATGGGATGTTCCTTCTTATATGAATCGAATCGAGGTTCCGCTTCAAATGATGGAAGCCTATGAGACAATCATTGAAAAACTAAGGCGTGGATATCTGCTAACGATTGATTATGGCATGGATCGAGATGAATGGTTTAGTCCAATCCGGAAAGAAGGGACCCTTAGGGCATACCGAAATCATCAGTTATTAGAATCGATTTTAGACGCTCCTGGAGAGGCGGATATCACGTTTACTGTTCCCTTTGGTCTTTTGAGAGGTCGGGGAGCACAAATGGGCTGCCGCGAAGAGTTTTGGGGCGGCCAGGCGGAATTTCTGATTGAGGGGGGCATCCTAGAAGAGCTCATTCCTCACGCCGATTCAGATCCTTTTTCACAAGCCTCCAAGCATAACCGGCAAATTCGCCAACTGATTATGGGGGAGTCAATCAGTGATTATTTTCGGGTATTGTGGCAGTCCAAGAACATACGATAAATTGAATTCGGGCATTGACTTGTCCTAATTTCTTTTTTAAGATAGGAATGAATATTCATTCCGGAGGAGGTTATCAATGGCTAGTCCAAATAAACGTGAAGATATTTTATCTGCAGCACTCATTCTTTTTTCGGAAAGAGGCTATGACGGAACGACGATTCCGATGATAGCAGAGCGAGCTAATGTCGGCGCTGGTACAATCTACCGTTATTTCGAGAATAAGGAATATATGGTCAATATTCTGTTTCAAGAGTGTTTGCTAGATTTTTCAGAGAGCATGAAAAAAGTTGACCTGACTGCGACTATGAACTTAAAAGAGAAATTTTATTTGCTCTTTAATCAAATGATTACTTTTGCAAAAGCCAAACCTGAACAGCTAAACTTTTTCGATACACACTGTACAGGATATTATTTGGATGATAAGAGTAAAAAGTTGTTGGGTGAATATCTTGATTTTCTAACATCATTTATTGAAGAAGGGAAAAAGTCAGGTGTTATTCAGGATTTACCATCAGATGCATTAATCTCAATCATCTACGGGGCATTCTCTCATTTATTCAAATTAATCCATGCAGGATTAATTGAAGAGAGTCCGCATTTACTGGAAAGTTTGGTGGACTGCTGCTGGAATGCGATTAAAATACATTGAGAGATGAACAGCATGTTATTAGCGGCATAGTCCGCTCACAGCAAGAGGAATGAATGTTCATTCCGTGCATAAAAGGAGAGAACAAAGTGAAAAGATTTGTCAATTGGCGTACGGCTTCAGTTGCATTCTGGACGGCTATTACAATATTACTCTTGGTGATGATGCCAAATTTAGACCAGCTTGTCCGTGATAAAGGCCAAATAACTATACCAGATCATTTTGAAAGTAATATAGCGAATGAAATGATGGATGAAATGGACGGGAACGAGGGTGAACGTTACGAAATTATTGCTGTTTTTAATAGCGGTCATGATAAAGCTCTCTCAAAATCCCAGATAGTTCAGATTGAGCAAGTAATTAACCGGCTCACCCAAAAACACTCTTCATTAGGCATTACAGATATGGTCACGCATATGGACAATGAAGAAGTTGAAGGTCAGCTTGTCTCAGAAGACGGGACAACGATTCTGACGCAAATATACATAAATCAAAATCAAGGAACCATTACAGAAGTAGCTAATCAATTGTATGAAATGATTGAACTTGATGGGGTGGACAGTTACTTAACTGGCAATGAATTGGTCGTTGAGGATTTCATTCAATCGACCCAAGATGGGATTAAGAAAACAGAAGCCATTTCCATTGTATTCATCTTGGTCATTCTGATTCTTGTGTTTAAATCTCCTATCGTGCCAGTGGTCTCCCTGTTATCTGTGGGTGTTTCTTATTTAGTATCCTTAGGCCTTATCTCACAGCTGGTTGACCATTTTGATTATCCTTTCTCAAACTTTACGCAAGTATTTCTGGTCGTTATATTATTTGGGATTGGTACGGATTATAATATCTTGCTTTTTACTCGTTTTAAAGAAGAATTAGGGCAGGGAGGAGATGTTCTCTCTTCTATAAAAAATACCTATAAAACAGCTGGAAGAACCGTCGTCTATAGCGGAATAGCTGTCTTCATCGGGTTTATAGCACTTATATTAGCTGAATTTCAGCTTTATCGTGCAAGTTCAGCAGTCGCCATCGGTGTTCTTGTTCTGGTTCTAGCGCTTGTAACAATGAATCCTTTCTTCATGGCCGTACTTGGAAAGAAAATGTTCTGGCCAAGCAAGCGTTTTGAAGGTCATTCGACGAATAAATTATGGGGTTATTTATCTAGTGTATCTGTATTAAGACCTGTAGTGGCCATTTTGTTTGTCCTGATTTTATCTGTGCCATTTATTTTCAAATACAGCAATGTGCTCAGTTATAACGATTTGCAGGAAGTGGATGATTCCTATGCGTCCAAGCAAGGAATTCAAGTGATTGAGGAGCATTTTGCTCCCGGTTTTTCATCACCTGCTAAATTGATCTTGAACAGTGCTGAAGCGCTTGATAACGCCGAGGCATTGCAGGCAATTGATGAATTAACAGAAACGATTGAGAATGTGGAAGGTATTTCCAAAGTTTATTCAGTAACTCGTCCTGCTGCAGAAAAGATTGATGATCTCTATCTCA
The DNA here is from genome assembly GCF_002946355.1 of Pradoshia eiseniae. Lineage (NCBI taxonomy): Bacteria > Bacillati > Bacillota > Bacilli > Caryophanales > Bacillaceae > Pradoshia > Pradoshia eiseniae. Next base: position 215,566 of record NZ_PKOZ01000001.1, read on the forward strand.
ATGATCAGACAGATACATTGAATAATGGATTAGGAGAAGCAGATAAGGGTGTTGGAGAAATTAATAATGGATTGTCTTCTGCAGAGGAACAATTGGGGCAGGCAGACTTAGGTGGGCTTTCTAATGTTCAAAGCCTGATTGATGGCACCAACGAGTTAAAGGATGGAGCGTCAGCATTAAACATTGCCGTCAATGACCTCTCGGCAGGTGTAAAAGCTTCTGCTGAAGGAGCCCAAGGGATTGAAGAGGGACTAACTTCGGTGAATGATAATCTTTCTGCCATGTCTGTGGCGATGAGCCAATTAGAGGAAGGATATTCCCAGCTTGAGAATGGCTTAAGCTCATTCACTGCCTATTTTAATAGCATCACTTCAGCGATTGATGGGGCAAAACAAGGGTATGCCCAAATTGAGGCTTCCTTAACTAATTTAATCGGGACGAAACCCGAATTGGCAAGTGAGGCTGATATTCAAACATCTTTAGCCATTGCGAAAGAAGGTCGACAGCAGTTAGAAGAACTGTCCGCTCGTTTAACGGAATTGACGCCACAGTATGAAGCAGCTATGAGCTCATTTGCGGAAGCCAACAGCTCTTTTGCAGAAGTGAACGACGGATTTGCCTTACTGGAAAGCGGCGTTTCTGAATTGCAGAATGGTTCCTCTGAGTTGGCTGCAGGCTTGCAGCAAGCAGCAGATGGGTCTAATCAGTTAGCAGGAAAAACGCCAGAATTAGAAAAGGGGCTTAGCCAAATCAATGATGGTCAAACGCAGCTTCTTTCTGGACTCAACGATTTAACGGGCCAAATGGAAGCATTACAAGACGGCCTTGCTAAGAGTACAAATGGATTAAGTGAAATCAGCAATGGTTTATCAGCGGCAGAGAGTTATTTAAGTGGTCTTAGCCAATCAAACGTATCGGATAAGTTCTTTATTCCAGAGGAAGTTCTTAACGGAGATGAGTTCAAGGAATCCTTGGATATGTACATGTCAGATGATCGCAAAACCATGATGATGAATATCATTTTAGAAGTAAATCCATATTCAAAGGAAGCAATGGATATTATCAAAGAGATGAAAGGAAAAGTGGCGGCAGAGATAGAAACTAGTCATCTATCAGCTGCGGATGTAGCCATCGGAGGAAAAACGTCTCAAAATGTCGACTTGGAGAAAATGGCGGATGGAGATTTCGCACGCACTGCCACTATCATGTTAATCGGTATTGCGATAGTTCTCATGTTCATCACGCGCTCTTTCTGGAATCCAGTGTTTATTGTTGGTATCTTGCTTTTAACGTATTACGTAACGCTTGGAATGAGCGAATGGGTCAGCACAAATGCGCTGGGTGTGAATGAGTTAGGATGGAGTGTGCCATTCTTCAGTTTCATTATGATTGTGTCTCTAGGTGTTGATTATAGTATTTTCATCATGATGCGTTATCGTGAAATGCAATGGAAATCTTCAGAGGCAATCATTGCTGCGGCGAAAAGTATAGGCGGGGTTGTCATTTCGGCAGTAGTAATCCTGGCTGGAACATTCGCTGCTTTAATCCCTTCAGGAGTAATAAGCTTGATGGAAATAGCTATTACCGTGATTATCGGTCTTCTTTTGCTCAGCTTCGTCATGCTGCCCATCCTGCTTCCAGCTTTAATTGGATTAACGGAAAAGTTAAATTATCGCATAACGGAAGAAAAGGAACGATAAGATTGGCATATAATTGCCAATAAAATGAAAAAGGCCCTCGAGATTGAATCTTGAGGGCCTTTTCCTGTCCTTTATTAATGTGCTGCACCAGGAGTCATCATAAACACTGTCCAATAAGTGAATCCTGCAAAGAACACGGTTAAATATGCACCAAATACGTATAAATACATTCTCTCAGATAATTTCAAATACCCCAATATCACAAAGAATACGGTTTGGCCGACGAAAAGAAGTGATGTTGTATACATATCACCTAAATAGAACATCACAGCCATAATTCCAGTCCAAAACCCGCAAACCCTGAACATTCTGTCCATTTGCAAACCTCCCATCCCCTAATAAAGTCCATCAAATACATTATAAGGATATTGTTAAAGATTGTAAACTATCATAATATTCAGGGGATGAATTAACCAGCTAATGAGCCATTTGAACCCGATAAACACAAGCAGGGCATCCGCTGATAATATTGTCCTCGGCATGCAGCTCAATGGACTCGAATAATGCATTGAACATACCGCGGATAAAGGCATGGTGAGCTCCGCATACAGCTTCCTGATGCTCTGAGGCGATTTCTTTGAACGGGCAGTTGAATACCTTGAACTGGACGTTCGCCTGGTGTGCTGGAATCACGAATTCAGGTGAAAAGCCGGCCTTTTCAGAAACCTCCTTCAAAATTGCGAGCTTATGGTCAAATGATAGATTTTTAGGTTCTTCATCAATTTGTTTGGCATATTCATATGCCAGGTCTCTTCCATATTTCTCGCCCGTCTTAAAGAGAGCCTCGCTGCCAGCGTCGCCCATTGACAGCATCGTTTCGATGGCCATTCTGGCAAGTGTTTGATAATCACGATTTGGAAAACTGAGCTCGATGACCTCGTCAGAAAGCCGATATAACCGGGAGGGACGTCCGCCCTTTCCTGTTTTTCGTGTAGCGGAGACTAACATATGCCCTTCCTCGAGCTTTGATAGATGCAGCCGAGCGACATTCGGATGAATATCAAAAACTTCGGCGACCTCTACGACTGATACATCCTTGTGGCGCCTCGTAATATATTGATAAATATAATACCTGGTTGGATCTGATAAGATGTTTGCGACCTTTAATGTTTCTTCCATTCTGTCCACCCCGCAATCCATATTGTTACTTTAATTATAGTACATAGGTGTTTTATGATTTTGACGTATTTTTGGCAATCATGTGACTTTTGCTCATCGTTTCACATATTTCTTTCGGAAAAAATAAATATAAAAAAGAAGGATTCTGCCAAATAATGTCTAATAACTATATACAACAAAAAAGGAGGTGAAAAAATAGTTGCTATCAATCGACCATTTGGCGGATAAGGTAGTGAGTGAGGCTGTTTCTTTTAAGGCGTCAGATATTCATATTGTCCCGAGCAGAAAGGAAACACATCTTTATTACCGCATCCACAATCGTCTGTTTCCTGGCGGGAGCTATCAAAAGGAGCGGGCAGAACGTTTAGTCTCACATTTTAAGTTTATGGCCGGGATGGACATTGGTGAGAAAAGGCGTCCTCAATCCGGAGCATTAACAATGTTTATATCAAAGAAATGGATTGGACTTCGTCTTTCCACGCTTCCGACTCCCCATGCTGAATCCCTCGTCATCCGTATTATTCCCAATCTGCAAACACTTCCTATTGATGAAATCTCTCTATTCCCAAAAACATCGGCTACCCTCATTTCTATGCTCCGTCACTCTCATGGTTTGCTGTTAATTTGCGGACCGACTGGGAGCGGTAAAACGACGACCCTCTATTCTATGCTCCATCACGCAAAAACCGCTATCAACAGGAATATCATCACACTTGAAGATCCAATTGAGCATCAGTCAGATGACGCGATACAAGTACAAATAAATGAGAAAGCAGGAATCAGCTACTCCATTGGATTGAAGGCTGCCCTGCGCCACGATCCAGATATTATTATGATTGGTGAGATCAGGGATGCAGAAACGGCAAGGATTGCTGTGCGGGCAGCTTTGACAGGTCATCTCATCTTAAGTACCATGCATGCAAAGGATGGGATAGGTGCCGTGAGGCGTCTGCTTGAATTTGGTGTTGATCAGGAAGAGGTGAAGCAAACGCTATTGGCTGTTACGTCGCAGCGATTACTAGAATTAGATTGTCCCTATTGTGAAGGGGATTGCTCACCGTATTGTTTAATGAAAAGGGACAGGGATCGTGTAAGCGTACATGAGCTAATTTATGGAACAGAGCTCGCTAAGATATGGGATTCAATTGAAGGGAAGAATCCAGATTTAGGCTATAAGGATCTTCCTTCCATCATTGGCCGTGCTGTCGCTTACGGGTTTGTGAGAGAGAAAGAATATGAGAGGTGGGTTCATGAAATTTGAACGGAGCCGCCGCTGGAAGGGGCGCGAACAAGCACGGTTTCTGGCAGAGCTGGGAGATTTACTGGATAATGGCTTCAGCTTGTATGAGGGCATTGAATTTTCCATGCTGCACAGCAAGATGAATCATCAGGAAGATATCAAGGGCTCATTGGTACTTTTAAAAGAGGGCCATTCCTTTCGGGATTTCCTTGAATGGCTGTCGTTTGAACAAGAGCTCGTTGGGCTCGTATCCTATGGTGAACAGAATGGCCAATTGTCATCGACATTGAAGGAGGCAGGCCGCATTTGGCAAAAGAAGTGCGAGGATCGCACCAAGCTTAAAAATCTATTGATATATCCAGTATTTCTCTTTTTATTCACCTTTGGTCTGCTTCAATTATTTACAACCTATCTTTTTCCACGATTTTCTCAAATGTATGATGATTACGGTCTTGGTTCAAATCCATTTATGGAAGTGGCCGGATTCATATCCCATCTTGTTCGTTTTTCCCCGGTTTTGCTTGCGCTAGTCTTCTTGCTTCTCTCTGTCATCCATCATTATTACCTTAAGAAACTCCCACAATTGAAAAGGGAAATCCTTTTTGTGAAGATACCTTATATTCGTCGTTACCGTCGTTTATCCATTACCTACTATTTCTCGATTCAGCTTGGTTCTCTTCTTCAAGGCGGACTTTCTGTGCTGGACGCGCTTGACTTTATGAAGAGTCAGGATCCGAAATTGCTTGTCAGAGAATTAACCGGACAAATGATGGAACGGTTAAAGGCGGGAGATACGCTTGAACATATTTCTCAAGATATCCCGGTATTTAAGGATGATTTTGTTCGCATCATTAGCCATGGCCAGAAAAATGGGCTCTTGGGGGAAGAGCTGTTGTATTATAGCCGGTTAGTTTTGAAGGAGATAGAGGGAATGACCGAAAAAGCACTGAAGGTAATCCAGCCGCTTATGTTTGGCCTAGTTGCTTTATTAGTCATACTGTTGTACCTGGCAATCCTGATGCCGATGATTTCTTTAATGAATTCCATATGAGAGGTGGGTGTATCATGAATAAATGGAGAAAAATCTTGAATGAACGCGGGTTTACCTTAATTGAGATGATGATTGTCATGCTCGTCATTTCCGTGCTCTTGATTATAACGGTCCCAAGTATTATCAAGAACCAGGAGGCCGTCAATAAGAAGGGGTGTGAGGCCTACATTAAGATGGTGGAAGGCCAAATTCAATCCTATAAATTGAAAGAGAATAAAACGCCGTCAAAGGAGGAATTAATTAGCGGGGGATATATCAAGGATGGGGCTTCCTGCCCAGGCGGCAATGAAATTGTTATTAATGCTGATGGCAGTGTAGATGAAGCTTCGAGCTAAGCATGATGCGTAATGAGCGCGGGTTTACGCTGCTGGAGGCTATCTTTGTGCTCGGCTGCTTGTCTATCATGCTGGCTGCCGGGAATATTGTGGCAGTTAAACTCCTTGATGTGTATGAGCAGCAAGTCTTTATTCGCCAAATGGAGAAGGATCTATATTATGCTCAAATGTTTGCGATGGAGAAACGGAAGAGTGTTTCAGTTCGAATCCAAACAAACGATAATACGTACACTAGTGTCGCAAACGGTTATGGGACGCTCTTTACCTCCTATCAGCCTCATACGTTGAGGTTTAGAAGCCAGGGAACTCTCACCATTACGTACACCCTTCTAGGAAATATCCAAAATCCAATGACTGTTTATCTCACTAATGAAGCGAACAGCCCTATTTATAAATTGATTTTCCAACTCGGGAGGGGGAGGTTTTATTTCGCAGAAACGTAAGGCAAATGGCTTTGCGATGCTGGATGGGCTCGTTTCGTTCTCCATTATAATACTGGCAGCGGGCTTCCTTTTGCCCCTTTATACAGGACTGATCATTCAAAAACAGGATTTTAGCATGGAAGAAGAGGCTCTTAGCCGTTTGTTTGAAGCCCTCCATGCCTTTCAATACATGGGAGAGCCTCTTTTTACTGGAGAGTATGGATTAAATGGAGATGTATTCCGTTATCATCTAAAGGAGGATGCATACTGTGTGGACTATCCGGCCGCGGGCAAGGAGACAAAGTCTTTTTGCGAGAAAGTTCCCCCAAGATGAGGGGTTTACGATGCTCGAAGTCCTCTTTGCCGTGGGATTATTCTCGCTTCTTGCCTTTTTCATGACCTCCACCCTTATTTCTGTTAATAAGTGGAATGAGATTGAAGAGGCTTCGATTGATAGGATGGAATGGAATGTTTTCATCAGGCAGCTCGACCTTGAAATTCAGCAGGCAAGTGCATGGAACGTCCTAAATTCCAAGATTCTTTCCCTGCAGTCAGCAGCAGGGCAGGTCACCTTTGAGCCTTATGGAGAAATCATTCGACGGCGAGTTGGCCGTGAAGGACATGAGGTTATTCTCCAAAATGTGAAGGATTATGCCTTTCAAATCAATGGCGATGAACTGACTGTCACAGTTCAAATGCAGAATGGCGGACAATTTGAGAAAAAAATCTATAAACGCTACCTATACGAGCCTTCTATATGAAGAGCGGGGGATGTTCTTGCCAATCTCCTTGGTTTTCTTTACGGTAATCTTTGTCATTTGTTTGATAGCGGCGAGTTCATTCAAGAATGACAGCAATTATCATGCTCTTCAGATGAATGGACTTCGAAGCTCGTTTTTGCTCAATACTGGCACAAAAGAGGCGATACGTTTAGCTGATGGAGGGCTTTCGAGGGAGACAAATGGCGAATGGCTCTATTATAATGGGACAATAAAGTATGAGATCATCCCGCGGGGAGACCGTGTATACCAAATCATATTAAAGATTTCTACCGATCAGACAGTGCGTGAAAGCTCAATTACGTACTCTGCTGCCAAGCAGAAGGTTGTAAACATGTCGGAGAACTTATAAGGAGCCAGATAAATGAAGGCAATCTATTTAATCGGATTTATGGGTACAGGCAAGACAACAATCAGCCATGCATTAGGCGAGCATTTAAACGTACCAGTGACAGACTGTGATGAAGCAATCGTTCAGTATGCGGGAAAATCCATACCGCGAATTTTCGAGGAAGAAGGAGAGCAAGGCTTCCGTGATATTGAGCAGCAAACCCTCAGGCAGCTCCATGCTGAGAACCATATCGTTGCTACCGGAGGCGGTGTCGTACTTCGGGAAGAGAATCGGGCTCATATGAAGAAGAACGGTATCATCATATGGCTTGAGGCGAGCACAGAGGAGATTCTGAAAAGGCTAGACTCTGACAAGACTAGGCCGCTACTTACAGGGGGAGACATGGCGGAACGCATACAAACACTGTTTGATGCGCGCAAGGAGTTGTATGAAGGGACCGCTCATATGCGTATTGATACAACCGGCAAGGCTAAAGATGAAATCGTACATGAGATTTTGTCACACCTGGATGAATACGACGTATAAATTCTCCCATACCTGTTGAAACTGATGGATGGGTGATGTAGATGAAAACGAATGATTATGTAAAATACTTAACCGTCGAATGGCTGAATTACATGGACCAGCCAAAGGAAATTCGCAAGGAGCAAAGGAAAAGTCATAAGGGAACACGGCAGCCGATAAGCTTCTGGTTTGGCGTTATCCCATTAGGGATTGAAATGCTCTTTAAGCGAAATTGAAAAGCCGCTGAAGATTGTTGCCGCATATCAAGAGTTAGACTGAAAAACTAACTACTTGGTTGCCACAATCATTCAGGGGCTTTTTTTGTTGCTTTGATTAGATTGAGCGTCTTATCTAGATAGCGTTACTGGTTAAATAAAATAACCCTCCATTGACAATGCTCACCTGGATGCGCGGCTCATATTGGAGCTTTAGAGCTTCCTTCTCTGCCTCGTAGGAAGCTCTTTCTTCTTCCATTTTGTCCTCGTAGAAATGATTCAGCAAGGCCAAATCCTTCTCCCATCTTTCCAGCGCATCAGCTGCCCAGGAATGGTTATCATCGTTAATTTTCAGCTGTATATGATTTTTCAGGCGTCCGATTCCGCTCTGGTAGCGGATAATCGGTGATAGGGTAAATGTATAGTCAGATATCTTCGGTGTTAGGGAGATCGCCTGCATCGTGTCAAAGAAATCTTCCATAATCATTCCGTTGATTAGATTCAGGCCAAGCGAATGGAATTGATCTTTTTTTCGATCACATTCGTAGGATATGTTGACATTCAGGCATAGCCACGGGAATAACGGGGTCTGCCCGTTTGTGATATTGATTTTTTCAAAAAGCCGGATATGGCGTGATAGCTTTCTGGAAACGGCAAAGATTTGATGCAGCCGGGGGGAGCCAAAGTGGATGAAATCCCCCTTTATCCCCTCTGGTGCAGCGCTTTGGTCCGTGATGAGTGTCAGGCTCATCGGGTTCGGAACCCCGCCGGTTTTTTCGAGATAATGCCAATAAAATGGCCGGTTCATTAATTCTTTGTCCATCTCAATCGTCAATTGCACGATAAGATGACCTGGACCTTCCTCTGTGATTTCGCAATGATTGGCTTGAAAGAATTCACTCAGAAACTTATGAATCTCCGCTTGCTGCACTAGCAGGTGCCTCCTTTTTAACCCGCTTCGCAAACTCAATCATCGAAGCGAGATTATCCATCTTAATTTTCATTTCGCCCTCAGTTTTTGATTTGGCGAGGATATCAGTCAAATGGTCCTCCAGGTTTTTGACATCAAGCTTTGTCAAAATGTCATCCAGCTCGCCGACAACTCGTTCGAATAATTGGATTTTCTCATAAAGAATCTTCATGATATGCTCTTCAACCGTGTCCTTGACGGAAAAGTTATAGATTCGTACATCCTCGGTCTGGCCGAGACGATGAATTCTGCCGATTCTCTGTTCGAGCCGCATCGGGTTCCATGGCAGGTCAAAATTGATGATATGGTGGCAAAATTGAAGGTTAATTCCCTCACCGCCTGCTTCTGTTGCAATCAGAACCTGTGCCTGTTTTTGGAAGAGCTCTCTCATCCAATCCTTCTTGCTGCGCTTGAATCCGCCGCGGAAGGGAACAGATGTTATGCCATTTTGCTTCAAGAACCATTGCAAATAAAGCTGGGTGGCTCTGTATTCCGTGAAGATGATGACCTTATCATTAATGGTTTTGATAAGCTCCAAGGCTTTCTCCGCCTTAGAATTCATGTTCACTTCTTCGACTTTTCCAATCAGCTCATGTATTTTCTGTTTATATGCCTCGCTTGCATCCGGATACTTCTCTAGCATATTGCGAAGCGTGAAGTAAACAGCTTCACGGCTGCTGCAGGCCTCACGCTGAAGAATTAAGGAGGAGAAGCCAGTGTTTAGCTTCTCAGGTAACGCATCACGGAAGGAGGCAACCGCATCATAAAGGGCTCGTTCTTTCTCGGAGAACTCGATAAAGACAGATTCTACCTTCCTGCTCGTCCATTCAATCCCTGTTTCATGCCTTTTGTTTCGAATCATGACGCGATTCACCAATTCTTTTAGATAAGCATCATCCTTCAGTGAGCGCTTTTTCGCTGAGAAACGTTCATTGAAACTTGTGTAACTGCCAAGATGACCCGGCTTCAGCAAGGATACGAGGTAGAAGATTTCCTCGATTTTATTCTGGATTGGTGTAGCAGTCAGCAATAGGCAGAATTTCTTCTGGATTTTTTGGACAAATTCATAGTTTTTGGTTTTATTGTTTTTTAATTTATGAGCTTCATCGATTATCACCAAATCATAGGATTGCTCCAAAATAGCTGATCGATGCGGATCCCGTTTGGCAGTATCAATGGAGGTGATGATAATATCTCCGTCCCAGCCATAGCCTTTTCGGTATATCAATGCCGGGATATGAAATTTTTGATTTAATTCTGTACCCCACTGGGAGACCAATGAAGCGGGTACTAAGATGAGGATTTTTCGTGCTAATCCTCGAATCATGTATTCTTTTAATATAAGCCCTGCCTCAATGGTTTTCCCGAGACCTACCTCATCGGCTAATATGGCTTTTCCATTCATGCGCTCAATGACCTCTGTGGCGGCTTCAAGCTGATGGGGCAGAGGCGTGAAGCCAGATAAATGCTTCGGTCCTATTAAGCCAGTGAAATCTGGAATAAGATTATGCTTTTCTGCTTCAATGCCAAGCTGAAAAAGAGAATAGCTTGACCATGGCCCATCCTCATTGATTCGATTTTCAAGTTCAGTTTCCCACTCATCGTCAAAATGAATAGCTGGAATATTGCTCATGGCTGACCCCGTCTTTCCTTTTAATAAGCTTTGGCAAATCCTCTTGATTAGGAGAGGTTTATGTTTGCCACAATGTTCCTGTTGATGATAGGATATAACTATCTTGTTAGATTATTTTGAAAATAGTCCAATCCCTTTGCATGATGTTTAGTATGAACTAATTACATAAAAATATAAGCGAATGAAGGCAAGGGGAGAGACCGCTCGAGCGGCGCCGAAGGAGCAAGCGAAGGAATCGTGAATCTCTCAGGTACAAGGAACTCTTGCTGGACGCAACTCTGGAGAGTGTTTTATCCTATTTGGATAAAGCCACCGAAGGGGAAACGCAAGCTTAATTGCGGTAAACTTTCAGGTATCAGGACAGAGACCATTTCCTAAAAACTAGGGATGGCTTCTGCCCTTTTTTTATGCAATTGGGATGGAATGATGCAAAATCATTGGGAGGTAGAGGATGGAGAATTTAAAGCAAACGCCGCTGATTTCTGTATATGGCGAATATGGAGGAAAGACGATTGACTTTGGCGGCTGGGAGCTGCCAGTGCAGTTCTCAGGAATCAAGCATGAGCATGAGGCAGTAAGGACTAAGGCAGGACTTTTTGATGTCTCTCATATGGGAGAATTTACGGTTAAAGGCACTGGTTCACTGCCATTTCTTCAAAAAATGGTCACCAATGATGTAAGCAAATTGAAAGCGGGGAAAGCCCAGTACACAGCTTTGTGCTATGAGGATGGCGGAACGGTTGACGATTTGATTATTTATAAAAGGGACGAGGATGATTACCTCCTTGTCGTGAATGCTTCGAACATCGAGAAGGACTTCGAATGGCTTCAATCTCATTTAACAGAAGAGGCAGAGCTGAAGGATATATCCGAAAAAGTAGCTTTACTTGCTTTGCAGGGTCCATTTGCTGAGGAAGTGCTGCAGCCCCTTGTACCGAATGCAGACTTATCTAGTCTTGGTTTCTTCAGCTTTTACGAAAATGTGGAGGTTGCTGGTATAAGCGCGCTTATCTCAAGGACCGGCTATACAGGCGAGGATGGCTTTGAGTTATATTGTGCTAGTGAGAATGCGGTAAATCTGTGGAAAGCATTGCTTCAAGCCGGAGAACGTGTAGGACTTGTCCCATGCGGACTTGGAGCGCGTGATACCCTAAGGTTTGAGGCAAAGCTGCCTCTTTATGGGCAGGAGCTTTCTCGTGAGATCACTCCGATTGAAGCTGGCATTGGCTTTGCAGTAAAAGTGGAAAAAGGAGACTTCATGGGCCGGGAAACACTAAAAGCCCAGAAGGAAAATGGAGCGCCTCGCAAGCTGGTTGGCTTAGAGATGATTGACCGCGGTATTCCGCGTCATGGCTACCCTGTCTTTGCCGATGGGGCGGAAATTGGAGAAGTTACAACCGGCACACAATCCCCAACCTTGAAGAAGAATGTCGGGCTCGCACTTATCAAGAGTGAGTATGCCGTTATAGATGGGGAAGTGACCGTTGAGATTCGAGGCAAGCAATTGAAGGCTAAAGTAGTCAAAACCCCATTTTATAAACGTCCGCAAGCAGGAGGAGTGCAGAAATGAATCACCGTTATTTACCGATGACAACCGAAGACCAAAAGGAAATGCTGCAAGCAATTGGTGTTGATTCAATTGAGGACTTATTCTCTGATATCCCGTCAGATGTCCGATTCAAAGGGAATTATGACATCAAGCCGGCGAAGTCAGAATCAGCCCTATTAAAGGAATTGACAGATTTAGCGGCGAAGAACGCAGACCTCAGAAGCTATAGCTCATTCCTTGGCGCTGGGGTATATGATCATTACATGCCGGTCATTGTCGACCATGTTATTTCCCGTTCAGAATTTTATACAGCCTACACACCTTATCAGCCAGAGATTTCCCAAGGAGAATTGCAGGCCATCTTTGAATTTCAGACGATGATTTGCGAATTAACGGGTATGGATGTGGCGAACTCCTCCATGTACGATGGAGGCACGGCGCTTGCTGAGGCAGCGATGCTGGCTGCCGGCTCCACTCGCCGCAAAAAACTCCTAGTTTCAGAGGCAGTTCATCCAGAATCCCGTGCCGTTCTGGCAACCTATGCAAAAGGGCAATACATCGACCTTGAAGTGGTGCCATGTAAGGATGGCGTGACAGACTTGGAGAAATTAGCTGAACTGATGGATGGAGACACTGCTGGATTTATCGTGCAGTATCCAAACTTCTTTGGCCGTATCGAGAACCTTGCCGAGGTCGAGAAGCTGGTTCACGGACAAAAGGCGATGATGATTGTTTCAAGCAATCCGCTTTCTTTGGGCATTTTAACGCCTCCCGGGAAATTTGGCGCCGATATCGTGATTGGTGATGCCCAGCCATTTGGCATCCCGGCAGCCTTTGGCGGACCGCATTGCGGATACTTTGCTGTCACCTCCAAATTGATGCGGAAGGTACCTGGACGTCTAGTCGGCCAAACCGTCGATGAAGAGGGCAAGCGCGGCTTTGTTCTTACCCTTCAAGCAAGGGAACAGCATATCAGAAGAGATAAGGCGACCTCCAATATCTGCTCCAACCAGGCTTTGAATGCTCTTGCTGCATCCGTTGCGATGACCGCGCTCGGCAAGCAAGGGGTAAAGGAAATGGCTGCCCAAAACATCCAGAAGGCGTATTACGCGAAGGAAGCGCTGAAAGCGAATGGACTTGAAATTGCCTTTGAGGGGCCCTCCTTTAATGAATTTGTCTTAAAGCTGAATGGTTCTGTCGCAGATGCCAATCGCATGCTGCTTGATAAAGGCATCATTGGCGGATATGACCTTGGCAAAGATTACCCTGAATTGAAGGGTCATATGCTTGTGGCAGTGACGGAGCAGCGTTTGAGGGAAGAAATCGATACATTTGCGAAAGAATTGGGGGATTTCCATGCATAAACAGGATCAGCCACTTATATTTGAACTAACAAAACCAGGCCGGATTGGTTATTCCCTGCCGGAATTGGATGTCCCGGAGGCTAGCCTTTCTGAATTGCTGCCCGAGGAATTCATCCGCCAGGAAGAGCCGAACCTCCCGGAGGTATCTGAACTCGATATTATGCGACATTATACTGCACTCTCCCGCAGAAACCATGGAGTGGATTCCGGATTCTATCCGCTCGGTTCCTGCACGATGAAATATAATCCGAAAATCAATGAGAATGTAGCCCGCTTCCCTGGATTTGCTCATGTCCATCCGCTTCAGGAGGCTGGAACGGTGCAAGGAGCGCTTGAATTGATGTATGACCTGCAGCAGCATTTGAAGGAAATTACCGGCATGGATGAGGTAACCCTCCAACCGGCCGCAGGAGCCCATGGTGAGTGGACCGGTTTGATGATGATTCGCGCCTTCCATGAAGCGAATGGGGACCTCGACCGTGTGAAAGTCATTGTTCCGGATTCTGCCCATGGAACGAATCCAGCCTCTGCGACAGTTGCCGGTCTGCAGACGGTTACGGTGAAATCCGGCCCTGACGGCTTGGTAGACCTTGAGGACTTGAAGAAGGTCGTCGGCCCGGATACGGCAGCCTTGATGCTGACAAACCCGAATACGCTTGGGTTGTTTGAGGAACAAATCACAGAGATGGCTGAAATCATACATGGTGTCGGCGGGAAGCTTTATTATGATGGGGCGAATTTAAATGCCGTCCTGTCAAAGGCTCGTCCAGGGGATATGGGATTTGACGTCGTCCACCTTAACCTGCATAAAACCTTCACAGGCCCACATGGAGGTGGCGGTCCAGGTTCTGGTCCTGTCGGCGTGAAGAAGGATTTGATTCCATTCCTGCCGAAGCCTTTAGTCGTGAAGGAAGGCGAAGAATTCAAGCTTGATTATGATCGTCCGCAATCCATCGGCCGCGTGAAGCCTTATTACGGAAACTTCGGAATTAATGTGAGGGCGTATACGTATATTCGCTCCATGGGACCTGACGGCTTGAAGGCCGTGACGGAATATGCCGTATTAAATGCCAATTATATGATGAGAAGGCTCGCTGAGTATTATGACCTCCCATATGATAAGCATTGCAAGCATGAATTCGTCCTTAGTGCCAGAAGACAGAAAAAGCTTGGTGTGCGTGCGCTGGATATCGCAAAGCGTTTGCTTGATTTTGGCTATCATCCGCCAACGATCTACTTCCCGCTTAATGTCGAGGAGTGCATGATGATTGAGCCGACAGAAACCGAATCAAAAGAAACACTCGATGGTTTTATCGACGCCATGATTCAAATTGCAAAGGAAGCCCAGGAACAGCCGGAAATTGTACAGGAAGCACCGCATACGACGGTTATCAGCCGTCTTGATGAAGCACTTGCAGCACGTAAGCCGGTATTACGGTATCAGCTTCAATCTAATAGATAATCGATTTCTTGAATTAAAACACGGATATAAGAGTCATAGAAACGCAGCTCCTCTGCTGCGTTTTTTATCCTTTTTACCGGTTTCTTGAATATAGTTTATATTAGCGGCGAAGGGGGTGACCTATGACAAAGAATTATTCGCTATTTGTGGCAGCAGGTTTTCTGCTTCTGGCTGTTTCCATTTTTGCTTCAGCTATTTTAATATCTAAAACAGGGATAGACCAGAGGAATTCAGCTGAAAAGCCAGCTATAGCGTCCAGCAATGAAGCTATTATGACAATGGAAGAGTTAGCTGATTATCTATCCGTATCTGAAGAAACGATTGAAGGAATTATGCAAGAGGATATGATGGAGAGGACTTCCGGGGAAGTCCGTGATTTAGAGAAACATCTTCCGTTTGTTCAACTGGAGGATCAGACAATTTTTATTAAAAGTGAGATTGATGATTGGCTTAAATATAAATCAGGCCTGTTTGATGTTAATTGAGTTTGGGCAATCGTCAATTGAAACAGTTAAGCGCCTTCCAGTTATGTGGGAGGTCTTTTTTTCTTTTGGAATCTAAACATCCTGACCCAGATCATGGAACAGAAGGGTGCTGACTGCCGGGCTTCTATCCGATTTCCTGCTTGGTATCTCGCTCATTATTTGCATTACTATTTTTGCCCTTGCTCGTGAAAAAGCTTGGTTTAGCCATGTTAATTATTGGACAACTACGACTGTGCCATATCCAATTAATTCAGAAATCGTTTGTCCGGATGCGTAAGAGAATCGGAATCCAATAATGGCATTGCCTCCCATTTCCTTGGCTTGGTTCTCGAGCTTTCGGATCACATCCCGTTTACTGTCCTCAATCATCTCTGTATAGCTGGCTAATTCTCCGCCAACGATGGATTTCAAGCCAGACAATATATCCTTTCCGATGTTTCTGCTTTGGACGATGCTGGCAGAAGCCAATCCCTTTGTCTCGGCGATTGTCTTTCCCGGTATTGTATCAGTTGTTACGATTATCATTGCCTTATCTCCTTCATTCATTGAATTTTATGCCGTTGTTAGACTGATTGTTTCATTTCCTGTTTTTAGTATGGGCTATCGCTGGCACGCTTCATCCTAAATGATAGCATTTTTCGAATTTAGATTTGCTTCATAAGAGAGCTTTTGTTCTTTAAATGAGTCCTTTTTGATTCAATAGTATAAAAGTCATGGTATAGTTTCCTGGCCTGACTCATAAATTGGTACAAGCTAAGCCATAAGACTTGGAGTGAAGAATCCTTTGAGCGGACAAATTTTATTCAGTTACTTCCTTTTAGGCCTTACCTTGGCGGCGCCAATTGGGCCTGTAAATTCTGCACGGATTGATAAAGGCATAAAAAATGGATTCTGGCACGCATGGTTTGTTGGAGTCGGCTCGATGCTTGCTGACGGTATATTCATGTTGATGGTTTATCTTGGATTTGTACATTTCATCGAGATTCCGGTTGTACAAATCTTTCTTTGGCTGTTTGGCGGGTTTGTGCTGATCTATTCCGGAGTGGAGGGGATAGCCAGGACAGGGACAATTACTTTAAGCGATATCCGGCAGAAAGAGTCTGTGATGAAGTCTTTTGGGACCGGATTCCTTATGTCTATTACAAGCCCACTTTCCATCCTGTTCTGGATAGGCATTTATGGATCTGTGCTTGCGAAGACTGCTGCAGCCACTGCGGCGGTCGATATTCTTCTATATTCTTCTATGATTTTTCTTGGATTGACCTGTTGGGATGTCTTTGTTGCCATGCTTGCGACAGGCTTTAGACGTTACCTCAATGACAGGAGCCTAAAAGTCATCTCCATTATTTCGGGGCTGTCATTGCTTGGATTTGGCGGTTATTTTGGCTATCAAGGGTTAATGGCTTTAATGGCTCCCTTCCTTTGAATATGAGGGGAAGGAACCGCATTGGTTGGGTTCCGGCTCATAGTGCCTGGTGCTTTCTTAAAATGGAGGTCACGATATGATGGGAGTCCCATTCTCCGTCTGAGACGATGGTAATCGGATATTGCTTCGGGAACAGCTCCTTATTGATGGACTTAGCTTCCATACCTGATTCATGCAGACGGATGACTTTCTCTTCCACTTCCTCAAGATAATGAAGCTTATCTGTCAGCCGTTTGCGGCCATTTGGCAAGTAGCCGGCATGGCTGCAATAAACCGCCTCGAAATCATAAGCGAGCGACTTTTTCAGGGAGGCCATCGTTTGTGTAATATCTTCCTCCGCAAGAATGACCTTTGTGCGTGTCAGGACATATAAGTCTCCGCTGAACAATGCTTTCCTGTCATGATTGTAAAAGGAGACATGGTCTTCTGTGTGTCCTGGTGTGTGAATGGTTTCCCATGTCTCATTCCTTGAAGAAAAGGAGGACGGGAGCGGATTTGCCTGGAAGGATTCTGTTTGACCCCATGCAAGCTTGCGGTATTCAGGATAATGAAAGGGTTCCCTGCATGTCTGAACACTTGACTCATGTATATAAATAGGGCTGCCGAGATGATCTTGAATCCACTTGGCTCCGCCGGCATGGTCTTCGTGATAGTGGGTTAATACGACCTGATCAATGGGTTTATTCATAAATATTGGGATGTAATCGTTAAGCAATAACGGAGAACCGGTATCAATCAGGAGCCCGTCTATGTAGAAGCTATATACGCTCATCTTTGTCCCCGGTAGTGTGATAACCCCATAGCCACAATCAACCCCCGCGTGATAGCTTTCTCTTACGCTTGTTTCCACTTTAAACAATTCGAAATCCCCCTTCGAAATAACTCCATATTTTTACATATAGAATAGTTTATCATAAATCTAGTATATGAATGAATAATCATTCATGAGGAAAATAAGATAAATGACATCAAGCTAGGATACCTGGCTTACTATAAAACTTCTCTTTGTTCTTTTCCCTAAAGCCTCTCACATCTGCAATTTGCCGAATTTCGGGTATAATAAGACCATACAAGTTCTCGGATACTGAGAAGGTAGATAAGAAATGAAAATGAGGAAGAAAAATGAAAAACATCAGTTTTACAGATTTTCAGCTTGAAGAATCAATTGAGCGGGCATTAGAAAGCATGAGGTACGAAAAGCCGACAGAGGTTCAGCAGAAGGTGATTCCCCTTTTGCTTTCAAATAAGGATGTCGTTGTGAGAGCCTCCACCGGAAGCGGTAAGACAGCTGCCTATGGTATCCCGCTCTGTCAGCATGCCGATTGGCTTGAGAATAAACCTCAGGCGCTTGTGTTAACTCCAACAAGGGAACTGGCAGCTCAGGTGAAGGAGGACCTTATCCATATTGGCCGCTTTAAACGGATCAAGGCGGCAGCTATATTTGGGAAGCAGCCCTTTGCTAAGCAAAAGCTTGAGCTTAGCCAAAAATGCCATATCGTTGTGGGTACACCGGGAAGAGTGCTGGACCATATCCAAAAAGGGACACTATCCGTTGACAAGATACAGTATGCGGTCATTGATGAAGCGGATGAAATGCTTAATATGGGCTTTATCGACCAAGTAAAAGCAATTATTGACAGCTTGCCGAAAAAAAGGGTTACCATGCTGTTTTCAGCTACTTATGGCGAGGATATAAAGCAATTGAGCGAAACCTATTTAAATCATCCTTCATATATTCAAATTGCTGATAAGGCCGTAACGAAGCCAAGAATCATTCATGAAGGCTATCTCACGGAGGAGGAGCAAAAGATGCCCCTTTTGAGAAATGTGACGACAGTGGAAGGGCCTGACAGCTGCATTATTTTTTGCCGCACACAGGAGAAGGTCGACCGTCTGTTTGATCAATTGGCGGATTGGGATTATTCCTGCGGAAAGATTCATGGAGGCATGTATCAGGAGGACCGCTTCGACGTTATGAACCAATTTAGGAGAGGAGAGTTCCGCTATTTAGTGGCAACCGATGTGGCAGCGCGCGGAATCGATATTGATGAGGTATCCCATGTAATCAATTTTGATTTTCCGCTTGAGAAGGAAGCGTATGTGCATCGAGCTGGAAGAACGGGCCGTGCAGGGAAAAGCGGCAAGGCGATATCCTTCATTTCCTCGCATGAGTTGGAGCTCCTTGTTGAAACGCAAAGTTATGCAGATGTTACGATTATGATGCTAGAACCGCCGGCAGAGGCGGCTGTGGCGGCGGCACGTGAGTCGTTTGAACGCAAGATGTTCCAAACGGAATGGAAGGAAGACAAGGGAGCGGAATTGAACAAGGATATTATGAAGCTTTTCTTTAATGGCGGGAAGAAAAAGAAGCTTCGTGCAGTTGATTTTGTAGGGACGATTGCCAAAATCGATGGCGTAACAGCCGATGATATTGGCATCATCACCATTGAAGACCAGGCAACATTTGTTGAAATTTTGAACGGGAAAGGGCCGTATGTCCTAAGCGCCATGAAGAAGAAAACGGTAAAAGGAAAAAAGCTTAAAGTATATGAAGCTTTTGAACGATAAGGTGTCAGCCCTGAAGATTCTTGCTTAACCAAGAGTCATCAGGGCTCTTTTTTTGGATAATGGATTTTCCTGACCAGCTGTAAATGATTGCCTGGAAATGGTTTGTTGGAAGGGAAAAAAAGGAATGGTAAAAGGTGGTGTGTGGCAAGCTAAAGAAATGAGTTGTTATAGATTGAGGGTAAAAAAACATGGATTTATTATTATCGATTATTGTTCTGTTAGTGCTTTTATTAGTCTCAAATATTGTAAGTCATTATTTGCCGATGATTCCGACCGCATTGACGCAGATCGCGCTCGGAATTTTGTTTGCCGTTTTTGTGGAGGAGATATCATTCGAACTGGATACGGAATGGTTTTTACTCTTATTTGTTGCACCGCTTCTATTTAATGATGGACGTCGCTTTCCAAGGGATGAACTTTGGAAGATGAGGTGGCCTATCTTGGCAAATGCGTTCATTCTTGTATTTCTTACAACCATCATCGGGGGGTATTTCATTCATTGGCTTATTCCTTCGATCCCGCTTGCGGCGGCTTTTGCGCTTGCGGCTATTCTCTCTCCGACTGACCCGGTAGCTGTAAATGGCATTGCTGAAAGAATTTATTTGCCTCCAATTATATTGAGGCTTGTCAGAGGAGAGTCACTAATTAATGATGCCTCAGGACTGATTGCATTCAACTACGCGGTGGCGGCAGTCGTTACGGGGTATTTTTCTTTAAATGAGGCAGCCCTTGATTTCCTGTATGTTGTAACAGTTGGTGCCGTCTCTGGGATTATCGTCGGCTTATTGCTCGTTGGCTTGCGCAAGTCTTTGCGAAGACAAGGAATTGTAGACGTAACCTTCTATTCTCTTCTTCAGCTTGTAACACCCTTTATCATTTACTATGCGGCTGAGGCTTTCCTGCATGCATCCGGTGTGATAGCGGTTGTGGCTGCTGGTATCATCCATTCGAGCATTAAGGAAAGGGCAGGAATCCGCAATGCCGATGAGCAAGTGGTGACAGAGCATATGTGGTCCATTATCCTATTTGTCTTGAATGGAGTCGTGTTCCTTTTGCTTGGTTTAAGCATTCCTTCTGCGATGAAGGAGACAGTGGAAAATCCGGCAATCAGCAATTGGCTCATTATCGGCTATATATTGTCAATAGGATTTGTCATCATGGTGATAAGGATGATTTGGACATATTGCTATATGGGGCTTGAATATATTCTTTCTAAGGAAGGATCAGCAAAGCCGAGTCTTAAGGTCAGTGTCTTAACAGGCTTGACAGGGGTAAGGGGAGCCATCACGATGGCGGGTGTACTATCACTTCCATATTTCGTAGCTTCAGGCGACTTATTTCCTGAGCGATCCTTGACCATCATGCTTGCTGGAGGGGTAATTCTGTTGACCTTACTGGCGGCTGCAATTCTGCTGCCAATGTTTAGCAAGAGTGAATCCACGATGTCTTCTGATACTCCCTCATTTGAACGATATAAGATTAGGCTCTTACGGGCAGCGGTTGAGAGGATTGAAGAAGAAACGACAAAGGATAATCAGGATGCGGCATTTGAATTGATTAGTGAATATAAACGGCTGATTGAGCAAATCCGATATGATAACAAGGAAGATAAGCGAATCAGGGAGATGGAGGAAGAATTGATGGAATATCGTCTCCTTGGATTGAGGGCAGAGCGTAAATATTTGCGTGAATGCGTAAACCAAGGCGAGGTGAGTCAGGATATTATCAACCGGATTTTGAAGTCGCTTGATTTCCGCGAGGAAGTGCTGGCCCATAGTCTATTATCTAAGGTGACTTTTTTATTAGGGCAGATAAAGAGGAAATCCGGTTATACGGATAGGGTTACGGCTAACGAGCATAATCAGTATGCCCAAATGCAGGAGCTGCAAATAAAAGCGGCTAATGCGGCTATAGAAAAGCTTGCCGGAATAAGGGCGGAGAGCGGGGACACAGAAAGCATCAAAATAGTCATTGGGGAGTATGAACGCTTTATTGAAAGGTGGAAAGACACCCGAACGGATAATATGAGGACGAGAATGAAGCTTGATGAGCAGAAAGAGGAGCTCCGTTTTAAGGCATTGGAGGTTGAACGGTCTACCATTCAAGGGATGTATGAGGAAGGTCAGATTAACCGGGAGACTGCCAAGAAATTACGTCGTTTTATCAATGATGTAGAAAGTCTCCTCCTGCAAGAAACAGAAGAATAAACAGAAGATTTTATTGATATTAATTAATTGGAAGAGGATAGTTGGGCAAAAAAATGCTCTAACTATTCTCTTTTTGTTCATCCCTCTTCTGGTTAGTTCCTCTTTATGTGTGAAAGTTATTTTTGTGAAATATTTCACAAAAATAACATATCCGACCAGATGAACTCTTTAGTTTAGGTGGTAATATGAGGATATAAAAGGAAAGTGAAGGGGTGCTAGGCAGATGAAAATTTTCATGATTGGCGGAACGGGTTTATTAGGTTCAGAAGGAGCAAAAGCGTTAATCAAGGATGGCCATAAGGTTTCTACCTTATCTTTGCCGCCTATTCCAAAGGGAAGCATATTGCCGGATGGAATGGACATCGATTTCGGCAACTACTTAGAGATGACAGATGATGAGATTCGTCAAAGCCTGGAAGGGTGTGATGGGTTTGTCTTTGCAGCTGGCGTGGATGAACGTATTCCGGCAACCTCTCCTGTCTATGAATTTTTTAAGAAATACAATATCGACCCGCTAGAGCGTTTCTTAACTATTGCAAAAGAATGCGGGGTCAAGCATGCGGTTATCCTCGGCTCCTATTTCAGCTGGGCTAATCGGGCCATGCCTGAGCTTAATTTATATAAACATCACCCATACATAAGGAGCCGGGTTGACCAAGCGGAGATGGCCTTATCCTTTGCTGATGATGATATGAATGTATCCGTGCTTGAAATCCCTTATGTATTCGGCAGCCAAGCAGGAAGAAAGCCAGTGTGGGTATTCCTTGTTGAACAGATCAGAAATATGAAGGATGCAACTCAATATCCGGAAGGCGGAACAGCTATGGTGACCATCCGGCAAGTCGGACAGGCGATCGCTGGTGCTATTCGAAACGGGGTAAGTGGCAATTATCCTGTTGGTTACTATAATATGCAATGGTCAGAAATGCTCAGCATCATGCATAAATATATGAACCGTGAGGATAAGAGGATTATCGTCATACCTAAAGAAGCTTATATAAGCGCAATGCAAGCGAAGGGAGCCGAGGAGCGCCAAAAGGGGAAAGAGAGCGGATTGGATACTTTCGAATTTGCGAAAGTGTTTACGAGCAATCTGTTTATCGATAAGGAGATTATCGTGAATCAATTAGGAGTTAAAGAGGATGATATTGATCATGCCATCGGAGAATCCGTACGCCTTTCGATGGAAATTCTCGAAGGCAAAACAAGCGTAATTGATATGACGGCAGTCTAATTAATTCTCAATTAGTCCTAATCTCTCCTATAATAGAGAGCAGAACTTGATTGGGAGGGATAGTGCATGAGATGTGGGGCAAAATGTTTCCTCGTGCAAGTGGAAGAGCAAGGATTAAAGCGAACTTGGCCAATCACGGCACGGACCTCAGCAGAAGCGAGAAAAAGAATTCGCCTTGAATTTGGAGCTGAAATCAACATTCTATCCGTGAAGGAAGAACAGAAAGGTTAAATAGAAAGCATTCTATGCATTTAGTAGTTCACAGAACGCCCTCAAGCTTCCGCTGATAAAAGAAACACTCCCGGGTGATTTGCGGGGTGTTTTTTTGTGTTATTCGAAAAGGAAATCAAGGATTCAACGGGAGTGGTTTCATAAAGGAAAATCCGGAGCAGGAATTTGCATGAAAAAAAGCAAAAGCCAGAAACCAGGATGCTGGAATATAGAATTCTATACTGAAAATGACATAATTTTAATACCTATATACTACTGTTAGGCAATGTGTCGATTGTTTACCTTCATTAAGGAAACACGTATAATAGGATGTAACTTGAGGATATGAGGGATTTTTATGAATAGTAAATACGATTTTATGGAGAACATCGGATTGAATGAAAATCTGAGCCTGCAAGAGATACCGGATATTGACTTATATATGGATCAAGTTATTCAGCTATTTGAGAATAACTTTAAAGAGACGAGGCGAGCAGAGGGAGAAAAGATTCTTACCAAGACGATGATTAATAATTATGCGAAGGCAAAGGTGTTTTTCCCGATTAAGAATAAAAAATACACAAAAAGGCACCTGATTTTGCTTAGTCTTATTTATCAGTTGAAGGGCAGCCTTTCCATTAATGAAATTAAGGGGATTCTTGACCCGCTCAATGAGAGGATTATAAAGGATGACCTGTCTATTGACTGGCTGTATGAGACATTCCTAAAGCAAGCTGACAAGAATGCCGGGATTTTTACAGAAAGTGTTGAAGCGAGCATGAACGAACTTACGGAGTCGCTAGGAGCTTTTCAACGGGATGAGGAGGATGCCGAATACTATGAGGAACTTTTGGCTGTAGCCTCCCTAGCCCATATGAGCCAATTGTATAAGCGTGCGGCCGAAAGTCTGGCTGCAAAGATCGAGAGCAGCCGAACAGGCAAGGAAAAATAAAAACCCCTTTTTCAGACATCTGAACAAAGGGGTTGTTGGTCTTTGGACGAAGAGTTGATGCCTTTCTAACAGCATCGGCTCTTTTTATTTGCTTTTAATTTTACCAGTCCATTTCTTGAATCCGCCATCAAGCTGATATATATCGCGGTAGCCATTCTTGTACAGCATTTGAGCAGCTCTGGTGCTTCTCATTCCGCTTTGGCAGTACAAGTAGACTGGCTTGTCCTTGCGCAGTTCTTTCATGCGCATTTTCAGCTGGGTAGATGGGATGTTACGGGCTCCCAAAATATGTCCACCGTCAAACTCGTTTGGTTCACGAACGTCAATCAGCTGGGCTTTACGGTAGCCAGCCTTGAACTCCTCTTGGGATAAGGTCTTCACCATTTTTTTTGTAGAGAAATAGCTGTAAATTGAGTACGCAATGATCAGCACAGCCAGGCCAATCAGAATATATGACGTTAATGTCAATGAAATCCCCACTTTCTCTTATGTTCCCTCATTTATTATACAGGTAGATATTTTGTCTGGCAAAAAAAATTTCTGAGAAAATCGCCTGGATAGGAGACTTTAACCTTTACGTCTTCATTAATGGGCCGATATAATGGATGTTCTGGCATTTGGAACATGCTTTTTTATATGAGTTTCATGAGATGGAAACAGCGAGTGACTCAGGAGAAAATAATGCAAAAGTCCTATAAGGCGAATATTGTTTAATTTTGTCCATAAAGGGTAGAAAAATGTTCGTATTCTCAAAATATCTTAATTTTTTATCCATTATGAACAATTGACAAAATTACAAAAACATGCACTAATACAATATATGGTATGTATTTGGTAGGCAGGAACACAATATGTAGTTGAATTTCGAAATGACGTATGATAACGTTAGATTATCAAATAGAAGTGCAGCTGAGCAAGAATATACATGAAGAATACTTAAGAGGTTGGGAGAGATCAGATTGAATACTGCTGTTAATCATAAGCTGTCAGTAAATGTCGAAAGATTAAATAAGGATATTGCTAATTTTAAACAGGTGTTTCCGATAACACCCGACATGCAAAAGACATATAAAGGTGTATCAAGACTAGTTATGATCGATCGCTATTCGTTTAAGGACACGGAGAAGATAACCCTTGCCAATGGTGACTTCGTAGTCTTAACGATCAAGGAAGATCCTAAATTCCCAGCCCGCGGACTAGGATATATTCAAGAAATCGATTGGGAAAAGAAAAAGGCTTATGTCCTCGTAGAAGAAGAATACAGAGCTTCCTTGGACAAGCATGAAGAAATCAAAACAGGCTTGATTTGCAAGTCACTTGACGTCATTGAAAAGCCGCTTGAGATTTACTATGAGCAAATTGCGAAACGGAACGCTTATGGTTTGGCACAGGTGGAGACAACGGAAGAAAAGCGTCAGGAATCATTTGAGAAATTCTATCAGCAATTGGTCAAAACGAACTTTATCCCTGCTGGCCGTGTACTATACGGGGCTGGTTCAGAGACGGAGGTAACATACTTCAACTGTTATGTTATGCCTTTCATTAAGGACAGCCGCGAAGGGATTTCAGAACATCGTAAGCAAGTCATGGAAATCATGAGCAGAGGCGGCGGTGTTGGAACAAATGGTTCAACATTGCGTCCGCGTAATGCCCTTGCGCGTGGGGTTAACGGGAAATCCTCCGGTGCAGTTTCATGGCTCGATGATATCGCGAAGTTGACGCATTTGGTCGAGCAAGGCGGCTCTCGCCGCGGCGCGCAAATGATTATGCTCGCTGACTGGCACCCGGATATCATTGAATTCATCATCTCCAAAATGCAGAATCCGAAAATTTTGCGCTTCTTGATGGAGGTATCCGAGGATGAGACGATTCAAAAACATGCCCAAGAGAAGCTGAAATTCACT
This sequence comes from Pradoshia eiseniae, assembly GCF_002946355.1. NCBI lineage: Bacteria > Bacillati > Bacillota > Bacilli > Caryophanales > Bacillaceae > Pradoshia > Pradoshia eiseniae. The sequence goes on from NZ_PKOZ01000001.1 coordinate 241,247, forward strand.
CCGCTTACAGTGCAAGAACAAGCAATGTATCAAGGAATTGTGAATTATAAGTCGATTCCGGGGCTTGGCGGATTCAATGAAGACATCATTAAAGATGCAGAGGATAAATTAGCAAAGGGCGGTAATGACGCTGTCCATAATCCAGACTTCTTGACTGGAGCGAATATCTCTGTTTGCCTCACGAAAGAATTCATGGAAGCTGTGGAGAATGACGCTGAGTATGAATTGCGCTTCCCAGATGTGGAATCCTACAGCCCGAAAGAAATGGAAATCTACAACAATGAGTGGGCAGAATGCGGAGATGTGCGCGAATGGGAAAAACGTGGACACGCTGTTCGAGTATATCGTACGGTAAAAGCGAAGGAATTATGGAACTTAATCAACATCTGTGCGACTTACTCTGCTGAACCAGGTATTTTCTTTATCGATAATGCGAATGACATGACGAATGCAAAGAGCTACGGACAAAAGGTCGTTGCAACAAACCCTTGCGGTGAGCAGCCTCTTGCTCCTTATTCCGTATGTAATCTGGCAGCAGTCAATTTGGCGGAAATGACGGACAAGGATGCGAAAACGGTTGACTTCAATAAGCTGAAGGAAACGGTTAAGGTCGGTGTTCGCATGCAGGATAACGTCATTGATGCAACACCATATTTCCTTGAAGAGAATAAACGCCAGGCATTGGGCGAAAGACGCGTCGGCCTCGGTGTAATGGGTCTTCATGATATGCTGATCTATTGTGAAAAGGAATATGGTTCAACAGACGGTAATGAGCTTGTTGATCGTGTCTTTGAAACGATTGCTACAGCAGCTTATGAGGAATCCATTGAGCTTGCGAAAGAGAAAGGAAGCTTCCCATTCCTGGTTGGAGAAACAGAGGAAGAAACAAGAGCCTTGCGTGAAGCCTTCATCCAATCTGGTTTCATGAAGAAAATGCCGGAGCATATCCGTCAGGACATTCTTGAATACGGCATCCGAAATTCACATCTTCTGACTGTAGCGCCGACAGGAAGCACAGGAACGATGGTAGGGGTATCAACAGGACTTGAGCCATATTTCTCCTTCACGTATTTCAGAAGCGGACGACTTGGTAAATTTATCGAAGTGAAAGCGGATATTGTAGAAGATTATTTAGCTCGTAACCCAGAATGTGACCCTAATAACTTGCCATCATGGTTCGTATCTGCGATGGAACTGACTCCAGAAAAACATGCGGATGTGCAGTGTATTATCCAGCGTTGGATTGACAGCTCCATCAGTAAGACCGTGAATGCGCCGAAAGGATATTCCGTTGAACAGGTCGAAAAAGTGTACGAGCGTCTTTATAAGGGTGGAGCCAAAGGCGGTACTGTATATGTAGACGGCAGCCGTGACACACAAGTATTGACCTTGAAGAAGGAAGAAAATACGGATACGACTGAAATACCGGCAGAAAGTCCAAAACAGCATGTTGTTCTTGTTGACACAATTAATGCGCTAGAATCAACGAGTGTGACGATTGGAAGCGAAGTCGGCAATACATGCCCTGTGTGCCGAAAAGGGAAGGTTGAGGAGCTAGGCGGCTGCAACACATGCACCAACTGTGGCGCTCAGCTGAAATGTGGCTTGTAATTAAATAAGGCAATGATTTCAAAAGGATGGCAAAGTTTCTTGCCATCCTTTTTTATGTACTTGAACATACTACCTTTAAGGTAGGTGAAATAATGAAGCCATTTATACCGCAATTGGTTTATTTTGAGCCAAAGGCCATGGAATATCCATTAGGCCGTGAATTATATGAAAAATTTCAAGGGATGCCGAATGTGGAAATACGGCAAACAACCTCTCATAATCAAATCAGGGATCTTCCTGGTGATACAGAGCTTCAAAAATATCGGGTCGCTAAATCAACCATGGTAGTGGGACTTCGGAAAACCTTGAAATTCGACACGTCAAAGCCATCCGCCGAATATGCCATCCCGCTGGCAACCGGCTGCATGGGGCATTGCCATTATTGTTATTTGCAGACAACGCTTGGCAGCAAGCCGTATATCCGCGTTTATGTCAATCTTGAAGAAATCTTTGACAAAGCGCTCACCTATATAGGTGAACGTGCTCCTGAGATTACGCGCTTTGAGGCGGCCTGTACTTCAGATATTGTGGGGATTGATCATTTGACACATTCCTTGAAGAAGGCGATTAATTTTTTCGGGGAAACCGAGCTTGGGCGTTTACGGTTCGTAACAAAATTCCATCATGTCGACCATTTATTGGATGCGCGGCATAACGGGCATACGAGTTTCCGTTTTTCCATCAATTCTCGCTATGTCATCAAGAATTTCGAGCCAGGCACGTCTACCTTTGACCAAAGGCTTGAGGCGGCGAGGAAGGTGGCTTCGGCCGGCTATCATTTAGGGTTTATTGTGGCGCCAATTTATATGCATGAAGGCTGGGAGGAAGGGTACTCCGAATTATTTGAGCGGCTAAAAAAGGCGCTAGGTGATTATGCGGACGCTCCCCTATATTTTGAGCTGATTCAGCATCGTTTCACGAAGCCTGCCAAAAAGGTCATTGAGGCAAGATATCCGAAATCAAAGCTGGAAATGGATGAATCCAAAAGGAAATATAAATGGGGAAAATATGGAATAGGCAAATACGTCTATCCGGATGATGAGGCGGCCCATTTAAAGGAGCATATAGAAGGAGCTATCCATTCCCATTTCCCACAGGCTGAAATAAAATACTTCACATAAGCTGTTCTAAAATGCACTCCTGTTGCTTAAAGATGATAAGTAAAAGACAGCGCATCTTTAGGAGGGAGTGCATAAGTTTGTACATAGACGGGGTTTTTTGCGGCGGCGGTATAAAAGGATTTGCCCTCATTGGAGCCATTATGGAGCTCGAACAGCAGGGGTATGCCTTTAAGCGTGTTGCAGGTACAAGTGCAGGCTCCATTATTGCGGGTTTTCTTGCAGCTGGGTACAGCGGGGCTGAGATTAAGCTGCTGATGGATGATATAGAGCTCAGCAGGCTCTTGGAAACAAAGAAAAGGATTCGTTTTCCTTTTGCGCGCTGGCTAAAATTATATTGGACGATGGGACTATATAAAGGAGATGCTTTAGAGTGCTGGATTAAGGAAACCCTTGAAAAAAAGGGCATTCGCACCTTTGGCGACCTGCCTGATAAACAGCTGCGTATCATTGCCTCAGACCTGTCGAATGGCCGTATGCTCATATTGCCGGATGATCTAGCTGCCTATAATATTGATCCGTTGCAATTCCCTGTTGCAAAAGCGATTCGCATGAGCTGTTCCATTCCCTTTTTCTTTGAACCCATTAAATTAAAAACAGTCGGGGAAAAATATATCATTGTCGATGGAGGGGTTTTATCAAACTTTCCGATGTGGTTATTTGACCAAGATAATGTAAAATCCATCAGGCCGGTTTTGGGACTTAATTTAGTATATGAGAAGACAGGTAAGGAACCGGAGGAAATTAATAATGCAATCGGCCTGTTCTCCTCCTTATTTGAAACTATGCGCAATGCCCATGACTCGCGTTACATCTCTCGCAAATTCGTCAAAAATATTATTTTCATCCCGGTGAAGGATGCGAATTTTATAGAGTTTTCTCTAACAAATGAGCAGAGAACGGGCTTGATTGAGAGCGGGCGCAATGCAGCAGCTCTGTTCATTAAGCAATGGACGCATCGAATTAAGAAAAAGAAAATTGATTAAATGAAAAAAGGTTCAAGCTTGTGGTCGCCTGAACCTTTTGCTGTTTAAAATAGGGCCCGATTTTTCTTGCGTGCTTTTTTTCCTTCGATAACGGTCAATTGGATATTTGATTTCTTTTTCGGTCTGTTGATGAATGTCTCTTTTGAGATGACGGTTAATCCATGTGTATTATGGTGTCTATTTCTGCTTTTTCTTGGTTTCATCGTATCTTGTTTATGCTTCTTAGAAGAGACCTTGGCTGCCTTCTGGTATGCTTGACGCTCTTTGCCAGAGTTGCCTGTGCTGCCCTTCATTATGAATCGCTTGTAAACAAGATAGATAATACCCATGACTACCGCTCCAATAAGTACACTCCGTATGAATGATACAGCTTCAAACTGTATTGTATAAATCAATCCCAGTACCGCTAATCCTAGAAGAACATAAATGATGATAGATGATTTGTTACGATTCATTGAAAGCACCTCCTTAAGAGCATCATTAGCGTATTTATGGGAATTTAAACAACTAAACCAATAAATTTGCCTTTTAATTTTAATTTACACAATTTTCTCTCCGGTTAAACCTTGCTCAGTTTTTATTTCTTCTTCTAGCATTGTATTGAAGGAAATGATTGCCGTTTGGATTTGGTCATCATTTGGCTCTTTAGTGGTCAAAAGCTGAAGCCAAAGCCCCGGATAGCCGAGAAACTTGAGCACCGGTACATCGCGAAGTTTATTGGTCAATTGCAATACCTCAAAGGATACACCGAGAACAACGGGTATCAACGCTAGACGATTTAAGATCCGGGCATATAAGGGGTCGGTTGGAACAAACATATACAGGAATAACCCAACGACAACGGTAAAAAGAATGAAGCTGCTGCCGCAGCGGTAGTGAAGACGCGAGGCATTACGCACGTTCTCAACCGTCAATTCCTTATTTGCCTCGAAAGCGTTAATGACTTTATGCTCAGCGCCATGATATTGGAATACGCGCTTGATGAGCGGTGTCATCGATACGAAATAAATATACAAAAGCAATAAAGCTAGTTTAAAGAATCCTTCTATTAATATTTGGGCTCCCTTTGCTGGCGCTACATCTTGAAAAATAGCCGCCAGGAAAACCGGGATAAGGGTGAATAGAACTTTTCCGAAGATGAAGGAAAGAATCCCGACAGCGGCGACACCGAGAATCATGCCGATCTTAGAGGTTTCTTCTTCCTTGACGATACTGTCGTCATCCTTAGGGTCTACATCATATCGGTCGGTAGAAAAGGAAAGATGCCTTGAACCGACAGCGCTTGATTCGATAATTGCCACAATGCCCCTTATGAAAGGGATTTTTTTTAACTTTTGAAGGACTGGGTGACTCTTGCGCGGCATAGAAAAGGAGTCATAGGTTCCGTCCTTCCGCTTGATGGTTGTCACGGTACAATGCTTGCCGCCAAACATGACACCTTCTACGACAGCCTGTCCGCCGTAGACTGGTTTGTTATCCAATGTATTCACCACTCCATATGATTTATAGTATGCGTGTTTATACTTTCATTTTACCGAATCTTGAGCGTTTTCTCTACTATTGGATTCATTCATTATGAACTTTACTAAAATGGAGCATACTATCCTGTGAGGTGAAGAAGAATGAATAAGAATGTAGCGGAAGTAAAGCAGCCAATGAGTTTTGGAATGACCGTATCCATAATCGGGTTATTCGCCGGTTTATTTTGGGGAGCGATATTTCAATTATTTACGTATTTTAACTATACAGAGATCGGACCAACCTTCGTTATCCGGAGTTGGATTAAGGCGGATTTTGCTAAGGGGTGGATTGGGGTGATTCTTTCGCTTGTTTGCCTTTCTTTCATTTCTCTGCTGTTTTCACATTTGTATTCGGCCTTATTTCGCAAATTTAATTCTTACTGGCTGGGCGTTGGTTACGGAATTGCCATTTGGGCTCTGATTTTTCTCGCTTTGCGCCCGCTTTTTCCGGGAATGAAGACAGTTATGGAACTGTCCATTGATACGATTATTACGACTTTCTGCCTCTTCTTGCTTTTTGGGCTTTTTATCGGGTATTCAATCAGCTTTGAATATCATGAACGGGAATTGGAGAAAAAGATACAGGCAGAAAAAAAGGAAGCTCAGGCATAAATTTATAGTGATGACTTTCCTGCATATGATAAAATGAAAAATAGCTGCAATGGGCTGTCTTTGAGCGGCTCAATTCACCGCGGATACATACATAAAAGGGAGAATACCTGCCCGCCTCCGGAAAATGTGTCTACGATCATTTTATATAAGGGAGAGAACATGATGGAAAAATTAAAAAGATTTCGTGAAAATCTTGCCAAAGAACAAATAGATGCAATGATTATCACAAATCCCTATAACAGAAGATATATATCAAATTTCACCGGCACCTCCGGTATTGTTATTATTTCTGAAAAGGAAGCGAAGTTTATTACTGACTTCCGCTATACAGAGCAAGCGGCCAAGCAAGCAGTTGGCTTTGAAATCGTCAAGCATACAGGGCCAATTGAAAATGAAGTGGCGGCTCAAGTGAAAGCGATGGGTGCAAAGAAAATTGGGTTTGAGCAGGATGATCTGACATTTGCGACCTACAAAATCTATGAAGGCCTAGTTGAGGGAGAGCTTGTCCCGATATCCGGCTTTGTGGAAAAATTGCGCTTGATTAAGACACCTGAAGAGATTAAGATATTAAAGGATGCGGCAGACATTGCAGATGCTGCCTTTGAGCATATTTTAGGGTTTATCCGTCCGGGTTTGACGGAAATGGAAGTTTCCAATGAACTTGAATTCTTCATGCGTAAAGCGGGTGCAACCTCATCTTCCTTTGACACCATCGTGGCATCCGGCGCGCGTTCGGCGTTGCCGCATGGGGTGGCAAGTGATAAGGTCATCGAGAAAGGCGATTTCGTTACATTGGATTATGGGGCCTTGTATAATGGGTATATTTCCGATATCACAAGAACAATCGCTGTCGGCGAACCAACTGATGAGCTGAAGAAGATTTATGCTATCACGCTTGAAGCTCAAGTGTATGCGCTGGAAAACATTAAACCTGGCTTAACGGGCAAACAAGCAGATGCGCTCGCGCGGGATATTATCGCAGCAAAAGGCTATGGTGAATATTTTGGGCATTCCCTCGGGCATGGCATCGGCCTTGAGGTTCACGAAGGTCCTGGCTTGTCCATGAAATCAGATATGATTTTGGAAGAGGGCATGACCGTAACGTGTGAACCGGGTATCTATTTGCCGGGAATCGGCGGCGTGCGCATAGAGGATGATCTATTGCTGACAGAAGGCGGCAATGAAAGATTGACCCATTCAACAAAAGAATTAATTATTTTATAAGGCAGTAGGAGGCTATTATTACATGATTTCTGTTAATGATTTTAAAACAGGCTTAACAATTGAAGTAGACGGCGGTATTTGGCAAGTAATCGAATTCCAGCACGTAAAACCAGGTAAAGGCGCAGCGTTCGTTCGTTCCAAATTGCGTAACCTTCGTACAGGAGCAATCCAAGAGAAAACATTCCGTGCCGGTGAGAAAGTATCTAAAGCACACATCGATAACCGCAAAATGCAATACTTATATGCGAGCGGCGACAATCACGTATTCATGGATAACGAAACATATGACCAAATCGAATTGCCATCTAAGCAAATCGAGCATGAGTTGAAATTCTTGAAAGAAAACATGGAAGTTTCAATCATGATGTTCCAAACAGAAACACTTGGCGTTCAGCTGCCAACTACAGTTACACTGGAAGTAACAGAAACTGAACCAGGCATCAAAGGCGACACAGCTTCAGGCGGTACGAAGCCGGCAACTGTTGAGACTGGCCTTGTTGTTCAAGTTCCTTTCTTCGTTAATGAAGGAGACAAACTAATCATTAATACTTCTGATGGTTCTTACGTATCCCGCGGATAATCATCATCTAAAACATAAGCTGCAGGTACAGCCAATTTATTCTTGGCTTGCCTGCAGCTTTTTTGTGTATCCAGGAGAAGCCTCCTGGCTTTTTATATGCCTGTCCAAACTTTTTCCAGTCTGAAAGACATAAACTGCCTGTCCATGAATACATTTTAAGTAAATGACACATATGGTGAGGGAGATTGTATGGAAGGAGTTTTGGAAATGCTGCCAAAGGCTGTTCTCGCTGATATGGAGAGAATGACCTTGAATGAAGAAGAGGTGGAAGAAATCCGCATCAGAGTCGGAAGACCGCTAGAAGTCATGGCAGGCCGGCGAGTTCATTATGGGGTACGGCCTGTAATACGGGAGGAAGCTGAGATTTTCATGAATAAGATCAGTCAATTTTCATTCTATATGCTCGATGAGGAACTGAAAAGAGGCTATATCACCATAAAGGGAGGCCATCGGGTTGGGATTGCCGGCAAGGTGATACTGGAGAATGGCTATGTGAAAGGCATACGAGAGGTCACCTTCTTTAATATCCGGATTGCGCGGCAGAAGAAGGGGCTGGCGGAAGAATGGATTCCGTATTTGTATCAAGGCCGGTGGTTATCCACATTGGTTATCGGCCCGCCGCAATCAGGAAAGACAACATTCCTCAGGGATTTGGCTAGGATAGCTTCGGCAGGAAGCGAACGGAATAGAATCGACCCCAAAAAGGTGGGAATTATTGATGAACGTTCAGAAATTGCTGGATGCGTTCATGGAGTCCCGCAGATGGAATTTGGCATCAGGGTGGATGTGCTCGATTCCTGCCCGAAGGCTGAGGGCATGATGATGATGATCCGCTCCATGAGCCCGGATATTCTAGTTGCCGATGAGATTGGCAGAAAAGAGGATCAAGACGCTGTAATGGAAGCTGTCAATGCCGGGACGGCTCTCTTTATCACGGTACATGGACATAGCTTGGAGGATATTCTTTCAAGACCAAGCATGAAGGCAATCGTGACAGAAGCTCGGTTTGACCGTTTCATTGAACTTGAAAGGCTAGACAAGCCCGGCTGTGTGGCGATGATCAGAGATGGAGCTGGGAAGATTCTATATGGCAAGGAAAGAGTGAGAACATGATCAAATTACTGGGTGCCTTGCTGATTGTCTTCTCGACCACATGGGTTGGCTGGGATATAGCGAAACGGCTGGTTGCCCGTCCGAAGCAAATTAGGGACATACGAGCAGCCTTGCAAATACTGGAGGCTGAAATCATGTATGGTCATATGCCGCTAAGGGAAGCGGTATTGAAACTAGCTAAGCAGATTCCTGACCCTATCTCGAGTGGCTTTACATTATTTGCGGATAATCTGAACGAGGAAAGTCAGACAGTCACGAGCGCGTGGAGAAAAAGCATAGAAGAAATGAGGAAGTGGACAGAGCTTGAGGAAAAAGAGCTGGAAATCCTTTTTCAATTTGGAGAGACACTCGGAAAACATGACCGTGATACTCAGCAAAAACAAATCCAGCTCACATTGACTCACCTTGAGCGCGAGGAGCTGATGGCGCTTGATAAGCAAAGCAAATACGACAAGATGGTTAAAAGCCTTGGATTCTTCTCCGGTCTTTTAATTGCGATTCTGTTGTTGTGATGAATAGGGGGAAATGAGCGGAATGGGAATCGATATTGATATTATTTTTAAAATTGCGGGTGTTGGGCTGATTGTGGCTTTCATTCATACGATTCTTGATCAGGTCGGAAAGAAGGAATATTCACAGTGGGTGATTTTGGTCAGTTTCATCTATATCCTTTTTAATGTTGCCCAGGTAGTTGGGCAGCTGATTGACCGGATTAAATCCGTATTCCTATTTCAATAGAAAAGCTTGGGGTGATGAGCTATCGAAATGCTGCAAATAACCGGTGTAGCCCTAATCGGGGCGTTCCTTGCCATGATTATAAAGGAGCAAAAGCCGAATCTCGCCTTTTTGCTTGTTGTCTTTGTTGGAAGCTCCATCTTTCTATTCCTGGTCGACAAGATTTATGAAATTATCCAAATGATTCAGCAATTGGCCACGAATGCAAATGTGAATATGGTGTATTTATCCACTGTGCTGAAAATAATTGGCATTGCCTATATCGCGGAATTTACGTCTCAAATCACGAAAGATGCCGGGATGGGGGCGATTGCCTCGAAAATCGAATTGGCTGGTAAAATCCTCATCCTGACAATGGCCATTCCGATCTTGAGCGTCATCATTGAAAGCATCATTCAAATGATTCCGAATTAATGCTCTTGTTTTGGAAAGCAATCAAAGGGGCTGAATAATATATGAAGCAATTTCTGCGGACAAGCATTCTACTCTTCATTCTTCTATTTCTTTGCAGCCAAAGCCAGCAAGTGTTGGCTGCCCCGGGGTCGACAAGCGTAAATACACAGCAAGAGGAGGCTGTTGAAACATTCGGTGTGGAAGACATCCCGCTAGATGACCTGAAGCAGTTCTGGGATTCAGTTTATGATCAATATGGCGGTTTTCTCCCGGAATCACAAAAAGGCAGTTTCGTAGATTTCATTAGCGGTGAGAAAAAATTTTCTTTTAAGGAGTGGCTTTCAGGAATCATTCAATTCATCTTTCACGAGCTGATAGCAAATGGGAAGCTGCTTGGAACCTTGATTTTGCTGACGGTGTTTAGTGTTTTCCTGCAATCCTTGCAAAGCACGTTTGAGAAGACCTCTGTCAGCAAGGTGGCTAACTCGATTGTCTTTATGGTGTTGATGATCATCGCACTTAACAGCTTCTATGTAGCGGTCAGTTATGTCACCACAACCATATCGCAAATTACCGATTTTCTGATTGCGCTTGTGCCGCTCTTACTCGCCTTGATTGCGAGTTCTGGGGGCGCCCTATCTGCCGCCTTCTTTCATCCAATGCTTTTATTTTTGATGAACACGAGCGGGGCGCTGATCGAGTACATTGTCCTGCCTCTTTTGTTTCTTTCGACCTTGCTGAGCATTGTCAGTATGCTGTCAGAGCAATACAAGGTGACCCAGCTGGCCGGATTATTGCGGACATGGAGCATTGGGCTATTAGGGATTTTCATGACCGTCTTTCTCGGAGTCATATCTGTGCAGGGAATCTCAACAGCAGTGGCTGATGGAATCGGGATTCGAACCGCGAAGTTTCTGGCAGGAAACTTCATTCCGGTTGTTGGGAGAATGTTCACCGATGCTGCTGACACAGTGATCGGCGCTTCCCTGCTTTTGAAAAACACTGTCGGTATTGCTGGTGTAGTCATGCTATTGATCATGACTGCCTTTCCTGCCTTGAAAATCCTGCTTATTGCCCTGGTCTACAAGTTTGCAGCTGCTATTTTGCAGCCTCTTGGGGCAGGCCCAATTATCAAATGCCTCGAGGTCATTGGCAAGAATATCATATATGTTTTTGCCGCACTTGCGATTGTTAGCTTGATGTTCTTCTTGACGGTAACGGTCATTGTCGCAGCCGGTAATATCACTATGATGGTTCGATAAGGAGGGAGCAATTCATGTCTTTTTTGACAACATGGGTGACCAATATCATCGTTTTCATCTTATTTGCGGTTGTGTTGGACATGCTCCTTCCCAATTCATCGATGCAAAAATACACCAAGCTAGTGATTGGGCTGTTACTGACCGCAATTTTTCTTACGCCTATTCTCTCTCTGTTTAAACAGGATTTCGCCAGTGATATCCAGCAAAAAATCATGTCCAACGGGGTCTGGGGAGGCCAAACAATGGAAAATTCACTAGAAACGAAGAAAAAAGAAATAGAACAGACTCAACAAGCATATATATTGGAACAGATGGCTGTCCAACTTAAAGCCGAAGCAGAAAAGGAGCTGATAGAAAGGAGTGGGTATGAAATCCGTGATGTGGAGATCCGGCTCATCGATCCAAAGGGGGAGCTGAAGGAAGAAAATATTGAGTCCATTCATGTTACCCTCGAGGAACAAAGTACAGAAGAAGCAGAAGGTGTACAACCTATAGAGAAGGTTGACATCGACCTGGAAGAACAGCAATCTCTCATAACCGCACCTTCACCCCGCATACAGGAAATTTTGTCTGAGAAATGGGGCATTACCAGCAGCAAACTTATAATTGAAATCAATGAAGGGGGTGATGGGCTTTGAATAAAGAAAAGCTAAACAAATTCAAAGGAATGTTTATGAAACAGGAAGGAGATGGGAAGAAGCCGCCCTATCGAAATATAGCAATCATGCTCCTTGCTGGTATCCTCCTTATGATCAGCAGTCTGTTTATCAACCGCGGGGATGAAATGGAGGACAAGACCAACGCGGTGTTTGAGGCAGCAAGCAGTGAAGTGAATAAGGATGCTGCAGAAACATTTGCTTCTGGAAGTACGAAAAAAGCTGGCACAATTGCCTCTATCGAGAAAGCGTATGAAGTGGAGCTGAAGGACACACTTGAGACGATGAACGGTGTATCAGATGTATCCGTAATCGTTAATGTGGATTCAACAGAGGAAAAGGTGTATGAGAAGAACGCCGTTTCCCAGCATCAAATTACAGAAGAGACTGACCGTGACGGCGGAGAGAGAAAGGTAGAGGATTTCTCAACCGATGAGAAAGTAGTCATTATTCGGGAAGGGGACAAGGAAGTACCGCTTATTCAGCAAACGAAGAAGCCAACAATCAGGGGAGTCCTTATCGTTGCTAAGGGAGCGGATAATATCAGCATCAAAAAGGAAATTGTTGAAGCTGTGACACGAGTGCTGGATGTTCCGAGCCACCGCGTCGCCGTCAGTGCAAAAAAATAAATAAGAAAAGAGGAGGAGTTATCCGTGTTGCTTAGAAAACAAACAGTTTGGTTATTAACGATGTTAAGTTTGGTGGCTGTCTTGAGTGTCTACTATATTACATCCCCGCAGGAGACAACAGTTAATCAGGAAGCAAATGAGGAGACGAAATCAGGCGGTGATGAGAACGGCAATGCCGACCAATCGACAATCGTATCCAATGAATCAAACGATTCAGCCTTTGAGGCGATGCGCATGGACTTAAATGATGAAAGAAGCAAGGAGAAGGAAGAATTGACTGAGAAGGTCGCCTCAAGCGATTTATCAGAGGAAGAACGGGTAGAGGCGCATGGACAAATTGAAGAGCTTGATGAACTATCCACGAAGGAGGATATGCTTGAATCGATGATCGTCGCATTAGGCTATAAGGATGCTCTAGTAAGAGCGGATAATAAACAAATCCAAATCACCGTCAAAGCTAAGAAACCAGATGCTGAGGCAGCGAACAAGATTATCCAAATGGTGACCAAGGAAATCGGCAAGACCAATGCCGTAGCGGTAGAATTTCAGCCGGAAAAATAATGAGCAATAAAGATTGTGAAACAGGTGGGAAGACCGTTTAGGTTTTTCAATCTGTTTTTTTTGTTAGGAATATGGTAAGGGAGAAATTCTTTCTTACTTGAACATCAGTAGGGAACTAAAACAAATGATAAAAACTTCGTCGTTTACATTTAAGCTGGCGGGGTCTACTCTGAATGCTGGCATGTTGAGATATCTACTAACAGGGGAAGCCTGCAGGAATAGCATTCGAATGAAAATATTGGTACGAGAATTTTAAAATAATTTAATGTTATTCAAATAAACTAATAATTTTTGTCGAAGTTGCAGATAACATAATTATTTAATAGTAAGAGCTATATTTATATAGATAATTCTGAAGATTAGATAATGAGCAGCTTTTGGACTGAATGATATCAGTCTTTTAAGAATTCACTTTTTTGCCAAAAACTATTATGATTAACTCATATGGTATTTTTTACATATTTATATTTTTACGAAATATTACGTGAATAACTAGGAGGGCTGATTCCTGATGAAGGTACAGGAAATACGTGAAATCATAAGATTAATCGATCAAACGAGCATTGATGAATTTGTCTTTGAAAAAGAGGGAACCAGACTTGAAATTAGAAGGGGGACGGCTAAAGGCAGCCTAGAATCTCCTGCAACACCAGCTCAAGATGCCGTGAAAGAACCGCTTGCTGCCGTAGAACCGCCTAGGCCTGCACCAGCGCCTGAACCTGCACCAGCGCAGTCTAGTGAAGCAAAGGAACCGGCGGCCAAAGATGATGTTAGCTATCAAAAAATCACTTCCCCTATGGTAGGGACCTTTTATAAAGCCTCTTCGCCAGAAGATGATCCATTTGTGAAGGCTGGTGACAAAGTAGGGAAAGAATCAGTGGTCTGCATTGTAGAAGCGATGAAATTATTCAATGAAATTGAAGCAGAAGTTTCCGGTGAGATTATCGAAGTTCTCGTTGAGGATGGACAATTGGTTGAATACGGACAGCCTTTATTTTTGGTGAAACCCGAATAGGAGGAACAAAATGATTAAGAAAGTTCTAGTTGCCAATCGGGGCGAAATAGCAGTCCGAATTATTCGGGCTTGTAAAGAGATGGATATTGAAACCGTTGCTGTTTATTCGGAGGCAGACAAGACTGCGCTGCATGTGCAGCTAGCGGATGAAGCCTACTGCATTGGTCCAACGACATCGAAGGATAGTTATTTAAATACTGCCAATATAATTAGCTTAGCGAAGCTGACAGATTGTGATGCCATTCATCCCGGGTATGGCTTCCTGGCTGAAAATGCCGATTTTGCGGATATGTGCGAGGATTGCCATTTGACCTTTATCGGGCCATCGGCAGACGCTATCTCAAAGATGGGGACGAAGGATGTTGCAAGAGAGACAATGCGGGAGGCGGGTGTGCCTGTAGTTCCCGGTTCAAGAGGCATTGTTCCGGATGAGGATATAGCAGTCGAAACCGCTGAGAGTATTGGTTATCCAGTTATTATTAAAGCAACTGCCGGCGGAGGCGGTAAAGGCATCAGAGTGGCCAAAAATGTGGAAGAACTCAAAAAAGGGTATCGAATCACAAGACAGGAAGCTGCTACAGCGTTTGGCAATCCTGGCGTTTATTTAGAAAAATTCATCGAAGATTTCCGTCATGTAGAAATCCAGGTGCTTGGGGATAAACACGGAAATGTCATTCATCTTGGAGAACGTGATTGCTCCATTCAAAGACGCCTCCAGAAATTGCTCGAAGAAACACCTTCCCCGGCCATTGACAGCGAGATGCGCGAGGAAATGGGACAGGCAGCTGTCACGGCTGCGAAGGCTGTTCAATATTCGGGAGCAGGAACCGTAGAATTCATTTATGACCATATAAACCGCCAATTTTATTTCATGGAAATGAATACCCGGATTCAGGTGGAGCACCCAGTGACAGAGATGGTGACAGGCATTGATCTTATCAAGGAACAAATTCTTGTTGCTTCTGGCCAAGAGCTGACAATCCGACAAGAGGATGTTCAAATGAACGGCTGGGCAATCGAATGCCGGATAAATGCCGAAAACCCGGAGAAAAAATTCATGCCATCAGCAGGCAAGGTA
This sequence comes from Pradoshia eiseniae, assembly GCF_002946355.1. Classification (NCBI taxonomy): domain Bacteria; kingdom Bacillati; phylum Bacillota; class Bacilli; order Caryophanales; family Bacillaceae; genus Pradoshia; species Pradoshia eiseniae. The sequence goes on from NZ_PKOZ01000001.1 coordinate 256,340, forward strand.
GATATGTATCTTCCTCCTGGCGGTTTTGGTGTGCGTGTTGATTCAGCTGTATATACAGGCTATGCCATTCCGCCATTCTATGATTCCATGGTCGCTAAATTGATTGTTCATGCCCCAACGCGAGAAGAAGCCATCAAGAAAATGAAAAGAGCTTTGGATGAGTTTGTCGTAAAAGGTATTGATACCACAATCCCTTTTCATTTAAAATTATTAAATCATGATGTTTTTGTTTCAGGCGATTTTAACACGAAATTCCTTGAAACTTACGACGTGATGAACTCATAATAGAGTTAGATGATTTGGAGGTGTTAGACATGAGTGAGAATCATGCATTGGAAATGGATGGATATGATGGCGGTTTAGGCAAGGTTGAAATTGCTCCTGAAGTCATTGAAGTAATTGCAGGTTTGGCTGCTTCAGAAGTCGAAGGAATCGCGCAGATGAGAGGGAATTTCGCTTCAGGCGTTGTTGAAAAGCTAGGAAAGAAAAACCACGGTAAAGGCGTAAAAGTGGAGCTTAGCGAAGATGGCATTAAAATAGATGTGTATTGCCTCGTGAAATTTGGAATCTCGATTCCGAAGGTTGCACAGGAAGCACAGGATAATATTCGCCAAACATTACTTAATATGACGGCGCTGGATGCAAATGAAGTGAATATTCACATCGTTGGCGTACAATTCGAAACGGCTAAAGCTGAGCCGGAAGTAGAAGAACAGCTGTAATGGATATCCTAAAGAGACCATGTACCTAACGGGACTGGTCTCTTTTTTATGAGGAAAATGTGAGCGCTTTTGTGAAAAGGAACCGATGCAGCAATTTCCAAAAAGATATCCGCGCACTACCTTTCAGCGAAATGATGTGTTATTATCTTCATATATGAAATGAAGTGCATGCAGACTGTCTTGCACTTTTAGACAAAGGAGTAATAATAATTCATGAAACGCAGAGAGGCTAGAGAAAAAGCTCTTCAAGCTCTTTTTCAAATAGATGTAGGAAAAGTCGAAAAAGAAACTGCACTAGAGCATGTAATCGAGGAATCTGAAGAAGCAGATGCTTATTTAATGGAATTGGTGGACGGGGTAACTGACCATGCTGAAGAGGTGGATAGAGCCATTGAGTCCAATTTGGAAAACTGGAAATTAGACCGTTTATCGAATATTGACCGAAATATCCTGCGATTGACAACCTATGAGCTTTTATACATCAAGGATGTTCCGCAAAATGCCGCTATCAATGAAGCCATTGAATTGGCTAAGTTATTTGGAGATGACCAATCACCAAAATTTGTGAACGCAGTTTTATCTAAAATAAAGAATTCGCTATAAAGCGTGTAAAATATAGAGCGCTTGTTAAAGGGGGAGCAAAAGTCATGCCAGCAAACATATTAGACGGAAAAGCCATATCAGCCTCGATAAGAGAGGAAATCGCCAATGAGGTTCTAGAACTGAAGGGCGAAGGGGTGACCCCGGGGCTTGCGGTTATATTAGTTGGAGATGACCAAGCTTCTCATACATATGTAAGGAACAAGGAACGGGCATGTGAACAGCTTGGAATCTATTCAGAGGTAATTAAGCTGCCTGCTGATGTCGCAGAAGAGGAATTGCTTGGTCGGCTGCACGAATTAAATGCCGATTCAAAAATCAACGGCATATTGGTTCAGCTGCCATTGCCAAAACACATCAACGAGGATCGGGTCATAGAGACAATTGACCCTGCCAAGGATGTTGATGGGTTCCATCCAATTAATGTTGGCCGCATGATGACGAAACAAGAGGCTCTCTTGCCATGCACGCCATCCGGCATATTGAAGATGGTGCAAAGAACTGGAATCGATATAAAAGGGAAGCATGTCGTCGTTATTGGCCGAAGCAATATAGTCGGAAAGCCTGTAGGCCAGCTATTCTTAAATGAGGATGCGACCGTTACGTATTGCCATTCCAAAACGAATGATTTAAGAGCCTACACGGCGCAAGCTGATATCTTGATTGCCGCTGTCGGTGTCGCAAAGATGATTAAAGCAGAGGATATCAAGGAAGGTGCGATTGTCATTGATGTCGGGATGAACCGTGATGAGCATAACAAGCTTTGCGGGGATGTCGATTATGATGCTGTCGCACCGAAGGCCTCTTATATTACGCCTGTACCAGGCGGTGTAGGACCGATGACCATTGCGATGCTGATGTATAATACCCTTCAGGCAACAAAGATGGCAATGAAGCAATCATAACAACTAATTTCAATGTTACCCCAGGGCTGCCGAAAATTGCTATAATGAGATTTGCGGCAGCTTTTTTTTATGGATAATTATAATGCCAAGGAGGCCATGCCAATGGACAAAAATCAATATTTAACTGTGGCCGCCCTCACAAAATATATTAAGCGCAAGTTTGATGCAGACCCTAACCTAGACAATATTTATTTAAAGGGTGAAATATCAAACTTCAAAAGGCATTCAAGCGGACATATGTACCTGACCTTGAAGGATGAGAAATCGCGTATTAATGCCGTCATGTTCGCTCAATCGGCAAGAGGGCTTGCGTTTGATCCCGAGAATGGCATGAAGGTGCTGCTGCGCGGGGAGGTCCGTGTATACGAACCGACTGGCGGCTACCAAATGTACATAAAAGAAATGATGCCTGATGGGATTGGTGAATTGTTCATTGCATATGAGCAATTGAAGAAAAAGCTTGAACAGGAAGGCCTTTTCGATGTTCGCCATAAGCGTTCGATCCCGGCCTTTCCTGCCAAAATAGGTGTGATTACTTCTCCAACAGGAGCTGCGATACGAGATATTATCACCACGTTAAAGAGGCGTTATCCAATCGGGGAGGTACTGATTTTTCCTGCACTAGTGCAAGGAAAGCAGGCAGCCCCATCGATTGTCGAAGCAATCGAATCCGCCAATGAACATCCTATTGATGTTTTAATCGTCGGACGGGGCGGGGGATCAATTGAGGAGCTGTGGGCCTTTAATGAGGAGCCTGTCGCTCGTGCTATCTTTAACTCAAGGATTCCGATTATCTCCGCAGTCGGTCATGAAACGGATACGACCATCAGTGATTTTGTTGCCGATTTACGAGCACCGACGCCAACTGGGGCTGCTGAAATGGCAGCGCCAAAGGTGAGCGATATCGCAGAGAAAATCAAGATGATGGAAGCAAAAATTAGCCGCTATACAACACAGCGCATTGATAATGAAAAAAAACGGCTTGTATCCATTGAGAAGTCCTATGCGTTCAAATATCCTCATTTGCTCTACCAGCAAAAGATGGAGCAGCTTGACCGTGTGACAGAGCGGATTGCACGCAACAGCACACTCTACTTTGAGCGGAAAGGAGATAAGCTTGCGCATCTTGCGAAGATGATGGAACGCCATAATCCGCTCAGTACGATTTCGAAAAAAACGGCTGACATCAAGCAGATGCAAAGCCGGATGACAAGGGCGCAAGCATCCATTATCAAAAATAAGCAGCAGGTTTATTTGAATAATGTGTCCCTCTTAAAGGCTGTGAGCCCGCTAAAAATCATGGAAAAAGGTTTTGGTCTTATCTATAACGAGGAAGACCAATTGGTTAAATCACGGGATTCTGTTAAGGCTGGCGACCGATTAACCGTTGTCATCCAGGACGGAAAGCTGGATTGTACCGTTAATGAGATTAGGGAGAGTGATATCAATGACTAAGGAGCAATTAAATATAACATTCGAGGAAGCGATGGAAAAGCTTGAAAGTATTGTTGGACGTTTAGAGGATGGCGAGGTGCCGCTCGAGGAATCCATTAATCTTTATAAAGAAGGAATGGAATTATCTAAATGGTGTCATGATAAATTAAAGACTGCAGAAGAACAGCTTACGCTAATCATGAAGGATGATGCCCTTAAACCATTCTCGATTGCAGAGGAGGAATAGGGGTGGCGATGCTACTAGAAGCCTTTTCACAAGAATATAAGCGGAAGATCGAAGAAAGAATGAAAGACATTGTTTCAGGATTAAATACCCCTGCAAATCTGAAGGCCGCGATGAGCTATTCATTGGAGGCGGGCGGGAAAAGGCTTCGCCCGCTCCTAGTCCTCGCAGTATTGCGCGCTTACGGTAAAGACCCGCTCATTGGTCTTGATACAGCATGTGCGATTGAGATGATTCATACGTATTCTTTGATTCATGATGATCTGCCATGCATGGATGACGATGACTTGCGCAGAGGAAAGCCTACCAATCATAAGGTATTTGGAGAGGCGAAAGCAGTTTTGGCAGGGGACGGGTTACTGACGCTCGCATTCGGGGTCATTGCCAATATGGAGAATAACCAATTGAGTCCTGTAACAGCGCTTGAATTAGTAGCCGAGCTTTCAAAGGCAGCAGGTGCAGAAGGGATGGTCGGCGGGCAGGTCGCAGACATCGAAGGCGAACAGCAGGACTTGCGTTTAGCAGAACTGGAATATATTCATGTTCATAAGACTGGGAAGCTCTTATCCTACAGTATTCTGGCTGGGGCTATATTAGCCGGCGCGAATGAGGAAGAGAGGAAGCATCTGACGGAATATGCTTATCATTTAGGGCTCGCATTCCAAATCCAGGATGACATTCTCGATATTGAGGGCAATGAAAGTAAAATCGGCAAGCGTGTAGGAAGTGATGAAACGAATCACAAAAGCACCTATCCAGCCCTCCTATCCCTTTCAGGAGCAAAAGAGAAGCTGAACCATCATGTGAAACTGGCCAATGAGGCACTCATGCAGGCAGATATCCAGCAGGATATTTTAACAGAAATGCTTGATTTGGTCGCAAAAAGAGACCATTAATCCCAGTATTTCCACTGACATCCACTTACGGCATAATGAGCCTTTATGCTATACTAATTTTACATTTCGAGTGGTGCAGTATTCTAGTCGGTCTACCGTTCTGGAGGGTGAGGCTAAAAATTCACTAGAGGGCACATCGATGAAGTTCGTTGGATTGGCTCGGAGCGCCCAGCTTTGGGTCGGTCCAGGGAGTAAGGAATTAGGGCGATCCACAATGGCATGTGGGCGTTGACCCTGATTCCGCGGAGGCTTTATTCTCCTGTCTCAGGAGAATATTGAAAAACCTGCATACCGGGAAACTGATTGCAGCGTAGCCTGCCTTGAGTGAAGTATGAGGGGATTGCGTACTTGGCACATACATCAGTTGGCCATTGATATATTTGCCGGTCTGTCATGCATGAAATCTGCTTTGCAAAAGAGGCTAAGGAATTGGTTAAAGGCTGCCGGGGAAATCCCCTAGACTGTTCGCATGACATATATAGAGGATTAAGGTGCGGACTAAGTGGCAATCCAGTCCAGCTTATCGGAGACGAAGCTGAATTAGCTTTAAAGGGAAACCGCCGAGATGGCGACATTCGGTAGCTGATTGGGAAATCCTACTGGACCTAAGCCGTAAAATTAACTCTGTATATGGCCACTCGAAGCTATAGGAAAAGGACAAAAGCTTGCGCTTAGCAAGCTTTATTTTACATATAGGATGTGTCTTATTTCTACATGAGAGAAACATTAAAGAAGACAGCGAGATGGACAATTACGATTTCATTCATTACATTTATATTAGCAGCTATTTTTACCGTTGCCTCGACCCTCTCTTTACAAGGGGTCAGCTTCACTGTTGGTCTTGCGATTGTACTTGTTATTGTACTAATTGGCATATTCTTTGATATGATTGGAATTGCAGCGACCGCGGCAGATGAAACGCCATTCCATGCCATGGCCTCTAAGCGAATAAATGGGGCGAGGCATTCAATTCGTATCATACGGAACGCAGACCGATTCGCAAGCTTCTGCAATGATGTTATCGGTGATATATCAGGTATCGTCAGCGGAACGGCAGCTGCACTTGTCATCACGCAACTGGCCCTTCGTTTTCAATGGGGGGAAGCCTCTATGAATGAGAGTATCAGTTCGATTGTGTTAACAAGTATAATCGCAGCACTAACAGTCGGGGGCAAAGCTATGGGAAAAACATTTGCCATCCATAACTCTAAAGACATCATATTTGGAGTCGGTAAAATGCTATCCTTCCTTGAGCGAAATTTCCATATTGTTATAATAAAAGAAAATAAGGGCAAAACGGCTCAAAAGAATATGAAACGAAAGTGAGTGATCCTGTTGGATCTATTGTCTATAAAAGACCCATCTTTTTTAAAGAAGATGACAAACGCCCAGCTTGAAGCGTTGTCTGAGGAAATAAGAACCTTTTTGATTGAGCAGCTGTCAAAGACAGGCGGACATATAGGGCCAAACCTCGGGGTAGTAGAGCTGACTATTGCTTTGCATAAAGAGTTTAACAGCCCGAAGGATAAATTATTATGGGATGTCGGTCACCAGTCCTATGTTCATAAAATATTGACCGGGCGTGCTTGCCAGTTTGATACACTCCGCCAATATAAAGGGTTATGCGGGTTTCCGAAGATGATTGAAAGCAAGCATGATGTGTGGGAAACAGGGCATAGTTCTACATCCTTGTCAGCGGCGATGGGGATGGCGATTGCCCGTGACTTGAAAAAGGAGAAAAGCTATATCGTTCCGATTATTGGTGATGGCGCACTTACAGGCGGCATGGCGCTTGAAGCTCTCAATCATATTGGGCATGAGAAGAAGGATATGATTGTCGTCTTGAATGATAATGAAATGTCCATTGCTCCGAACGTCGGTGCTCTCCATTCTATCCTTGGTCGAATGAGAACGGCTGGAAAGTATAATTATGTGAAAGATGAGCTTGAAGTGCTTCTTAAGAAAATCCCGGCAGTTGGAGGCAAGCTCGCTCAAACAGCTGAACGTGTAAAGGATTCGCTGAAGTATCTTGTCGTTAGCGGCATGTTTTTCGAGGAGCTCGGCTTTACGTACTTAGGTCCTGTTGATGGGCATAATTTTGAGGAATTGTCTGAAAACCTGAAATATGCCAAAAAGACAAAGGGCCCAGTGCTCCTTCACGTTATCACGAAAAAAGGGAAGGGCTATGATCCGGCTGAAACAGATGCTGTAGGAACATGGCATGGAACAGGTCCATATAAGATGGAAACTGGGGATATCATCAAGGAATTGAATGCCCCGCCTGCCTGGAGTGCACTTGTAAGTGAAACGGTCAGACGTCTTGCACGAGAGGACGATCGCATTGTTGCCATCACTCCGGCAATGCCTGTCGGTTCTAAACTGCTTGGTTTTGCAAGTGAATTCCCGGATAGAATGTTTGATGTTGGTATAGCCGAACAGCATGCCACAACCGTTGCAGCGGGCCTTGCCACCCAGGGAATGAAACCTTTCCTTGCCATCTATTCTACCTTCCTTCAACGGGCCTATGATCAGATGCTTCACGATATTTGCCGCCAGAATTTAAATGTCTTTGTCGGTATTGATCGTGCTGGTCTTGTCGGTGCAGACGGTGAGACGCATCAAGGGGTGTTTGATATTTCCTTCCTGCGTTCAATGCCGAATTTAGTGCTCATGATGCCTAAAGATGAGAATGAAGGGCAACATATGGTTAATACGGCGATACAATATGATGATGGGCCAATCGCGATGCGCTTCCCAAGAGGCAATGGCCTTGGCGTCAAGATGGACGATGAGTTAAAAACAATCCCAATCGGCACATGGGAAGTAATCCGTGAAGGAAATGATGCCGTTATCCTTACATTTGGCACAACGATTCCGATGGCGCTTGAGGCGGCGGAAGCGATGGCTGAGAAGGGGATTCAGGTCAGGGTAGTGAATGCACGCTTCATCAAGCCGCTTGATGAGGTTATGCTATCTGAAATTATGTCAGCTAATCTTCCAATCTTAACGATTGAGGAGGCTGTGCTTCAAGGTGGCTTTGGCAGTGCCGTATTAGAGTTTGCAGAGGAGCAGGGGTATACCCAAACCTATATTAAACGGATGGGAATTCCTGACGAATTTATTGAGCACGGCAGCGTGAGCAAGCTTCTAGCGGATATACATTTGACAACGGAAGCGGCAATAGAAAATTTAACGAAGATGACCTATAAAGTAACGAAAAAGGCGTATTAAAAATGAAAAAAGAACGAATTGATGTTTTATTAGTAGAAAGAGGCCTTGCTGAAACAAGAGAAAAGGCAAAGAGGGCTGTCATGGCCGGTTTGGTTTATTCGAATGAACTTCGGATGGATAAGCCGGGTGAAAAGATTGCCCAAGATGCCCCTCTTACCATCAAGGGACAAGTCATGCCGTATGTATCAAGGGGCGGCTATAAGCTTGAAAAGGCCCTATCTCAATTTGATTTGTCCGTAAAGGATAAATTGATGATTGATATAGGCTCCTCAACCGGAGGATTCACCGATTGCGCTCTCCAAAATGGCGCCCGGAAGTCCTATGCAGTAGATGTCGGTTATAACCAGCTTGCCTGGAAGCTTCGCAATGATGAGCGCGTCATTGTTATGGAAAGAACGAATTTCCGGCATTCTGTCCCTGAGGATTTTACGGAGGGTATGCCCGAATTTGCTTCCATTGATGTTTCGTTCATCTCACTCAGGCTCATTCTCCCGGCATTGAAGAAAATCCTGGTACCTGGAGGCGATGTTGTCTGCCTCGTGAAACCGCAGTTTGAAGCAGGCCGAGAGCAAGTAGGGAAAAAAGGAATCATTCGTGACAAAAAAGTTCATTTGCAGGTTGTAGAGGATATGCGGGATTTTGCCGTAAGCGAGGGCTTTATTCTAAAGGATGCGACCTTTAGCCCTATCACAGGCGGTGACGGAAATATTGAATTCCTGTTCCATCTCTATTGGCCTAAGAATGAACATGATGCAGCAGCGACTTCCGCTGAAGTAGACTTAACAAAAGTGGTGGAGGAAGCACATCTGACGCTAAAAGCGAAGAGTGAAGAAGTGTAACCTATAAATGGTAAATCCCCCGTCGGCCCATTGCCGCGGGGGATTTGTTGTATGCAATGCATGCATAAAAATGCATGTACATTTACGACAAAATCCGCTAACATTAAGACAGAGGCATAGACCAACGTAATGAGGGGTGTCAGGAACCATGAATAAAGGACAAAGACATATAAAAATCCGTGATATTATTGCGAATAATAATATAGAGACACAAGATGATTTAGTTGATATTTTGCGTGCTGAAGGGGTAAATGTAACCCAAGCAACGGTATCAAGGGACATCAAGGAACTGCATTTAGCTAAGGTGCCGATGCAGGATGGCCGCTATAAATATAGCCTGCCTGCTGACCAGCGTTTTAATCCGCTCCAAAAATTAAAGCGGTCGCTGATGGATGCCTTCGTTCGCATTGATTCTGCCGATAATCTCTTGGTCATGAAAACCTTGCCGGGCAATGCGCAAGCCATTGGTGCACTCATCGATAATTTGGACTGGGAAGAAATTCTCGGGACTATCTGCGGGGATGATACATGCTTGATTATTTGCCGCGAAAAGGAACAGGCAGAAATTATTACAGAACGTTTCTTAGATATGCTGTAGAAAGTGGGATGAAAATATGCTATTGGAGTTATCCATTCGTAATTTCGCCATCATAGAGAAGCAAACTATCTCCCTTAATCAAGGGCTGACAGTCTTGACAGGAGAGACAGGCGCCGGCAAATCGATTATCATCGATGCTATTCAATTATTGGCGGGAGGACGTGGATCCGCTGAATTTATCCGTCATGGAGAAGAAAAAGCGGAAATTGAAGGCTTTTTTCAACTGACAGACAGTTCACATCCGGCCATCCTGAAAGCGCGGGAGTTCGGGATTGATTCAGAGGACAATGCTATCATCATTCAGCGTGCCATGTATATAACCGGCAAAAGTATTTGCCGTATTAATGGAAAAATGGTCACCATTTCAACTCTAAGGGAAATCGGCCGAAAGCTGATTGATATCCACGGACAGCATGAACACCAAGAATTGATGGACCCAGATTTCCACCTTCCGCTGCTTGATGAGTACGGAGGGCCTGAAATCAGTGAAGCTCTAGCCGAATATAAACATCATTATAAACAATACCTCGAAACAAGCCAGTCGCTCAAAAAACTGAGCGAAAATGAACAAACGATGGCACATCGGCTGGACTTGATTCAATTCCAATACAATGAGATTAAAAATGCGGAGCTTGAGCCTGATGAAGAAGACCGATTGCTAGAAGAAAGACAGAAGCTCAGCAATTTCGAGAAGGTGCATCAAAGTCTGAGCAATGCCTATGGATCGCTCAATAACGAGAACACCGGTCTTGATTGGATCGGAAATGCCATGACAGAGCTCGAGCGAATAGAGAATCTTGATGAGGAATATCAGCAATTATCAGATACCGTCAAGAATGCCTTCTATTTGCTGGAAGATGCCAAGAGTTCGGTGCGTTCCCAGCTGGATATGCTCGAGTATGAACCGGAGAGGCTCCATGATATAGAGGCGCGCTTGAATGAAATCAATCATCTTAAGCGCAAATATGGAAAAACAATTGATAAGATTCTTGAATACGGTGCAGCGATTGAGGAAGAGATTGACACCATCCTGAATAGGGAAAGCCATATCGAGAAGCTGATGAAGCAGCTTGATGCGGTTAAGAAAGAGGTGCTTCTTGCTGGGGATGAATTGACGGATATAAGGAAGAAGTATGCCTTGTCCTTGACCGAGGCTATCCACCAGGAACTCAAGGAATTATATATGGACAAGGCTGTTTTTGATGTCCGTTTCATTGAAACGAACGATGCAAGTGATGAGTTGATTCGTCAAGACGGTCTTGATAAGGTAGAATTTTATATTTCAGCCAATCCTGGAGAACCATTGAAGCCGCTCTCCAAGACAGCTTCTGGCGGAGAGCTTTCAAGGATTATGCTGGCACTAAAGAATATCTTCTCCAAGCATCAAGGCATCACATCCATCATCTTTGATGAGGTTGATACTGGGGTGAGCGGAAGAGTTGCTCAAGCGATAGCCGAGAAAATCTACCGCGTCTCAAGCGGTTCACAGGTTCTTTGCATCAGCCATTTGCCACAGGTCGCTGCTATGGCGGATATCCATTTGTTCATCTCAAAGGAGATTAATGAAGGAAGAACGAAAACAAGTGTGAAACCACTAGAAAAAGCCGAGCGGGTAGAGGAAATTGGCCGTATGATCTCCGGCAAGGAATTAACTTCACTGACAGAGGAGCATGTGCGAGAGATGCTTGAACAGGCTGAACATATTAAAGCTGTCATAGTATAAAAAAGGTCCAAACGGAGAGACTAAATAGATAGGAACAAATCACGAAAAACTGATGAATCCCTTCATCAGTTTTTTGTCATTCGTGATGTTATTTCTATCCAAAATGGGCAGCTATTTATTTGTTCGGCAGGTTATAAAGTAAGGCTCTCCCGGCAAAATTAAAGATGTAGCCAAGAAACGAGGAGCGTGGATGGATGAAAAGAATACCATTTAGGAAAACAACCGGTATAATCCTCCTTGTTTCACTGTTAGCGATTATCTTTAGCCACCCATTGCAAGATTATCTTGCTATTCCCACCAACGTAACTCTTTTTGAAGGGCAGAAAAAATCCTTAACAGATAGTAAGCTGCTAGAGGCAGAAGTGGTCTCTGCCACTAGCGGAATAACCATTGCAAAAGAGTCTAAGGAACTTAGCATCCATGCAGCGAAAAATGGACATGAACAAGTGGTCTTGAATATTGCCGGCATACCGGTCAAAAAAATGAACATCGAGGTTTTGAAGGATTTTAAAGTCATTCCTGGAGGCCAATCGATTGGCGTCAAATTGAACACGCTTGGCGTCCTCGTCGTGGGCCATCATCAAATAACAACAGCTGATGGCGCCTTCTCCCCTGGGGAAACGGCAGGCATCAAGGTAGGGGATATTATTATGGCTATTAATGGCCAGAAAATCACCAAAATGCAGGATGTCTCCCCGTTTGTTAACGGCTATGGAGATTCCCGTAAGCCGCTAGTGGTGGATATATTTCGCGATAACGAAAAAATAACACGAAAGATTGAACCTTTAAAGGATAAGAATGAGGATATCTATAAACTCGGTCTTTATATCCGAGACTCAGCAGCAGGGATTGGGACGATGACTTTCTACCACCCTGAAACAAGGAAATACGGTGCCTTGGGTCATGTCATTTCTGACATGGATACAAAAAAACCAATTGTTGTTAAGGATGGGCAGGTTGTGAAATCAACGGTAACCTCGATTGAAAAAGGAAGCAATGGCAATCCGGGAGAAAAGCTTGCCCGGTTCGCAGCAGATCGTGAAGTTATTGGAAACATCACGCGCAATTCACCGTTTGGAATCTTCGGCCGTCTTACAAAGCAGATGGAGAATGGAATCAAAAATACTCCTTTGCCGATTGCGTTATCTAATGAAGTCGAAGAGGGACCAGCTGAGATTTATACAGTTGTGGAAGGCAATAAGGTCGAGAAGTTTGCGATTGAAATAATCAGCACTATCCCACAAAAGTTTCCTGCAACAAAAGGCATGGTTCTAAAGGTGACTGATAAGAAATTATTGAGCAAGACCGGAGGAATCGTCCAAGGAATGAGCGGAAGTCCAATCATTCAAAAAGGGAAAGTTGTCGGTGCTGTTACCCATGTGTTTGTTAATGACCCGACAAGCGGGTACGGTGTCCATATTGAATGGATGCTGAATGAAGCAGGAATAGATATTTATCAAAAAGACTCGAAAGCAGGTTGATTTCAACCTGCTTTTTTTTCGTCGAATCAGCTCGTTTCATTGCCTGATTCGACAAATTTGGATGGAAGTTTGTAATTACTTGTGAAAAAGGTCGAAATAAGGAGTAAACAAAAGAGAAACTTGTTTTTCGCATTATTTTTAAGCATTTTTTGGTTTTTGAGTATTTTTTATATTGCAATGTCGAATTTCTCAGTTAGAATAAAGATTAGAAATACTAGAAAATATAGGAAAAACGGAAAACGAGTTTTAAGGAGGCTATCTGGTTGAAAAAAATAAAAGTATGTATCGTTGATGATAATCGTGAACTTGTTGCTTTATTGGAAGAGTATATTAGTGAACAGCCGGATATGGAAGTGATCGGTGTTGCTCATAATGGCCAGGATTGCCTGAGCATGCTCGAACAAGTAAGTCCTGACGTATTAGTCCTTGATATCATCATGCCGCATTTGGATGGTCTGGCCGTTTTGGAGAGAATCAAGGATTCCCAAAAAGGGACCTCTATTCCAAATGTCATCATGCTGACTGCATTTGGACAGGAAGATGTCACAAAAAAAGCGGTTGAGCTAGGTGCTTCTTATTTTATCCTAAAGCCATTTGATATGGAAAACCTCGTAAACCATATTAGACAATCAGGGGAAAAAGGGGCGGGCATTGCGCGGTCTAATACGTATTCTCCAAGGCAGGCGGTGGAGGCCAAGCCTGTTAACCTAGATGCAAGCATTACAAGTATTATCCATGAGATTGGCGTGCCTGCACATATAAAGGGCTATCTTTACTTGAGGGAAGCAATTTCGATGGTTTATAACGATATTGAGCTATTGGGTTCCATCACGAAGGTGCTTTATCCTGATATCGCCAAGAAATATAATACGACCGCAAGCCGAGTGGAACGGGCCATCCGCCATGCGATAGAAGTTGCTTGGAGCAGGGGGAATATTGATTCTATTTCGTCCTTGTTCGGGTATACAGTCAGTATGACAAAAGCCAAGCCGACAAACAGTGAATTCATCGCAATGGTCGCTGATAAGCTGCGCCTTGAGCATAAAGCCTCGTAAACCTTTTTGTTTTAATTTGGATCAACTGTAGCTGTAAACGCTATCAATTATCATGGAAGCACCATTACCTGCCGAATTATGAATCAGGCGGTATAATGGTGCTTTTTATTGTATGCTAGAGAAGAAAGAATTTTTAGAACGGAGGTTTTTCCGAGTGACGCTAATATTTGGACATAGGGGATATGCGGCTGTCTACCCCGAAAATACCATGATTTCCTTCAAGGAGGCACAAAAAGCAGGCGCTGACGGAATTGAACTCGATGTTCAGCTAAGCCGAGATAAAGAGTTAGTCGTTATTCATGACCCGACGGTTGACCGTACGACAGACGGTACCGGAACAGTCCGCGAGTTAACGCTTGAGCAGCTTAAGCAACTAAACGCTGCCCATCAATCAAAGACGGTGGATTTTGCCTCCATCCCGACATTAAGAGATGTGATGGAATGGCTGGTTGGAACGGATCTTCTTTTAAATATTGAATTAAAGAATGTTGTCTATCCTTATGAGGGGATGGAGGAATTAGTGATTGAGCTAATCAGGGAGTATGGTATGGAGGAACGGGTTATTCTTTCATCTTTTAATCATTATAGCCTTGTTTATTGCCATAGGCTTGCTCCTGACATTGAAACCGCCCCACTCTATTCTGAGGGCTTGTACATGCCTTGGGTTTATGCGGAATCCATTAAAGCTAAATCCATCCATCCGAAATTCAGGGCGGCTCCGAATGAAATTATTGAACAATGCCAGCAGGCCGGAATTGCGGTTAGACCATATACGGTGAACCGAAAAGGAGAGATGAAGCGCCTGTTCAAGGTGGGGTGTGCAGCCTTTATCACGGATGATCCTCATCTGGCTGCTAACCTGAGAGAAGAATCAAAATAAATTCATCTATCTTTTCATGATGCCCATTTCTTGAGAGTTGTCAGTTTACCAAATTATTTGGAGGCATTTCTGCTCTTTGGCTTCTATGTCGATTTCTTTCCGGATATCGTCGGAAGCTTTTGAAGCCGACAACTGATAAACCGACACACATAGCCTGTAAAACCAATTCCGACATTTCATGTCTATATGATTAAAAAAATCCAAAGAAATATAGGAGATATGGGCTATTCTCTTTTTCTGAAAAAAATGATTCCAAAGCGTCATTGAGGGAGAACGGAACAAAAAAAGCCTGGAGAAACAGAGTAAGGCTGTTTCTCCAGACCATTTTATTTTTGTGCAGGCTGCCTCTTAAAGCGCTCCTGCACTTTATTTCGCTTTCGATCCCTATATAGAATAAATCCGCCAATAAAGGCTAAGCCGCCAATAAACAAAAGAAGCCCGACTATAAACTGTATCCATAGAGCCGGCAATAGAGGGCTCAGTTTTCCAAAAAGCATATCCCTCATCCACTTGATCCCAAGGGCAGTGCAAAGGCCCGGGACCAATAAAAGGATAAATGCAATCGCACGTTGCATCTTATTTCACCCTCACCTCAAGAAAATATCTTACAATTCCAATCTTTATAAATTTTATAAGTTCTGTCAAGTTTTTTTAGGATAAATATGGTAGTATGAATATGAAAAAAATTGCATACGGTTACAAGCTGGGGGGAGTACATGGAAAGAACAGTGCTAATTATCGGAGCTGGCAATGGCGGAACAGCCATTTTAAATATACTGCTGATGGCGAAGGATTATCGTGTAATTGGGGTTATTGATTCCAACCCGAATGCTGCGGGGATACAGCTAGCACGTGAGCATGGCATTAAAACGGCTGCCAGCTGGTCCCGCTTAATTAACCATCCGCCTGATATAATTTTTGAAGCAACTGGCATTGATGCCGTCTACCGGGAAATTGCCCAGAAGAAAGAGGAGCATACCATTCTTGTTCAGGGACGGGTCGCCTTTATTCTAGCAAACCTCATCCAGGAAAAAGAGGAATTAATGAAACAGTCCAAGGAAGAGGCCTATCTGCGCGAGCTTGTTTTTAATATTTCAGATAATGGCATGATTGTGATCAATAAGGATGAAGAGGTCGTTTTTATCAATAAAGAGGCGGAGAATTTGACAGGCATAAAAGGAGAAATGGTGATCGGCCGCCATATTCACGAGGTAATGCCTGCTTCCTCTCTCCCCCGGATAGTCCAAACAGCGGTTACAGAGAGCAATCAGCGGGCTCGTCTCGATAATGGGCGGGACATTTTAACGACGAGGATGCCAATCAGAAATGGCCAAGGTGAAATCCTCGGAGCATTCGCCATATTCAAGGGTATTACGGAAATGACTCGTCTAGCTGAAGAGATTACAAACCTAAAGCATATTCAAAAAATGCTTGAAGCCATCATTCATTCAAGCGATGATGCCATCTCCGTCGTCGACGAGAAGGGAGAGGGGCTTTTGATCAATCCTGCCTATTCGAGAATTACGGGTCTTGAGGAGGCTGATGTAATCGGAAAGCCTGCGACAGCGGACATCGTTGAAGGGGAGAGTATGCATTTGCAAGTGCTGAAAACCCAAAAGCCGGTTCGCGGCGTTCGCATGAAGGTCGGGCCGGCGAAACGGGATGTAATTGTCAATGTAGCTCCAATAATGGTTAACGGGGAGCTGAAGGGAAGCGTCGGTGTCATTCATGACCTATCAGAAATTCAAAACTTAACAAAGGAATTGCAGCGAGCCCGTCAGATGATCCGAAAAATTGCGGCGAAATATACCTTTGATGATATTATTGGCGAATCAAAGGAGATGAGCCTGTGTCTTGAGCAAGCTCGGCTTTATGCGCGTACCCCTGCTACTGTCCTTTTAAGGGGAGAGTCCGGGACGGGCAAGGAATTATTCGCTCATGCGATTCATAATGCCAGCGACCGCAAGTATAACCAGTTTGTGCGTGTGAACTGTGCGGCAATCGCGGAATCCTTGCTTGAGAGTGAACTGTTCGGCTATGAGGAAGGGGCTTTCTCCGGAGCAAGGAGAGGCGGCAAGAAAGGCTTTTTCGAGGAAGCTCACAAAGGCAGCATCTTTCTCGATGAGATTGGCGAACTAACCCCTGGGACTCAGGCTAAGCTGCTCCGTGTCCTGCAAGAAGGGGAAATTATGCGGGTGGGCGGCACAAAGCCTGTGCAGATAGATGTCCGAGTGATTGCCGCGACCAATGTGAATTTGGAGAAGGCAATTGCAAACGGCGATTTCCGGGAGGATTTGTATTACCGAATTAATCGTATGCCGATATACATACCCGCGCTAAGGGAGAGGCCGCGTGATATTGCGTCTCTAAGTATTCATTTGCTCAAGAAGCTGAACGAAGAATACGGCCGGGATATCCGGACAATCAGTCCAGAGGCCATTCAGGTGCTAGAAGCGTATAGGTGGCCGGGAAATGTACGTGAGCTTGAGAATGTGCTTGGCAGAGCGATTATTTTCATGGATATGCACACGCGAATGCTTGAAAAGGCACATCTGCCTTCGCTATTTTTGGAGGATGCCCCGGCAGAAGAAGGATGGAAAGAACAACGCTTGCCGCATAATCCGCTCAGCCTGACAGAGCAGCTAGCAAATATTGAAAAAGAAATCATTCAAAATACGCTGAATCGGCTGAAGGGGAATAAGACAGCGACCGCGCGAGAATTGGGTCTTTCAATCAGGAATCTGTATTATAAATTAACAAAGTATAACCTTGAATAATTTTGCACGCTAAAAGCTGCATTCATGAAAAAAATTGCATGGAATCTTTGTTGACCTCCCCTTTATTGAGAAGAAGATAGAGTTGGCACGATTCTTGCATATATCATTTATGGATTTTCGGTGACAAAAAAATAAATAGAACAACATGAGTACGTAAAGATGAGAGGGGAAATGAAAGATGGAGCTTTTTAAATATATGGAGCAATATGACTATGAACAACTTTTGTTTGTACAGGATAGGCAATCTGGATTGAAGGCCATCATCGCTATTCATGACACAACCCTTGGGCCGGCTCTTGGAGGAACAAGGATGTGGACGTATGATTCCGAGGAAGCGGCTATTGAAGATGCTCTGCGGCTTGCCAAAGGGATGACGTACAAGAATGCTGCTGCAGGACTCAATCTTGGCGGAGGGAAGACAGTCATCATCGGTGACCCGCGCAAGGATAAAAATGAAGAAATGTTCCGTGCTTTTGGCCGATATATTCAAGGACTTAATGGACGCTACATTACCGCTGAGGATGTAGGCACAACAGTTGCGGATATGGATATAATCCATGAAGAAACGGATTATGTGACAGGAATTTCTCCTGCTTTCGGCTCTTCAGGCAATCCTTCGCCGGTAACGGCTTTTGGTGTTTACCGCGGAATGAAGGCAGCTGCCAAGGAAGCATTTGGCACGGATTCCCTTGAAGGAAAAGTGATCGCAGTCCAAGGAATCGGCAATGTTGCCTTTAATTTGTGCAAGCATCTGCATGAAGAAGGGGCTCAATTGATCGTGACGGATATTAATAAGGAAAGTGTCCAAATGGCTGTCGAGCATTTTGGGGCAAGCGCGGTTGACCCGGATGAAATCTATGGGGTTGAGTGTGATATTTATGCGCCATGTGCACTTGGTGCAACCATCAATGACCATACGATTCCGCAATTAAAAGCGAAAGTGATTGCAGGCGCTGCCAATAACCAATTGAAGGAAACCAGACATGGAGATGCCATCCATGAGATGGGGATTGTCTATGCACCTGATTATGTCATCAATGCCGGCGGCGTGATAAATGTAGCTGATGAGCTATATGGCTACAATCAGGAGCGAGCCTTAAAGAAGGTTGAGACGATATACAATAACATCGAACGAGTAATAGAGATTGCCAAGCGTGACGGAATTCCAACCTATGTGGCCGCAGACCGTATGGCTGAGGAACGGATTGAAAAGCTTAAAAATTCTAGAAGTCAATTTCTTATGAATGGCCGCCATATCTTGAATCGCCGCCGTTAATGGGGAAGTGATGGCCTGCTGTGTATTTGGCCTTCATAATGAAACAGGAGATAATGACGCCGCCATCTTGGCGGCGATCTATACAGGGGAGGGTGTCTTACATGTCAACAGAATATGATCTTGTCATCCTGGGCGGTGGAACAGGCGGATATGTGGCCGCTATCCGAGCTTCACAGCTCGGTTTAAAAACAGCAATCGTAGAAGCGGGTAAGCTTGGGGGAACCTGCCTGCATGCTGGCTGCATTCCGTCAAAGGCATTGCTTAGAAGTGCTGAAGTGTATCAAACCGTAAAGAAAGCTGCTGGCTTTGGCGTAAAAACGGAAGCGCCGGTCTTCGATTTTGGCGTTGCACAAGAGAGAAAGCAAAGTATTGTGGACAAGCTCCACAATGGAGTCCAATACTTAATTAAGCAAGGCAAGATAGATCTATATGAGGGGTATGGCCGGCTTTTAGGTCCATCTATCTTCTCTCCAATGGCTGGTACCGTTTCGGTTGAGATGAATAACGGCGAAGAGAATGAAATGCTTATTCCAAAGAATGTCCTTCTTGCTACTGGCTCAAGACCGCGGACGCTTGCTGGTCTGACCATTGATGGCCAGACGGTTCTTACCTCTGATGATGCGCTTAGACTTAAGCAGCTCCCTTCATCTATGCTTATTATCGGGGGAGGTGTCATCGGTGTTGAGTGGGCATCAATGCTTTGCGATTTCGACGTTGAGGTGACCATTTTGGAATATGCTGACCGAATCCTGCCGACAGAGGATGAGGAGATTTCAAAGGCGATGACTAAGGCATTGAAGAAAAAAGGGATAAAAATCGTGACAGGCGCGAAAGTTCTTCCGGAAACGCTTTCCGTTCAAGATGGCTTGACCATTTCGGCTGAGGAGAGCGGAACTAACCGTGACTATCGAGCTGAAAAGATGCTGGTTTCTGTCGGCCGTGATGCTAATACTGATGGGATTGGGCTCGAGAATACCGACATTGAGTTCAGTAAAGGAGTCATTCAGGTAAATGAGGTTTACCAGACAAAAGAATCTCATATATATGCGATTGGCGACTGTATTGGGGGAATGCAGCTTGCCCATGTGGCAAGCCATGAAGGCATTAAGGCAGTTGAGCATATGGCGGGTTTGAAGACAGAGCCAATCCGCTATGACTGGATACCGCGCTGTATATATAGCAGCCCGGAGGCAGCGAGCGTTGGTATTACTGAAGAGGAAGCGTTAAAGAGAGGCCATAAGGTGAAGGTGGGTAAATTCCCTTTTCAGGCCTTGGGGAAAGCGCTTGTATTTGGAGAGGCAGAAGGGTTTGCCAAAATCATCTCTGATGCCGAAAGTGATGATCTGCTTGGAGTCCATATGATTGGCCCGCATGTGACAGACATGATTTCAGAGGCTGGTCTTGCATTGGTCTTAAATGCGACGGCATGGGAAGTGGCATCAAGCATCCATCCTCACCCTTCCCTTTCAGAGGTGATTGGAGAGGCGGCACTTGCGGTTGATGGAATGGCGCTTCATTTGTAATGAATGAAATGGATAGGGGGAATTTTGATGGCAGAAAATAGGCATGAACAATTAGGCTTAACTAATCAAACGGTATTAGAGATGTATGAAATGATGCTTATGGCAAGAAGAATAGATGAGCGTATGTGGCTTTTGAACCGCTCTGGCAAGATTCCGTTCGTTATCTCCTGCCAAGGACAGGAGGCAGCTCAAGTCGGTGCTGCCTTCGCGCTCGACAGGAATAAAGATTATGTCCTTCCCTACTATAGAGATATGGGAGTCGTGCTTACCTTTGGCATGACGGCAAAGCAGCTTATGCTATCCGGATTTGCGAAAATGGAAGACCCGAATTCAGGAGGCAGGCAGATGCCGGGGCATTTTGGCCAAAAGGAAAATCGGATTGTGACTGGTTCTTCTCCGGTGACGACACAAGTTCCGCATGCGGTAGGCATCGCGCTCGCCGGCAAGATGCAAAATAAGGATTTAGTTACCTTCGTCACCTTTGGTGAGGGCTCTTCCAATCAGGGGGATTTCCATGAAGGTGCTAATTTTGCCGGTGTACATAAGCTTCCGGTTATTCTCATGTGCGAAAATAATAAATACGCCATTTCTGTGCCCGTTGAAAAGCAGCTGGCCTGCGAACGTGTTTCTGATCGGGCAGTTGGATACGGGATGCCTGGTGTGACGGTTAATGGAAATGATCCGCTAGAGGTTTATGGAGCCGTCAAGGAGGCAGCAGGCAGAGCACGGCGCGGCGAAGGACCGAGCCTAATTGAAACGGTCTCCTACCGATTGACCCCGCATTCAAGTGATGATGATGATCGTTCTTATCGTGCGCCTGCTGAAGTGGCAGAGGCGAAGACGAATGATCCTATCATTACGTTCGGTGCCTATTTGAAAGAAACAGGTGTTCTTGACGATAATCTCGAGAAAGAAATCAATGAACGCGTGATGAAGCTCGTCAATGAAGCGACAGATTATGCGGAGAATGCGCCGTATGCACAGGCAGAGGATGCTTTGAAGCATGTGTATGAAGAAGGAATGGGGGCGGTTTGATGCCGGTTTTATCATATATTGATGCCATTACATTGGCTTTGAGAGAAGAGATGGAAAGAGACGAGAAAGTATTTGTTCTTGGTGAGGATGTAGGCAAAAAAGGCGGTGTTTTTAAAGCGACTGCCGGATTGTATGAGCAATTTGGAGAGGCGAGAGTTCTCGATACACCGCTTGCTGAATCGGCAATTGCCGGGGTGGGCATTGGCGCTGCGATGTATGGCATGCGGCCGGTCGCTGAGATGCAGTTTGCTGATTTTATCATGCCTGCTGTGAATCAAATTATCTCTGAGGCAGCTAAAATCCGCTATCGCTCCAATAATGACTGGCATTGCCCGATTGTCATTCGTGCCCCGTTCGGTGGAGGTGTCCACGGAGCGCTTTATCATTCTCAATCCGTTGAAGCCATTTTCGCCAATCAGCCTGGCCTAAAGGTAGTCATTCCTTCCACACCATATGATGCAAAAGGGCTCTTGAAGGCCGCCATTCGCGATGAAGACCCTGTGCTTTTCTTTGAGCATAAACGGGCTTACAGATTGATTAAGGGAGAGGTTCCGGCTGATGATTATGTCCTTCCGATTGGGAAGGCAGATGTGAAACGAGAAGGGGAGGATGTTACCGTCATAACATATGGGTTATGTGTTCATTTCGCCCTCCAAGCGGCAGAGAGGCTTGAAAAGGACGGTATCTCTACCAATATTCTAGACCTTAGAACGGTTTATCCGCTAGATAAGGAAGCCGTTATTGAAGCTGCCAGAAAAACAGGGAAGGTCCTGCTGGTAACCGAGGACACGAAGGAAGGCAGTGTCATGAGTGAGGTGTCTGCCATTATTGCTGAGCATTGCCTGTTCGATTTGGATGCGCCAGTCAAGAGACTGGCTGGTCCTGATGTTCCTGCCATGCCGTATGCTCCGACGATGGAGAAGTTCTTCATGGTCAATCCAGATAAGGTCGAAAAAGCGATAAAAGAATTAGCAGAATTCTAGATAGCTAGAAAGAGAGGGTAAAAGAATGGCTATAGAAAAGATGAAAATGCCGCAGCTTGGGGAAAGCGTCACAGAAGGCACCATCTCCACTTGGCTCGTCAAGCCGGGAGACCACGTGCAGAAATATGATCCTATTGCTGAGGTTATGACGGATAAAGTGAATGCAGAGGTACCGTCCTCCTATACGGGAACCATTCAAGAATTGCTTTTTGAAGAAGGGGAGACCGTCCCTGTCGGCGAACTGATTTGCAGCATTCAGACAGAGGGTGAAGGAAGTGAGCAGGAGGCCAAGCAGGAGCAGAAAGTGAAGCCTGCTGAAGCTGATGGAGAGACAGGAGAATCCCTGCAGTCAGCTGGCAAGCCGCGCTATTCACCTGCCGTATTAAAGCTATCCCAGGAACATGATATTGATTTGAAGACCTTGAACGGAACTGGTGCAGGGGGACGTATCACTCGCAAGGACGTTTTGAAGGCTATTGAATCAGGTCCTGAAGCGCTCAAGCCCCCTGCTGCATCAGAAAGAAAAGCAGATATGCAAGACTCAAAGGAGCAGGCTGTACCGCCAAAAAGGAATCCTATTCAAGCAGCTGCAAATGATACCATCATTCCGGTTTCAGGTATAAGAAAGGCGATAGCACAGAATATGACGCGAGCTAAGCAGGAGATTCCGCATGCCTGGACAATGGTTGAGGCGGATGTTACTGGTCTTGTCTCGGCAAGAGATGCCTTGAAGAAAGAGTTCAAGGAGAAGGAAGGGTATAATCTTACCTACTTTGCCTTTTTTGTCAAGGCTGTGGCACAGGCGCTTAAGGAGTTCCCGGAAATGAACTCTATGTGGGATGGGGATCGAATCATCCAGAGGAAGGACATTCATTTATCTATTGCAGTGGCGACTGATGATGCTCTCTATGTGCCGGTCATCAAACATGCTGATGAGAAAACAATTAAAGGGATTGCCCGTGAAATTTATGAACTCGCCGGTAAGGTTAGGTCCGGCAAGCTATCAGCGGATGATATGAGGGGAGGAACCTTCACGGTGAATAATACCGGTTCATTCGGCTCTGTACAATCGATGGGCATCATTAACCATCCGCAAGCGGCCATTCTGCAGGTGGAATCTATCGTGAAAAAGCCGGTTGTCATGGAAGGGAATATGATTGCCATTAGAAATATGGTAAATCTCTGCCTCTCTCTCGATCATCGCGTACTGGATGGTTTGGTGGCAGGACGCTTCCTGGCAAGACTGAAGGGAATCCTCGAAGAAATGAACGAAAAGACAATATCTATCTATTAATATTCTTCATAAACGAACTGGATGAGCCTTGCGTCCAGTTCTTTTTTTTGCCGCTCTCAAAATAGAAATAGTCCTTTTCACAGCGCGAGAGAAGTGGTTTGGAAAATCTTGTGATAAAATGTAATTATCAGAAAAAATGTACATATGAAGGGAGGGAGCTTTCTGTCTCGGAATAAATCCGATAAAAAGAAAGCCTTGCTATGAATTTAGATCAATTACGAAACTATACATTTCCGACAAGCACTGAACAGGATTGGATAGAGGCTGTTGAGCGTTCCTTGAAGGGTAAAGGAGCAGACAGTTTATTGACGGAAACCTATGAGAATATTATTTTGAAACCGCTTTATTCCGAAAGAACAGCAGATGTCGAAAGGCCGGGCACGGCTCCTTATACAAGAGGCATTGGAAATAATGATTTTTGGCTTTGTCAGGAGAATCAAGGAGAGAATGCCGAAGCAGTAACCGAAGCTGTCAAAAAAGGGATTGAAAATGGTGAGAACGCCCTTTCGTTTAAGACTGACTCTTTAAAGCCAGAGGAGATAAAGGTAGCCCTCGGGAATTTGCCCATTGAAGATTATCCGGTCTTTATTCAAGCGAATGCTGCGCAGCAAGCAATCATGGGAAACGGTCTGGCAGTCAATGGAGCGGTCTTACGTGATTTGATGATGGAATGGGTGCAAGCAGGAGCGGTTCCCCTAAATGAACAAACAGCGTTGACTGAGTGGTTATCAAGCATTGCTGAATGGAAGCAAAATGAACCTGATATAAAGACAATTTGGGTTAATACGATTCCTTACCACGAATCAGGAGCAGATGCGGCTAGAGAGATTGCGTATGCACTTGCCGCTGGTGCTGAGTATATGAATGCAGCTAATAGTGCAGGTATTGAGCCAAGTGAGCTGACCGACAGCATGGTCTTTTCGTTTGCGATTGACTCTCAATTTTTCATGCAAATCGCAAAGCTCAGAGCGGCAAGGAAACTATGGAGTGCGGTTGGACAAGTGTATGGAATAAAGGAATGCAGGATGAACATTCATGCAAAGACATCAATGAGAAATAAATCAAGCTATGATCGTCACGTCAATCTTCTCCGCGCGAGCAATGAAGCGTTTGCTGCCGTGGCTGGAGGATGTCAGTACATAACAGTTGATCCATTTGATGCCATGCTTAAAGAACAAAGCTCCCAAGGCATACGTATGGCGCGAAATATCGTACATATCCTCGATAAGGAAGCAGGTATACGCTATTCGGAGGATCCTGGTGGAGGCTCTTACTACTTAGAGGCGCTTACAGATGAGCTATGCGAAAAGGCCTGGGCTCTCTTCCTTGATATAGAACGGGCAGGGGGGATACTCTCTGTGCTGAAGAAGGGCCGCATTCAAGCGGAGCTTTTCGAAATAGCTCAGACACGGCTTGAGAATGTAGCCATGCGTAAGGAGAAAATCATCGGGGTGAATGTCTATGCGAACCCATCGGAAAGGCGTCCAGTTGTTCCTGTTGAGCTGCCGCCGTCGAGTCGAACAGAAAAGGTGAAAGAAATCAGCCGGTTAAGGCCAATCAAACTTTCTAGCGAATTTGAGGTTATCCGGTCCATGAACCTGACCTGGCAGGACGAAGCTGCAGCAGAGAGAATAGCGGTGATTGGGATTGGCGACCTGAAGGCATATAAGCCATATACAGATTTCGTGAAGGAAATCCTGGCTTCAGGCGGTTTGGCCTATCAATTAGCAGAAGGCATAGAGAGTAGTAAAGAGATAGAAGAACTTGCCGGACAGCAAAAGGTTCTTCACCTCATCGTTTGCGGCAATCAAAAGGATCTAAAAGGAGATTTGTCTGCGTTATCATTAGAGCCTCATGTCCGCATCTATACTGTCGGAGATTTTAGTGATAACACAAAGTATCAGCAAATAGACCGGAGCGTCAATATCATTGAATGGCTCACGGTTCTTTCATCCACTCAGGAGGTAGAGGCATGAAAAGACCAAACTTTTCTAAAATAGACTGGAAGACAGCTGCTGCTTCTTCTCCAGCAAATAATGATAACCAGAAACAGACAATAACTGAAACAAATGAACAAATCAGCATAAAATCGGTGTATGAAATGTCAGATAGCGAACAGCTTCCCCATATGCCGTCATATCCGGGTATCGCACCATTTACACGGGGACCGTATGCGGCCATGTATGTGAACAGACCTTGGACAGTACGGCAGTATGCGGGATTTTCAACAGCAGAAGAATCCAATGCCTTCTACCGCAGAAATCTCGAAATGGGTCAAAAAGGGCTGTCGGTAGCCTTTGATTTAGCAACTCACCGCGGCTATGATTCTGACCATCCGCGTGTAATCGGGGATGTCGGCAAGGCAGGGGTAGCGATAGATTCCATTGAGGATATGAAGATATTGTTTGAGGGGATTCCACTTGAAAAAATGTCGGTTTCGATGACAATGAATGGTGCTGTGCTGCCTGTAATGGCTTTTTATATCGCAGCTGCGATGGAACAGGGAGTTGAGACAAGCAGTCTCTCAGGCACGATACAAAATGATATATTAAAAGAATATATGGTTCGAAACACCTATATTTACCCTCCACAAATGTCGATGAGAATCATTTCTGATATTTTTTCTTATACATCATCTAAGATGCCGAGGTTCAACAGCATCTCCATATCAGGCTATCATATGCAGGAAGCAGGTGCGCCGGCTGATTTAGAGCTCGCTTATACGCTTGCTGATGGACTTGAGTATGTCCGTTCTGGGTTGGATGCCGGAATACCGATTGATACGTTTGCGCCGCGACTCTCCTTTTTCTGGGGCATTGGGATGAACTATTTCATGGAGGTGGCGAAGCTTCGGGCGGCAAGATATTTATGGGCAACATTAATGACGCAATTCAACCCGCAAAATGAGAAGTCCCTAGCCCTTCGCACCCATTCACAAACATCGGGATGGAGCCTTTCTGAACAGGATCCATTCAATAATGTCGCCCGGACATTAATCGAAGCTCATGCAGCTGTTATGGGGCATACCCAGTCCCTGCATACGAATGCACTGGATGAGGCCATTGCCCTTCCGACGGATTTCTCTGCCCGGATTGCACGCAATACCCAATTATATTTGCAGGAAGAAACGGGCTTAACGAATGTTATTGACCCATGGGGCGGCTCTTACTATGTAGAGTCCTTGACAAAGAGCCTAATTGAAAAAGCATGGGGACATTTAGAGGAGATTGAGAAGCTTGGCGGCATGGCTAAAGCGATTGAAACGGGCATCCCGAAAATGCGCATTGAGGAGGCCGCCGCAAAAAGGCAGGCAAGGATTGATTCTGGCGAAGAAGTCCTCATCGGGGTGAACCGGTATAGAAGTGAAGAAACGGATGAGTTTGATATTCTGGAAGTGGATAATTCTAAAGTACGGAGCGGGCAGGTTGCGAGACTGAAAGCAATCAAGGAATCTCGTGATAATGAAAAGGTGAAGGCAGCTTTGGGCAAACTTACGGATTCGGCGCGAACTGGAGAAGGTAATCTTTTAGAGTTTGCCGTGGAGGCTGCCATACTGCGTGCGACCTTAGGGGAGATATCGGATGCGATTGAAGCTGTATCAGGAAGGCATCAGGCTGAAGTGAGAACCGTAAGCGGTGTATATGGGCGCCATTATCAGCAAGAGGGAAAAATCGAAGAAGTCAGAGCGATGACAGAGGAGTTCGTTGAGCATGAAGGCAGGCGCCCGCGCATTCTAATAGCAAAAATGGGGCAGGACGGTCATGACAGAGGGGCAAAAGTTGTTGCCACTGCCTATGCTGACCTTGGCTTTGATGTCGATATGGGACCATTATTCCAAACACCAGAAGAAACAGCCACGCAAGCAATTGAGAATGATGTCCATGTCATCGGCATGAGTTCCCTTGCCGGCGGACACAAAACCTTGCTTCCGCAGCTGAAGCAAGAATTAAGACGCTTGGGGCGTGAGGATATTCTTATAATCGCCGGCGGTGTTATTCCTAAACAGGATTATGAATATCTGCTCGAGAATGGTGCAGCAGCAATCTTTGGGCCAGGAACCGTCATACCTGAGGCAGCTGTAACTATTATGGAAGAGATTTATAGGAGCCTTGGCTATGAGGAAGTGTCCGATTGATGGATAAGAAGGAGCGAAGAAGGTTCAAGCGGAAGGAGACATTAAACCTTCAAGTAAGGGATATCGCTGCTAGCTTGATAGAGGGGGAGGTCAGTTCGCTCTCAAAGGCAATTACACTGGTTGAGAGCAGGCAGGAGGACCATCAGAAGGCAGCACAAGCCATCCTTGCTGAAGTGCTGCCTGAGACAGGAAAGGCGGTTCGGATTGGCATCTCAGGTGTCCCTGGGGCAGGGAAAAGCACATTCATTGAGAGCTTTGGCTTATACCTATGCGCTCTTGGGCATAAGGTTGCCGTTTTGGCCATCGATCCAAGCTCACCTGTCAGCGGGGGCAGCATTCTCGGAGACAAGACGAGAATGGAGAAGCTTTCGCGGCACTCCAATGCTTATATCCGACCTACGCCATCTGACGGGGAATTCGGCGGCGTTCATCGCAAGACGAGAGAAAGCATGCTATTATGTGAAGCGGCCGGGTACTCTGTCATCATTGTAGAAACGGTCGGGGTTGGCCAGAGTGAAGCGGATGTAAGAGAGATGGTCGATTTTTTCTTGTTGCTAGCGTTGACGGGCGCGGGAGATGAATTGCAAGGGATGAAGAAGGGCATTCTTGAGCTTGTAGATGCCATTGCAGTCAACAAGGCTGATGGAGATAATTTAAAGAAAGCCTTACTTGCAAAAGAGGAGTACAGTCGGGTCACGATGGGCATTAATCCTGCAACAATGGGATGGAATATAGAGACCCTCACATGCTCAGCTCTTTATCAAGAAGGGCTTGAGGATATATGGAAGCTCATCTTAGCCTTTATGGAGGAGACGCGTCAATCAGGTGTTCTCGAATCCAGGCGCAGGAATCAAGCAGGTAAATGGCTTCAGTCAGAAGTCAGAAGGATGTTGGTTGAACGTTTCTTGAAGGATGGGGAAGTCCGCTCTTCCCTTCAGCTGCTAGAGGATAGGGTTAAGGAAGGAACGGTTCTCCCTGCAATGGCAGCAAAAGAATTGATTGACGTTTATTTTTCCTTGAACAAGAAGTAAAATAAGGGTATTGGTTAAAAAAAGGATAGCAGATTGGATCTGCTATCCTTTAAACAAGGGAGTATAGGGATAAAACTTAATTATGGCATTTTTACCCTTTATGATGGAATGCTAAACCATGAAGTTGGATTATTTTTTAAATTTATACTCCTTTGGTAAAATAAAGAAAAAGACCGGAAAGGAAGAAAACGGCATGAGCATGGATTTCAATTTATTTATGAATGATGTAGTCCGCCAAGCTAGGCAGGAAATACAAAATGCAGGATATAAGGAGCTTAAAACGACAGAAGAAGTTGATGAAGCCCTTCAAGCCAAAGGAACGACACTCGTAATGGTCAACTCTGTTTGCGGGTGTGCAGGCGGCATCGCCCGTCCGGCAGCCTATCACGCAGTGAATTATGATAAACGGCCAGATCATCTTGTGACGGTATTTGCCGGACAAGATAAAGAAGCCACAGCACGAGCACGGGAGTATTTCACAGGTTATCCGCCATCCTCTCCTTCATTCGCATTATTGAAGGATGGAAAGATTATTAAGATGATTGAACGACATGAAATTGAAGGTCATGAGCCAATGCAAGTCATTTCTGCCTTGCAGACGGCATTTGATGAATATTGCGATGAAATCTGATTCACCTAAAGCCAGTGTTCTCTAATCAGGGACACTGGCTTTTGCGTTTATGATTTCCATGCTGGCAGGTGTTAATGTTTTTATGCATAGAGTTTGTATAACAATTCAGTATATTCATTTGGCGTTGAAACAGCTCAAATGTACAGATATTATCAATGATTATATTTAATGATGTTTTTAGACGTTTGTATGTAAGATGAAATAATTTTGAAAAGAAGTTTTTGTGTGTTAAAATTCATTTTGTTGTATATATATAATTTTTATGGTTTAATAGTTTTTATGAAAAGTAGAAGCAACATGAATTTATAAACATTTTGGGGGAAAGACAAATGAAAAAGTGGCTACTTAGTTTATTGACTGTTGTATTCGCGGGGGTTTTACTAAGCGCATGCGGCAGCAGCGAAGAATCTGGCAGTGACGGCTCAAGCGATAAAAAGGTATTGAAAATGGTGACTTCGGCTGATTACAAACCTTTTGAATATATTGATACGGCTAAGAGTGAAGAGATTATCGGATTTGATGTTGATTTAGCGAAGACTGTGGCAGAGAAGCTGGGCTATGAGCTAGAGGTATCTGACATGGACTTCGGCGGGCTGATTACCGCGCTGAAAAATGGACAGGCTGATCTTGTATTAGCTGGAATGACACCAACAGAGAAACGCGAAGAAAGTGTTGATTTCTCAGATATTTATTATACATCCAACCATATGGTAGTGACAGCTAAAGATAGCGGCATTTCCTCAGCTGAAGGCCTTGAAGGAAAAACAGTAGGCGTACAGATGGGCTCTATTCAGGAAACAACCGCTGATGAGCTTGCGAAAACGATTGATATGGCTGTTGAAGACCGGAACCGGATTCCTGAGCTTGTACAGGAAATCAAGTCAGGACGCTTTGACGCGGCTATCATTGAAGACACAGTTGCCGAAGGATATCTTGCAAAGAATGATGATCTGACCGGTTTTGTGCTTGAACAAAGTGAAGAGGAAGTTGGCTATGCGATGGCATTCCCTAAAGGCAGTGAATTACGTGACCAATTTAACGCGGAACTTCAAAAAATGAAGGAAAGCGGAGAGTTAGAAGAATTAGTGCTGAAATGGTTTGATGCAGACGCTGAATAAATTGGATGGAAAATTTCAGAAGGAGCTCGTTCCTTCTGGAATTTTTCTTTTCTGTTCGACTCCTCAGCCCTCATTTCAATTTCCCGCGATATGATAGATGAAGAAGGAGAAACATGACTATGAATTTAGACTTTACCGGGATTATCCCGTCGATGCCTTATATTTTGGAAGGGGTGAAAATCACCCTTCAAATCGCAGCGCTTGCTGCTGTTTTCGGTTTTATTTTAGGGACAGTACTAGCGCTTTGCAAAATCTCAAAGCTTAAAGCGTTGATTTGGCTGGCTGATTTCTACACTAGCATTTTCCGCGGCACACCCCTCGTGCTCCAGTTGATGATTATTTATTTTGCGTCACCGCAATTATTCGGTTTTCAGATTGAAGGATATTGGGCGGCTGTCTTATCCTTCTCCTTGAATTCGGGTGCTTACATATCGGAGATCATCCGAGGCGGAATCTTGGCTGTCGATAAAGGACAGAAAGAAGCGGCAATGGCTTTGGGAGTGCCTTATACAAGCATGATGGCGAACATTATTCTGCCACAGGCCTATAAGAATATTCTTCCGGCCTTAATGAATGAATTTATTACCTTGACGAAGGAATCCGCCATTGTAACGACAATTGGTGTTATGGATATTATGAGAAGGGCCTACCAGGTAGGGGGCGAGACATTCCAATACTTAGAGCCGCTCTTGTTTGCGGGACTCATTTATTATGTGCTCGTCATGATTCTCACGTTTATTGGAAAAATGGTTGAAAAGAGGTTGCAGCATTCATGATTAAAGTGGAGAATCTACAAAAGAACTTCGGGAAATTAGAAGTCTTAAAAGGAATCACGACAGAAATCAAGGAGGGGGAAGTGATTGCGGTCATCGGTCCTTCTGGTTCTGGTAAGTCAACTTTTCTTCGCTGCTTGAACCTGATGGAAACGCCAACTGGCGGAACTATTTGGATTAAGGGTGAGGAAATTACCGCGCCGAAGACGAACGTCCTTGCCATGAGACAGAATGTCGGGATGGTATTCCAGCATTTCAATCTGTTCCCTCATAAGACCGTTCTTGAAAATGTGACGTATGCACCAGTGAAAGTGAAGAAGATGACTAAGGGTGCAGCGAAGAAAGAGGCAATGGATATTCTTGCTAAGGTCGGGATGGCAGAGAAGGCAAATGAATATCCAGGACAGCTTTCTGGCGGGCAAAAGCAGCGGGTCGCAATTGCACGTGCACTTGCAATGAAGCCAGAGATCATGCTGTTTGACGAGCCGACTTCAGCTCTTGATCCGGAGATGGTTAAAGAAGTGCTTGAAGTTATGAAGTCATTGGCAAATTCAGGGATGACCATGGCGATTGTCACACATGAGATGGGGTTTGCGAAGGAAGTCGCAGACAGGGTGCTATTTTTGGATGGCGGTGTCATCGTAGAAGACAGCGCTCCAGAGCTTTTCTTTACCTCGCCTAAATCACAGCGCGCAAAAGAGTTCTTGCAGAAAGTATTATAAATAGCCTATTCTTAAGAAAGATATTCTGATGCTCAGAATATCTTTTTTTGGGTACATTACTTATCGGGGTGATACATAAATGTTCAAAATCGGCTACCGAACGATAAAAACGGCTATTGGTACACCAGTGGCTATTTATATAGCGCAATTAATTGGTCTCCACAGTTTTGCTTCCGCAGGGATTATTACCATTTTATGCATTCAGCGCACGAAGAAAAAATCGCTCAGGGCAGCATGGGACCGCTTTGTTGCCTGTTTAATCGCGATGGCTTATTCCTATCTGTTCTTCGAATGGATTGCCTACACGCCGCCTGTGATTGGATTAATGCTTCTGTTTTTCATTCCGACTACAGTTGCACTGAGAGTTTCTGGCGGGATTGTGACAAGCTCCGTAATTATTCTTCATTTATATGCATCTAACTCCATTACGGTGGATACCTTGCTGAATGAGGTAGGTCTTGTGGTTATAGGAATAAGCGTAGCCTTTCTAGTGAATTTCTATATGCCGAGCATGGATCGTGAACTTGTTGAGTACAAGAACAAAATAGAAAATTTATACAGAATTATATTAAGGGAATTAAGTGAATACCTGGTAACCGGAAACAGCATATGGACAGGCAAGGAAATTATTGAGGCGGATAATGCCATCAAGAAAGCTGTTTATTATGCTGCTCTCGATCTTGAGAATCATATTACCGGAAGTGAGGACTCCTATTATCATTACTTTAAGCTAAGGGAGAGGCAGCTCGCTATTTTAAAGAGAATTCTCCCGCTCGCTGGGAAGATGGATTTGTCTGAACATGAGGGCAGCCGGGAGATTGGCGAATTCATAGGCCATTTGAGCGATAATGTCCATCATCGGAACACGACAGAAGAGCATATCAAACAGCTTGATGACCTGCTTGATAATTTGAAGAAAAAGGAAATACCGTCAAACTTCGACGAGTTTGAACGCCGCGCTGCTCTTTTCCAGTTGGGGAAGGAATTGCGGGACTATCTCGTCATCAAGAGTACAGTGAAGCCGCTGCCATTTACGAAAATTAAGCAGGATTGAATAAGCGATCTGGATTGATCAGATACTAGATTAAAAAAGGTGATATGCTATGAACATGCTCCCATCACTCTTGTTTCTGATTCATCTTATCTCGCCGATTTGGCCGCTTGGCCAGAACCCTCTTCCTGGCGATCCGTTTATCATAATCAACAAGCAGACTAATGAACTGTTCTTCTATGAGGATGAAAAGGAAATCCTTCATTATTCAGTGGCAACCGGCAGGGAGACGAAGGATACGCCAATTGGTCTGTATACAATTGTGACAAAGTTCAAGAATCCCGAGTATTCAAGCAAGCGCATACCTTCTAAGAACCCGGAAAATCCGCTAGGCACCAGATGGATGGGATTTGATGCGCGTAAGACAAATGGCCGCGTATATGGAATCCATGGCACCAACAAAGAAGACACCATCGGGAAGCATATATCCCATGGGTGCATCCGTATGAAAAACAAGGAGGCTGAGCGTTTGTTCACTCGCGTTCCGATTGGGACGAAGGTGTATATATACTCAGGTAAAGAGCCACCCCTTCATTATGCAAAGCTGCATGGCGCCGTCCGTGCAGATACTGAGCCTTAAAAATATAAAAACACCAGCTTGATGCCTGCTGCCGTAGGCAGGGACAACTGGTGTTTTTTATTGTTTCTATAAAAAAGCGGAAATTCCTGATAGCAGGGTAACTACTACCATGGTAATAATCATTAAGTAGACGATGATTTTTTGAGTACGCTTATTAGACATGAATTCCACTCCTTATTTCCTCATGATTTGATACTACTATTTTTAGCCTTCCTCCTCAAGTGAAAAAAATTTTCTTCTCTTTCAAGGTATATGCCTTTATAGAATTTTACGAATGTTCTATTATTTAAATAGGTAAAAAAAGGGAGGATGAGCATGCAAAGGGGAATCAACCATATAGGAATCGCCGTTAAATCTATTTCGGAAGCGCTTCCTCTATACGAGGATGTGTTTGGGATGATTAACGAAGGGGAGGAAATTGTTCCAAGCCAAAAAGTTAGGGTTGCCTTCCTTTCAGCTGGGAACACACGGATTGAATTGCTTGAGCCGCTGGATGGGACAAGCGCAATCGCGAAATTTATTGAAACAAAAGGAGAGGGGATTCATCATATTGCGCTTGAGGTATCAAGCATCAAGGATCGAATCGCCGAACTGAAAGAAAAAGGACTGCAGTTGATTGATGAAGAACCGAGGCCTGGTGCACACCATACAGAAGTGGCATTCATACATCCTAAGTCAGTACATAGGGTTTTGGTTGAATTATGCGAGAAACCGAAACGGGAGGAATAAGGGTGGATATTTACGAGAAGATCACGGAGCTGTATGACAGAAGGAATGATATTGAGCTTGGCGGCGGATTCGAGAAAATTGAGAAGCAGCATGAGAAGGGGAAATTGACTGCCAGGGAACGGATTGACCTTCTTGTAGATGAGGATAGCTTTGTTGAATTATATGCTTTTGTCGAACACCGGAATAAAGATTTTGGATTAGACCAGGTTAAAGGGCCAGGGGATGGCGTAGTGACCGGCTATGGAAAGATAGACGGCAGGCCTGTATACATATTTTCACAGGATTTCACCGTATTTGGGGGGGCGCTTGGCGAGATGCATGCCAAGAAAATCTCCAACATTATGGATTTGGCCGCAAAGAATGGAGCTCCGATTATAGGCTTGAATGACTCAGGGGGAGCGAGGATTCAAGAGGGGGTCACATCTCTTGATGGATATGGACATGTATTCTATCGGAATGTAATTTATTCAGGTGTGGTCCCGCAAATTTCTGTCATCATGGGACCATGTGCAGGAGGGGCTGTCTATTCACCAGCTATCACTGATTTTGTTTTCATGGTGGATAAGACGAGCCAAATGTTCATCACGGGACCTAAGGTAATTGAAACCGTCACAGGGGAGAAAATCAGCTCAGAGGACCTGGGCGGAGCAAAGGTTCATAATACGATAAGCGGCAATGCTCATTTTGAAGGGGAAACAGAAGAAGAGACCTTAAAAATGGTGAGAAGGCTTGTGTCTTACCTGCCGCTTAACAATGATCAATTGCCGCCCCGCAAGGAATGGGATGATAAGAATGATGACCGTCCAGATCTTTGTGATATCGTGCCATATGATGGGGTGCGCCCCTATGATGTCAGAAAGGTCGTCGTTGAAGTGGTGGATGAGGGCTCCTTCATGGAGGTTCAGGCGGGATTCGCGAAGAATATCGTCGTTGGGCTTGCCCGTCTGCGCGGAGAAACAATCGGCCTTGTCTGCAATCAGCCAAAAAACATGGCAGGCGGACTTGATATCAATTCATCCGACAAGGCGGCCCGCTTCATCCGTTTTTGTGATTCCTTTAATATCCCAATCGTGACATTTGAGGATGTGTCTGGCTTCTTCCCGGGAATTAAGCAGGAGCATGGCGGCATCATTCGCCACGGAGCAAAGATCCTCTACGCCTATTCAGAGGCAACTGTTCCAAAGCTGACTGTCATCCTGCGCAAAGCGTATGGCGGGGCATATGTCGCGCTTAACAGCAAATCCATCGGGGCAGATCTGGTTTATGCTTGGCCTAATGCGGAGATTGCTGTCATGGGTCCGCAAGGTGCTGCCAATATCATATTTGCCAGGGAAATCAATAATAGTCCAGACCCTGAGAAAGTGCGTCAGCAAAAGATTGAGGAATACCGTGAGAAGTTTGCCAACCCTTATGTGGCGGCAAGTCAAGGGATGGTCGATGATGTCATTGACCCGCGAGATACCCGCCTCAAAATTGCTCAGGCACTTGAGATACTTAGAACGAAAAAGGAAGTCCGGCCGGCGAAAAAACATGGGAATATTCCTTTATAAGACACTCAGATTGTAGACAACAAGGGATTGAGAATGTTATTATTCTCAATCCCTTGTTTTTGCTAGGCATCCGTGAGTAGGTAGCCTTTATTGTAATTTTTCTGTATTTTCATAATTGTTATACTTAATAGGCAAAAACTGTCTAGAGCAGCTTCGGGTTCCTCCCTTTTCTTAAATGAAAAACATCGGTATACTAATAAGATAAAAGCTTAATTCCTGGTTAGGAGGAAGAAAGAATGATTAATGAAGAAAGATTATTGCAAGAATTTCTCGAATTAGTCCAAATCGATTCTGAAACAAAGAACGAAGGACAAATCTCAAAGGTATTAAAAGATAAATTCACGGCGCTTGGCCTGGATGTATACGAAGACAATGCCAAGGAAACAACCGGATTTGGAGCGGGCAACTTAATTTGTACGCTTCCTGGGAATGTGGAAGGTGCGGATACGATCTATTTCACCTCCCATATGGATACGGTCACACCGGGTGCTGGCGTTAAGCCAAGCATTAAAGATGGATATGTCGTCACAGACGGGACAACCATCCTCGGGGCTGATGACAAGACAGGTCTGTCTGTCATGCTTGAGGTTTTACGTGTAATTAAGGAAAAAGACTTAAAGCACGGTACAATCCAATTTATCATTACGGTTGGAGAAGAGTCCGGACTTGTTGGTGCGAAAGCTCTTGACCCATCCCTTATTAAAGCTACATACGGATTTGCATTGGACAGCGATGAAGAGGTTGGCAACATCATCGTCGCTGCGCCGACACAAGCAAAAATCAAGGCGGTTATCAAAGGTAAAACCGCTCATGCAGGCGTAGCTCCTGAAAAAGGTGTTTCAGCTATCACAATCGCTGCAAAAGCAATTGCGAAAATGCCGCTTGGGCGCATTGATGAAGAAACAACAGCTAATATTGGCGTATTTGATTGTGCTAATAAACAAACCAATATTGTTGTGGATCATGTTGAAATCTTGGCTGAAGCACGTTCCCTAATTACAGAAAAGATGGAGAAACAAGCTGCTCTCATGAAAGAGGCATTTGAATCTGCAGCTGCTGAAATGGGCGGTACTGCTGAAGTTGAAATCGAGGTTATGTACCCTGGCTTCAAATATGGAGACGGCGACCATGTCGTTGAAGTAGCGAAGAAGGCTGCCAGAAAAATCGGCAGAGAACCTGAATTGAAGCATAGCGGAGGCGGGTCTGACGCAAATGTAATCGCTGGTCACGGCATCCCGACGGTCAATCTGGCTGTAGGCTATGAAGACATTCACACAACGAATGAAAAAATGCCAATTGCTGAACTATATAAATTAGGCGAAATGGTATTGGCTATTATTGAAGAAGTAGCTGCTCCAACGAAGTAACAATGAAAGCAATGAGCCACCGGCATCACCGGTGGCTTCTTTGCCATCATGCATTTTTCAAGGAGCAGAATCGGGGGAGGTCTATAGACGACATGACAGCAGAAGGGAAGGCAAAAAAAGGCGGGCGCATCATCTTTCACGTGGATATGAATAGCTTCTATGCATCAGTGGAAATCGCATTTGACCCATCGCTCAAGGGGAAGCCCTTGGCCATTGCCGGCAATGCGAAGGAACGCAGAGGCATTATTGTGACATGCAGCTATGAAGCGCGGAAATTTGGCGTGAAGACAACCATGCCTATCTGGCAAGCTCAAAAGCTTTGCCCGAAGCTGATAGTGATGGAGCCTAATTTTGACCGGTACCGAGCGGCCTCCCAAGGAATCTTTGAGCTGCTGCGCACCTTTACGCCTATCGTGGAGCCTGTCTCTATTGATGAGGGCTATCTTGACATCACCGACTATTGCGAAGGCCAATCGCCGATCAAGATCGCTCATACTATCCAGGAGCGCATCATGGATACGATGGGACTTCCTTGCAGTATTGGAATTGCACCAAATAAATTCTTGGCCAAAACCGCCTCTGATATGAAAAAGCCAATGGGAATTACCATTTTGCGCAAGCGGGAAGTGAAGGATAAGCTCTGGCCGCTACCAGTGGGAGAGATGCATGGCGTTGGGGAGAAAACAGCCCAAAAGCTTGCCACGATTCATATTAAGACAATCGGGGATTTAGCGAATGGCTATGAGGGTGCACTTGAAAAGCTGTTGGGAATTAATGGACTCCGCCTAAAGGAACGGGCCAATGGCATAGACCGCCGTGAGGTCGACCCTGAATCGATTTTTGATTACAAGAGTGTCGGGAATTCTACGACTCTTCCGCGAGATATTACGAATCAGCAAGAATTATTCGCCGTGCTGAAACGCTTAAGTGAAAAAGTAAGTGCCAGGCTAAAGAAAAAAGAGTTATTAGCATCAAAAGTTCAAATTATGATACGCTATAAGGATAGAAGGACAGTCACTCGGGGTAAAACATTGGTAAACCCTATTATAAAGGGCGAGGATTTATACATGCATGCGAAGGACCTATTCGTAAAGAATTGGAATGGCGATCCTGTCCGTTTGCTCGGCGTCACCGCCAACGAGGTCATTGAGGCGCACGAGGCCATGAAGCAGCTAGATTTATTCTCCTATACACAGGATGTGAAGGAAGTAAAGCTAGAGAGCGCTGTTAATGCGATTACAAGGAAATTTGGAAGTCAAATCATTAAAAAGGGCATTAAGATCCATGATAAGGATGCTGCGAGCAATACGAGCTTCAGCAAAGATTTTTTGCACCGGCCAAAGGATGATGGTCCTTATGGAAAATAGGTTTCAGAACTTGCACAAATGGTGTAAAATTGCTAAGGTTAATACGGTTTATATAAGTGAATCCATGATTGAAAGGAATGTTAGCAATGGGAAAACAACAAATTGGTGTCATCGGTTTAGCCGTTATGGGCAAAAACCTAGCATTTAATATAGAGAGCCGTGGTTATTCGATTTCCGTTTACAATCGTTCTTCTGATAAGACAGAAGCAATGATGAAAGAGGCGGAAGGCAAAAATGTGCTTCCTACATATTCAATTGAGGAGTTCGTCAATTCCCTTGAGAAACCTCGCAAAATCTTGATCATGGTCAAAGCGGGTGCTGCAACAGATGCGACAATCGCTCAATTGACTCCGCATCTTGATAAGGGTGACATCATTATTGATGGAGGCAACACCTTCTTCAAAGATACGCAGCGCCGCAATGAAGAGCTCAGCAAACAAGGCTTCTACTTTATCGGTACTGGTGTATCAGGCGGTGAGGAAGGCGCATTAAAAGGACCTTCCATCATGCCAGGAGGACAAAAAGAGGCTTATGAGCTTGTTGCTCCAATCTTGAAGGCCATCTCTGCAAAAGTTGGTGAAGATGATTGCTGCACTTACATCGGTCCGG
Source organism: Pradoshia eiseniae (assembly GCF_002946355.1). Classification (NCBI taxonomy): domain Bacteria; kingdom Bacillati; phylum Bacillota; class Bacilli; order Caryophanales; family Bacillaceae; genus Pradoshia; species Pradoshia eiseniae. Next base: position 295,499 of record NZ_PKOZ01000001.1, read on the forward strand.
ATGGAGCGGGTCATTATGTGAAAATGGTCCATAACGGCATCGAATACGGAGACATGCAATTGATTTCTGAATCCTATGCTCTTCTCCGTCATATCCTTGGACTAAATGCAAAAGAGCTGCATGAGGTGTTCGCTGAGTGGAATAAGGGTGAGCTTGATAGCTATTTGATCGAAATCACGGCTGATATCTTCACGAAAACGGATGAGGAAACAGGAAAGCCAATGGTGGACATCATCCTTGATAAAGCTGGCCAAAAAGGTACTGGAAAATGGACAAGCCAAAGTGCGCTTGACCTCGGTGTGCCGCTTCCAATTATCACGGAGTCTGTATTCGCTCGCTTCTTGTCAGCTTTGAAAGATGAGCGTGTTGCAGCCTCTAAAGTATTATCTGGTCCTGCACGAAAAGAATTTGCTGGTGATAAACAAGCATTTATTGAGTCCATTCGCAAGGCCCTTTACATGAGCAAAATCTGCTCTTATGCCCAAGGTTTTGCCCAAATGAAGGCTGCATCCGATGAATTCAACTGGGATCTTCAATATGGAGACATCGCGATGATCTTCCGCGGAGGCTGCATCATTCGCGCCCAATTCCTGCAAAAAATCAAGGATGCATATGACCGCAATCCAGAGCTAAAGAATCTTCTGCTTGATGAATACTTCAAAGAAATCGTCACAAGCTACCAGGATGCCCTGCGTGAAGTAATCGGCACGGCCATCCAAGCTGGAATCCCGGTACCATGCTTCAGCGCTGCCTTATCATATTATGACAGCTACCGTGCTGAAACATTGCCGGCTAATCTATTGCAGGCACAACGCGATTATTTCGGCGCCCACACATATGAGCGCGTTGACAAAGAAGGCATCTTCCATACAGAGTGGATGGAAGAAGATAAATAAGCAAAATGAACAAAGAAACTCGCCTTTAAAAATAGGGCGAGTTTCTTTGTTATCCATTCGTTTAAAAACAATCGTTATGCGGGTATTTTAATGATTTTCTTCACGGCAAACATAGCGATGGCCCAGCTGACAACACCCATTACACCTGAAGCAGCCCTGCTTACAGCGAAACTATTTACTTCAGGAAAAATATAATAGCTGCCAATACAAAGCAGGATATAAACCATGATTGTTCCAATCAAAATACTGCCTGTCTGTTTCATAACAGGTTTCCTCCCATTCCCATATGGTTAGAATAGCTTATTAACCTAGAGGAATCTCCCTAGATCACAAGCTAGAAGCATGGCTTTATTTATCCGTAGGATTAGTGATTAGACAAACGTTTTCTTATAATCCCTACAGTAAATGCGACGGTTATTATGATTGTTATCCGGTAAATATCGGGTATTGTTTCTTCGGTAAACCAGTAGAAAGCCATCGAAAATATCACGACTGCTATCAGACAAACTATATCCACTTTTGTAAGCTTCAATAAAACCATTTCCTCTCTATTCTAGATGCTTTGTTGAAATGAGAAACAGATATCCTCTTTGAAGCATCAAAGACTATTTATCTTTCATTTGTAAAGAAGTTCTTATGAAAAAGGCCTTTCAGGAAGCTTAGAATCATCCAACCCTCCATGATTGTAAAGATTCCCACTAAACTAAACATGGCACCTTCAAACCCTCTTAAAATCTTATAGCCGTAATAAATGATGCCAGCTCCTGCAGCTATAGCCATATAGACAGGGATTTTGGCGATGGGAGGATGGAAGAACTGTTTAAGAATTAAAGAAAATAGTAAAGCGATCACCATTATGGCACTAGCAAAAAGAAAGGGGATGACAAAAAACATGCAATGACCTCCAATGTCTGCCGCTTAGCTTTCCAATAAGTTGTTCTCTCTACATTGATAAAAATCCTGCTTATGCTTTTATGTATCTTTAGATTTATATCAAATTAGTAAGTACATCCTTAATGTGCCGGAAAATATCGTGCAGCCTGTTCGCAGGTTACAAAGCATGTTATCTCAAATGATCGCCATTCCACCAGCTTTTATAATAAGAAGAATAAATGAAGTAATGCTAATTGTTCTTACTGTTCAACATAATACAAAAAAGAATGCCCCGTATACTCTCAGTTACGGGGCATTCATGTATCTATTCACATCATCTGTTCCAGTGAGTTGGTAGTTGATTTGCCGTCTTTTAGTTGAAAACGCTCAGCAATGGCTGAGATGGCTCCATCTCCTGTTACATTGCAGGCAGTTCCAAAGCTGTCCTGGGCCAGATAAAGGGCAATCATGAGAGAAAGCATATTATCAGAGAACCCGAGCATGGACTCTAGCAATCCTAATGCAGCCATAACAGCGCCTCCAGGGACACCGGGAGCAGCAATCATTGTGACGCCGAGCATGAGAATGAAGGGGAACATTTGGACAAAACTGGCCTCCATACCCTGAAGCATCATGACAGCAATCGAACAGCTGACCAATGTAATCGTGCTTCCAGATAAATGAATTGTAGCTAGGAGCGGTACGGTGAAATCAGCGACTTTTTCTTTCACGCCCATTTTCTTCGTATGCGCTACGGTGACAGGAATCGTCGAAGCAGAGGATTGAGTTCCAAGCGCTGTAAAGTATGCTGGCATCATATTCTTTAACATCCGATATGGATTTTTCCTTGAAATCGTTCCAGCTACTGTATATTGCAAGGCTATCATCACTAAATGCAGGATGATGATCATGACAAAAACTTTAGCGAATACGCTCATAATGGAGGCAATCTGGCCACCCTGTGTCATATTTGCAAATATACCAAAGATATGGATAGGCAATAAAGGAATGATGATTGAATTAATGACCTTGACAACAATCTCTTTAAATTCATCCATCACCTTTAGCAAGGCATCGCCTTTAATGGATGCCATCCCTAAGCCAATTGTGAAAGCTACCAGCAAGGCAGTCATAACGCCCATGACCGCTGGCATTTCAATTGTGAAGTATGGAGAAAGCAAGGCTTCCTCAGGGCTGGCAAAGCTTTGGCTTGTCTGATTTTGAAGCAATGCAGGATAGAAAGTCTTTGCGGCAAAAAAGGCCATTAGACCAGCCAGAATAGTCGAAGCATAGGCTAAGCCAGTCGTAATTCCAAGCATTTTTCCGGCGCCTCTGCCCATTGTGCCAATCCCTGAAGCAATAAAGCCGATAATGATGAATGGGATAATAAATTCCAGAAAACTGCTGAACAAACTGTTAAATGTAGCAAATAGGCGTACCAGCCATGCCGGGGCAATCATGCCAATACCTATTCCGAGGAAAATAGCTGCGATAATTTTAGGTAAAATCCCAAATTTTTTCATGTTGTCCTCCTTAGGTGTACAATTGTTTTTCATATGTGGATTATACACAAGATTGGCTCATATAGTAACCTATTTGCTTGAAAGATTTCGTTTAAAAGGAAAAATCAGAATAAATACCCAGATTATCGATGGGGTAGCCATTATAGATAACTAATAGATCTAAAGACGCAAAATGACTGGTTCTAAATGCAAAATCATTATGATACACTGGAATTGATTTATTATTTGGAAAATTATAGGAGGGGAAAATGACAGCAAATCGAAGTATTTGGATTCCATTATTATTTTGTGCTGCTAGTGTTGTCCTTTGTGCAATAGCCTTGATAAATACAATGTATTCAACACCTCAAAGATTTTCTGTCACCGGGATGATTCCATGCTTAATAGGTGCGGTTTCTTTTTTGTATATCAACAAAACAGCCGAAAGGAAGACTAATTTCTTATCAGTCATGCAGATGATGAATGTGCTCTTTATTATCTTCCCTTTTGTAACACTCTTATATTTTTTAACAGTATTATAGATGGAAGGCAATTAGAGGGAAATCAATATGAAGATAGGAAATAGATTTCCATAGTAGGTATACTGCAAAAGGACTCGTGAATAGAAAACAGGACCCCTATATTTCATTCGTTTATTGACACTGTCAACAGTGAATGCATATACTTAAAGAAATTAAAGTAAAGGACTGATATGGGACGATGAAATTCTAATCTGATTTTACAGGCCGTTTTTGAATAAAAAACAGAAACCTGAAAATTGGATTAGTGTGCCCAGTTACCCTTCTTTCAAAGCAGATGACAGATAAGCGATCTCCTTATAATACAGGAGGGGCTTGTTCGGTCATTTTTGCGGATAATGGCTCATACATCCCTGAAACAGGTTTCTGTTCAGGGATTTTATTATGCCTAAATTTGAAGAGGTGAATGGGATGAACATTATTAGTCTAAGAGGAATAAAGAAATCCTATGGGGATCATCAGTTGCTTACTAATGTGACATTGACGGTTCAAGCAAATGAACGAATTGGCCTTATTGGAAAAAATGGCGCTGGAAAGACAACACTCGCCAATATTCTTGCAGGAGACATTGAATGTGATGAGGGAACGCTTGAATTTAGGAATGAATTTATTAAAATAGGCTATTTGCGCCAATCAGTTGAGTATACATCAAGGACAATGCAAGCCATGGTGGAGGCGAGAGCAGAGGATGG